>DATDGW010000232.1:0-2155 GCA_036521895.1 Candidatus Sulfotelmatobacter sp. | reverse complement strand
GTGGACGTAGCCTACTACGGCCAAGGACCGCAGATCGAATACGATTTCGTCCTTGGTCCGCACGCCGACTCCCGGCGGATTCAGTTGAAGATCGAGGGTGCGGACCAGATACAGATCGACGACGCGGGAGATCTAGTATTGACCGTTGGTGGATCGCGAATCCTGCAGCGCCGGCCGGTGGTATATCAAGACACCGCGGCGGGCCGGAAGCGCGTGGAAGCGCGCTATCTCCGGCTGGGCAGGGATCGCGTAGGATTCCAGATTGGGCGCTACGATTCGCGCAAGGCTCTCGTTATCGATCCCGCTCTGGTTTTTTCGACCTACTTTGGCGGATCGGGAACGGACGACGGTAACGGTGTAGCCCTGGATGCGAGCGGCAATATTTATCGTATTTGTTTACCACGTGAGATCACTGCATAGCCGGTTGCGGACATCGCGGACGAGCGGATAGACATAGATACCCTTGACCGCGCGGCCGTGTGCTTTGTGCTCCTGATCCATGCGTCCGCGCCCGGTAGTCTGCCCGACACAGATCCAGTTAGCTGCCCGGTAACAGGTTCCACGAAAGCGAGCCGAATCGACCAGGGTTTCCAGCAGCAGTGGGCGATATCCGTAGTGGGCCTCCCAGTCGCGTGGCAATCGTCGGGCGCTCAGTGCCAGAATTTTACTGGCCAACCCTTTGACCTGGACCCACGGCAAAATGAGGAATCTTCCGTTGTTCACGATCCGTTGCAAGTTGCATCGCCGCTGCTCGTCATTCCAGCCGATCCAGGTGTCTCGCGCCTGCATCTTCCAGGCCGGCGAGGTCCACAACAGACAGGCCAACTCCCGCTCCCCATGGCGTACCCAGTAGCGCAGGTGCGCGCCGAACGGCACGCGACACCCGAGATAGTGATACCGTTCGATCTGCTCACGCCACCGGCGGCTCTCCGCCGCGCCTTCCACCAAAGCCAGCGCCAAAGGCTCGCATGCGCTGGCGACACATGCCACCGGCGCCTGCTCGCAACCAGCCTCCGATCCATCTGCGCGTCGCGGACCCCTCCCGCCCAACTTCCGCACTTCGGGAAGCTTCAGGAAGCCTTCCGTCTGGAGCCGCTCCAGCAGTTGCCGGCACTCATGGTTCTTCAGCCCCCCGTTGGGTCGGGTCCACTCCAGCAACTCGCAGACGGTGCGTGCGATTTCGGTCACGCCGAGGGCGGAAAACTCCTGCGCGGTCTGGCGCATTAACTCCAGTTCGGCGGCGACGAACGTGCGTCCGCAAGAGGTGAGAGATGCAGGCATGCAGTCGAGAATGGCGCGGTTAGCCCGCGCCCGGCACAATGTCCAGAATCACGCTCCGGGGCGCGCGCAACAGCCTCACGCAACGCGTGAACGCGTCTCTGCCCTGCTGCCCGCAGGTGCGCAGCACGCTAACCAGAATCTGGTGCGTGCGCGCTCCATTCCAGGTCCGGTTCCCGCCCCACACCTTGCGGGCAATCACCATGCCGCGGATCGCGCGCTCCGCCGCATTGTTGGTGGCATCCAGTCCAGGACAGTGCAGGAATGTGAACAGCCACAGCCATTCATGTTCCAGATGCCGCGCCAGCCGATGATTCGCTGGGTTCCGGCGGCGTGTTCCCAGCATCCGGTCTAGCTTGGTTTCCAGTTTTCCGGTGGCGATCGCGAGACCGCGCTCGGAGATCTCGCCCCGCTCATGGCGGTCGCGCAACTCCAAGCTGGTTTCCAGCAGATCCTCTACGGCTTGCGGGAAGGCCAGCGCTGCTGGCGAAGCGATGTGCGCCATCTCCCGGCAACGTTTGAGCAGATGGGCCAGACAGCTTTGATGGAACGCGCACTGGAATCGGTAGTAAGGTGCCCAGCCGTCGTGCACCAGAAATCCGTCGTATGCGGCGCCCAGGATCGCTGCCGCCTGCTGGTACCCTCGCCCCGGCAGGATGGCGTATACGGTCACCTGCGCGCTCACCGCCACGTGCAACCACTGCAGCCGCCCACCGACTTTCCAGCCGGTTTCATCCATCCCGTTGAAGGGAGCTTGCCGCGCGGTTTCCAGCAGTCCGTCATAGGTGAGTGCTGCGCGGTGTGCCATGCGCGCCAGCGCCCGGTACAACCCTCCGCGGCTGACCTCCAGGCCGAAGCCATAGGACAGCACTTGCCG
>DATDGW010000231.1:0-5543 GCA_036521895.1 Candidatus Sulfotelmatobacter sp. | reverse complement strand
TCACCTCCACCAGGTTGGGTAGAAGACTTTCACTTCCAAACTGCCGAACATGCTCGGCACACAACTCAGACCGGCGATGCTCAGCACCGCGGGCGCGCGGGACCTCCGATGCGCGCGCTCGCGCATTCTGAGCGCTGAGTGTGGAGAAATTTGCCCGCCCAATTTCTCCCGAAAATCCCGGGCTGGACCTGACGCGGGGGTGCGAGGTAGACGGCGCCTCCCGCCCGGGTCCGCGTCGTCGCGTTCGTGGTTACTTGCGCTCCCGTGTCTGCCTTTTCCAACTCGGATTTCGAAACCATCCAGAACCTCGATACCTGCACCGTCTCCAATGCCATTGAGCGGCTAAAAGTCCGCCTGCGCAACGAGGGAGTGGTATGCGGAGGCGCGCTGCACTGCCAGTTCCCGAATTTCAAGCCGATGCTGGGCTACGCGACCACCGGCCGTATGCGATCCACATCAGCGCCCGTTTACGGCCGGGCCTACCACGAAAATATGAACTGGTGGCGCTATGTGGCCTCGATTCCCGAGCCGCGCATCATGGTTGTGCAGGATGTGGACGAGAAGCCAGGTGCGGGCGCTCTGGTGGGCGAACTGCACGCGCTCATCGGTCTGGCCATCCATTGCGTCGGATACGTGACCAACGGAAGCGTGCGCGATCTGCCGGCCGTGGAGGCGTTGGGGTTTCATCTGTTCTCTCGCGGTGTCGCCGTCTCCCATATGTACGCTCATATTTCCGAATACGGTGAGCCGGTGGAGATCGGCGGATTGAAAATCCGTCCCGGCGATCTGATTCATGGCGACCGCCACGGCGTGCATTTGATTCCGTTGTCCATCGCTTCGAAAATCCCTGCGATGGCCGCCGAGATTCTGCGCGAAGAGCGCGAGCTGCGGAAACTCTGCCGCTCGCCCAAATTCTCTCTGCGGGCGTTGGACAAAAAACTCCAGCATCTTCCAGGCGATGGATTCGAATTGCCTCTCACCGGCTAACAGCGTGCCGGGGGAGGTTTCCAGACTCGTGCAGGAGACATTCTCATACTTACCGGTACCAAGACCGAGGTAACAAATTACCAGTTACATGCTATGTAGTAACCAGGTCGCGTAGACATAAACTAGAACCGATTGGAGGTGCCTGCCGTGTCGTGTCGATGGCGGCGAAAAAGAGGTCCATTTTTGCGGGTAAAAAGGGGCCAGTCCGGCGGTTACGCTCTGGGCGAGGTCATGCGCAAAAAGTGGGCCGCTACTTTTCCGGCGTGTCGTCTGCTGAGCGTTTCGTCTTCGGCGCGCGATAGGACTTGCCTTTGAGGCTGAGGATGATGGCTCCCTCGATCAGGCGATCCAAGAAGGCCATCGCCAGGGGGCCGTCGGAAAGATACTCTGCCCATTTGTCGAAGTCGACATTGGTGACCAGCGCCGTGGAGCGCTTCTGATTTCGGGAAGCGATGATTTTGTACAGCAGGTGCGCGGCTTGCGCACACTCGTTGCGTTCGATGCGGTCGAACCCAAATTCGTCGATGATCAAAAGATCTGGGCTCGCATAACGGCGCAACCGCGCGGGAAGCGTTTTGTCGGCGAGCGAAGCCGTCAAATCGCTCAGCAACTCGGCGCTGGTCCGATACAGCACGCGATATCCGTGGACGCAGGCTTTCTGCCCCAGAGCCTGCATGATGTGACTCTTGCCGATTCCGCTCCAGCCGACCATCACTAGGTTGGTCCGGCGGCGGATGAAATCTCCCGTGGCCAGCTCTTCAACCTGCACCCGGTCGAAGGTTTTGGGATTAAAGTTCCAGTCGAAGCCCTCCAAGGTTTTGCTCTCCGCAAAGTGGGCGTCTCGAATCCGGCGCGCGATGGAGCGTTCGCGGCGGGCATTGGCCTGCGCACCCAGCAAGAGGTCGAGAAACTGAAGATGAGATAGGCTCTGTTTTTCCGCCTGGGAGAGGACTTCGTCCAGGGCCGCTGGTTCCAAGGGAATCGCCAGCGTGGAGCAGTGGCGTAAGCACTGATCACGCAGTGGGGTCGTGGGGATCGTCGTCGTCTTTTTCATGACGGGTTTCCGCTTCTTCCAGCAGCGCCTGATATTCTGCTGTGGGACGAGCCGATAAAGGAGCTTGGCGGAGGATCTCCGCGAGTTGTTCCTGCGCTTCGGTGACGAGCGCTTCCTGCACCGAGCGCGGGCGCGCCTGCGCCGCCAGAATCCGTTCCACCGCGCTCCAGGAGAACGCACGATAACGGATGGCGCGTTCCAGCGCCCGCGCCAGGTCTTCGCGATGGTAGGTGGCCAGCAGTCCCAGCACGCGCGCGGCCTCATTCTTTCCGCAGCGGCGCGTGCGCACCAGTTCCTCCAGGAACAAAACTCCATCCGCTCCGAACTCGGCGAAGCGCTCCTTCAGCAGTTCGTATTTCTGCTGATGATCGCGTCCGGGCGCGTGCTCCGGCAGCGTATGCTTCTCGCCGGTGATTCCGGAGGGGTACAGGGGATGGCGGGCGATCTCCCGGATATCCGGTCCATAGAGGATCAATTCCTTCTCGGTGATGCGCACCGGCAGCAACTCGCCAATCCGCTGCCAGGGCACGGAGTAGAAGTTCTGCCGATACAGCACATGCCCTTCACTGTTCACGGTCCGGTACAGAACCTGAGCCGTATCGTACGGTTGTGCGGGCAGACTCAGCAGGTGCGCTTGTTCCTCCTGGAACCGATCGATCGGCCGCGCTTTGATTTCCTGATGGAAGCGCACATCGGCGGTGTGGGCCAGCCATTGCGCCGCGACCTCATTCAAGTGTTCCAGGGAAGTGAACGTACGGCCATTGAGTAGATTGCCTTCTATATAGGCAAAGGGTCGCTCGATTTTACCCTTGGTTTGCGGGCGGCGCGGACGGCAAGCCCAGGGTTGAAAACCGTAGTGCGTGGCGAAGGCCAGAAACCGGGTGTTATAGATCGGCTGGTCGCCATCGTAGCCGGTTACCACGACTTTCATGTTGTCGTAGAGGCAGGTGGCAGCCAATCCACCAAAATATTCAAAAGCCCGAATGTGTTCCCGGATGGTGGTGGCAAAGTCCTGTGTCTCTACAAAGCGCAGGTACTGGCGGCGCGAGTAAGCCAGCAGGTAACTGAAGGCATGCACCCGGCGTCGGCCTTCCGCCGTGAAAGCGATGTCGTAAGGGGAATAATCCATCTGGGCTTGCAATCCCGCAGCCGTCTCAAATCGCTTCACTGGTGCTTTGGGCAGATGCGGCCGCAGCACGCGCAGCCGCTCGCGCACGATGGTGTAGTGGCCGGTGAAACCCAGCCGGCATAGCTCTTCATGCAATCGCACCGCGGTCAGATTGGGATAGCGCTCGAGCAGTTGCGCAATCTGATCCGCCAACGGGTCCAGCAGGCTGGGCCGGCGGGCGCGTTCCTTTTCTGCGGCCCTCGTGCGGCGATTCTGGTGATCCGCCAACACGCGACCCACGCTCTTGCGGTCGATTCCCAACAGACGTGCAATCCGGCGTTGCGAGGCGCCTCCGTAATGCAGCCGGACGATCTCGTTGCGCGTGGATTCCTTCACCGAGGCTCCAGTTCACTGACGAAGTCCTGGCTCAGCGCCGCTACCGATCCGGCATCGCGCGCCAGTCGCTGGAAACGCGGCGCCAGAATCGCGCGGTCTTCGGGAGTCAGTCCGGTGCGGCCATGATGCGCCAGCCAGACCTCCATGCGGCCCAACACATCCAGCAGCAATCCCACCCGCTTCCACACGCGGTTTCCGTCTTCGCTCAGACGAGGATCGTGCGCCGTGGGCAGTGTTCCATTGGCCTGCGATAAGGCTTCGCGCGGATGCCGGAGGAGATACTCCTGCTGGCGGCGTTCGGCACAGCCGATCCAGAGATCCACCACCCCCGCCAACTCCGCGCTGGTCAACGCTTCGCGCCGGATCGCGTCCAGGACTTCGGCTTGGTTGCCCTCCGGCAACCGCACGATCTGTCGCGCCGCTGTCGGCGACAACAGCCCCACTCGCAGATCGTCCTTGGCCTTGGGCCCTAACCGCTCAACCAGCGCCAGACGACGGCACACCCAGCTTTTGTGCCGCCCCAATAACTCCGCCACTTCGACTTGGCTCATTCCGTCTTCCCGCACCAGCGCCTGAATGATCCAGGCTTCTTCCAGCTCCCGCGTGCGGCCGCCGGCGCGATTCAGCCCATATATGGCGGCTTTGGCAGTGCGCTCGTCGGCTTCCAGCAACCGGGCCGAGAGATGCGAGAGTTGTGCCAGCCGGCGCGCCGCACCCAACCGCTTGAACCCGTCGATCAGCTCATAGCGTTCCTGCCGCCGGCACACCACCACGGGCGATAGTTGCCCATAGCGCTCCAGCGACCGCGCCATCGCTCGTTCGGCTTCCGGCAGGTGAAGGCGGTACCGGCCGTAGTGTTCGCCGATCTCGTCGCAGTCCAGCTTCACGCTTTCTTCGGCCCAGCGCAGCACAGGCTGAATGTAAGGCGGCGGCGGGGAGGAATCAATATGTCAAGCTCATCTCGGCGGCGGTGACAGTACTCATGGTTGTCGTGCCTGGGGCGGCTGCGAGCGTGATGGTGGCGCCCGGTGCGCCTTCTGCGCCAGCGCCGTTCTCGTTCCCACACGCGTTCCATCGCGCGCCGGCACGCTCGGGAGCAGAACCGCTGCCGCGGACTCCGCCGCTGCCGCACGAAGCACTCATAACAGCCAGGCCGGTCGCAGCAAGCGTCGAAAAAAATTCTTAGTGATGACCCTCGCCGGCTCCGGAACCGCTTCTTTCTCCGGTGGTTTGCGGGTTTTCCGCCGTTCCCGGTAGCGCTGGCTTTGCCCGTTCCGCTTCTGTTTGCCGGCTGTCGTGGCCCGCCAAGTCCGCCCGGCCTTTCTCTGCGCCCATTTCCGTGCTTCCTTCTGGCAGGTTGCGCCACAATATCGCTGGCGTGCATGCCGCGGATGAAACCATTGCTCGCATCCCTTCAGCAAACACTTCCGCGCCCGCGGCCGGCGCACCGGTCGCCGGCGCCTGCGCGCCCCTTGCTTTTCGAGATGCCGTGTAGGATTCTCGGGAAGGCCCATGGGAGGTGAATGCTCCCAGAAGCTCAGCCCTGGAGGGGAATGCGAATCCTCTCCGGGGCACAACGATCTCTGGTTCAGCGGAAATCAATACTCTATCTCAGGGCGATGGTTTGATTTTTCCCGCCGCAGCGGCGCGTGTGTGTGGGTGTGTAGAGATCGATTCTCTTTGCGACTGTTCCCTCTATGTGGTTGTGGATCTGCGAGATTCCGGCCAAGGCCTATTTCCCGGAGAAATAGGGCCGGCGGATTTCCGCAGGTTGTGGGTCCAGCCACCGCCACCGAGCTATCGCGGTGTGGCCCTCATCGGCCCCGCGAAAATGGCCCCTTCGCTCGCCGTCGTTAACATCCCGTTGAAGGGAGCTTGCCGCGCGGTTTCCAGCAGTCCGTCATAGGTGAGTGCTGCGCGGTGTGCCATGCGCGCCAGCGCCCGGTACAACCCTCCGCGGCTGACCTCCAGGCCGAAGCCATAGGACAGCACTTGCCG
>DATDGW010000230.1:0-4733 GCA_036521895.1 Candidatus Sulfotelmatobacter sp. | reverse complement strand
CGACAATCTGGAAGTGGTGCAAGCGCAGCAAGCCGTTGCGAGCGCGCACGAGAGTTATATTCAGAGTCTCTATGCCCATAATCTTTCGAAGGTCGAACTGGCGCACGCGATCGGCGACGCGGAAGAGGGCGTTAAGCGGTTTTTGAAGGGCAATTAAGAACGTATGGAAACCACACAAAATCTCCCCGCCATTGTCGAGAAAGCTGTCGAGAAGCCTGCGGTTGAGAAGCCGGCGAGCAGCACCAAGCCGCTGCCGGCCACCGAGGAAGACTTTCACACCCAGCCTTCTCGCACGCAGAGTTCCGGTTTCCGAATCGGAGTGGGGATCGCCCTCATCGTCCTTGCGGTTGCTGGATTCTTCGCCTACCGCTACTTCACGAGCTATGAATCGACTGACGATGCCCAGGTCGACGGCCATGTCAATTCCACCAGTGCACGCGTTACCGGCCACGTCATTAAGCTCAACGTCGAGGACAATCAATACGTGCAGGCGGGAACCGTTCTGGTCGAGATCGATCCGGCGGACTATCAAGTGGCCTACGAGCGCGCCAAAGCCGATTTCGAAGATGCTCAAGCAGCCGCCGTTGCGGCCGGTGTGAATGTTCCGATCACTTCGGTCAATACCACCAGCCAGGTGTCCTCGACCGAGGCGGACGTGAGCAGCGCCAGCGCAGGCATTCAGGTCGCCAAACAACAGTTTGAAGCCGCCAAGGCTCAGTTGCAGGAAGCCGAAGCGAATAACGTGAAGGCGCAGAACGATCTGGTCCGCTACAAGCAATTAGTCGACAAGCAGGAGATCTCGCAGCAGCAGTACGACCAGGCAACCGCCGCCGCCAAGGCCAGTGCGGCCGCCGTCGAAGCTGCTCGCGCCACTGCCGATGGCGCGCAACAGCAGGTCACGCAGGCACAGGGCAAGCTCGTGCAGGCACAGGCAAACTACAATAACGCGAACACTGCGCCCAAGCAGATGCAGATCACGCGCGCCCGAGCCGCGTCTGCGCTCGCGGAAGCTCAGCGCAAGAAGGCTGATCTCGACCAGGCCGCGCTGAACTTGCAATACACGAAGATCGTCGCCCCCGTGAACGGAATCGTCAGCGACCGAACCGTAGAAGTCGGACAGAATGTGGCTCCCGGCCAGGAACTGATGAAGATCATCAATCTCGACGACGTTTGGATCACGGCGAACTTCAAAGAAACACAGCTTCGGAACATGAAGGTCGGTGCGCGCGTCACCCTCGATGTCGACGCCAACGGCAGATCCTACAACGGCAAGGTGGACAGCGTCGCCGGAGCCAGTGGCGCTCGCTTCAGCCTGCTGCCTCCGGAAAACGCCACCGGAAACTATGTGAAAGTGGTGCAGCGCATCCCGGTGAAGATCGTGCTCGATCCTGGCGCCAACAATGATCGCCAATTGCGCCCCGGCATGTCCGTCACTCCCAAGGTCTGGATTCGCTAAATGAGTGCGGCCACTGCCACCTTGGATCAGGCCGATGCCTGGCGTCCCGCGGTCAATCCGTGGATTATCGCGCTGGCGGTTACCCTGGCGACGTTCATGGAGGTGCTCGACACTTCCATCGCCAACGTCGCTCTGCCGCACATCGCGGGAAGTCTCTCGGCGGGGCAGGACGAAAGCACCTGGATCCTGACTTCGTACCTTGTTTCCAACGCGATCGTGCTGCCGTTGAGCGGTTGGCTGTCGTCCATCATCGGCCGCAAGAATTTCTACATGGGCTGCGTGGCCCTGTTCACGGTGAGTTCGTTCCTGTGCGGGCTTGCCCCGAACCTGGCGACGCTGATCATATGCCGGATCCTGCAGGGCGCGGGTGGGGGAGGCTTGCAGCCCAGTGAACAAGCTATCCTGGCGGACACATTTCCGCCGGCCAAGCGGGGCATGGCCTTTGCCGTTTATGGAATGGCCGTTGTCACCGCTCCTGCGATTGGCCCGACACTGGGCGGTTGGATCACCGACAACTTCAGTTGGCGCTGGATTTTCTTTATCAACATCCCCGTCGGGATCCTCTCCATCCTTCTTACTTCGAGACTGATTCAGGACCCGCCCTACTTCAAGCGCCGCAAACTCAGCGAAACTCACATCGACTACGTTGGACTCGGATTTGTCGCACTGGGGCTGGGAGCCCTGCAAATCGTTCTGGACAAGGGGCAGCGCGACGACTGGTTTGAATCCAACTTTATCGTCACGCTTTCGATAATTTGCGCGGCGGCCTTGATCTTCGTGATTATCTGGGAGTGGCGGCACAAAGATCCCATCATCGATCTGCATCTGTTCCGTGACCGAACCTTTGGCGTCTCGAATCTGCTCATGTTCATGCTGGGTTTTGCCCTGCTGGGCAGCACTTTGCTGATTCCTCTCTTCTCCCAGACTCTGCTCGGCTATACGGCACAACAGGCGGGCCTGGCTCTCATGCCCGGCGGCTTCACGATCATTGTTCTGCTGCCGCTGGTGGGTTTTCTGCTTTCACGGTATACCCCGCGGTGGCTTCTTTTGTTCGGTCTGCTGGTCTTGTCGTTCTCGCTGTTTCACATGACCGGCTTTGACCTTGAGATTGATTTCCGGACGCTGGCCACCGCGCGCGTAGTCCAGGCAGTTGGGATGGCGTTCTTGTTCGTGCCCATTAATACGGCGGCGTATGCTTTCCTGCCGCGCGACAAGAATAACGCCGCTTCGGGTCTGATGAATTTGGCGCGCAATATAGGCGGAAGTGTCGGAATTTCCGTCGTTACCACGCTGCTCGATCGGCGCGGCCAGGTGCACATGACCGATTTGTCCAGCCATCTGAGCCAATCCAACCCCGCGCTGCAGTCGATGATTAAAGGTGCGTCGAACGCCATGCAGGCTCACGGTGCCAGCGCGGCGGGGGCGACGCGACAGGCTTATGCCCTGATCCAGGGCACGCTCGAGCGCCAGGCCGCGATGTTGTCCTATATCGATTGTTTCTGGTTTCTCGGAATGGCCATTCTGGCCATGGTCCCCTTGGTCTTCTTGATGAAAAAATCGAAGCCGGGCGGCGGAATCGCAGTACACTAAACCTAAGTCTCGGCCATGTTCCGTCTGATTACCATCGAGCGTGAGTACGGCTGCGGAGCCGCTGCCATCGCCGCTCAACTAGCCAACCACCTGGGCTGGAAGGTGTGGGACCAATTGCTCACCGCAGAGATTGCACGCCTTGCCAGCGTCGACCAATCGGCCGTACGGCGCTGCGATGAACGTATGGATAGCCGCCTGCACCGCCTGGCGAAATCCTTCTGGCGTGGCAGTTACGAGCGCAATTCCGCTGCGCTGGGCAGCCAGATGTTCGATGCCGACTGCATGTTGCCGATGATGCAGGAAGTCATGAACAAGATCGCGCAGGAAGGGAACGCGGTTGTCGTCGGCCGCGGCGCGCCCTATCTCCTGCGGGAAAATCCCGACGCGTTCCACGTCTTTCTCTATGCTCCGCGCTCGGAGAAGATCCGGCGCACCATGGCAGAGGGACACAGCGAAGAGGATGCCGCGGAAATGGTCGACTCCGTGGATCGCGAGCGCATCGCGTATGTGAAGCACTACTTCAACGCCGACTGGCCTACGCGTTCGCTTTACCACCTCATGATCAACACGGCCGTGGGGAACGAGCCGGTCGTGCAGACGATTCTAGACACAATGCGTCTCGTCGAGGGCAGTCCCAAAGCCACAACCTACGAGCATCCCAACGTGCCCGCCTCTTCTCGATAGCGGATCGCTAGGTTGCGTTCGACGCCCCGCTTGGCCTTCCTGTTGGCGCCTGGGGGCGCGCCGGCCGCTGCGGCGCAGGACAGCAATTCTCCTCGCAAACATCCGGCCGCGGCCCGAGCGAGCCTACCGCGTGCAGCTCACTTCCAGGATTCGTCCGCTCAAGAATTAATTCACGAATCATTGCGATGAACTTGGGATGAACGCCCACCGTCTTCGCCCGCGCCATCGGCAAAGACAGGGAATCACAGAGTTGCTGCGCCTCAATGTCCAGGTCATATAGCACTTCCATGTGATCGGAGATGAAGCTGATCGGTGCCAGCACGACGGCGCTCGCCCGATTGCGGGCGCTCACCTCGCGAAGGTAATCCAGTATGTCAGGCTCCAGCCACGGCTGCCCGGGCGTGCCGCTCCGACTTTGATATACCAGCGCGTCGTTGGCGACATCCAGCCTTGTCGAGACCAACTTCCTTACTTCTTCCAGCTGCCGAACGTAGTCACACGTGTTCGCCATCGACAGCGGGATGCTGTGCGCGATGTAGGCGACCTGAATGTTGTGCCGCGCGTCAGCCGAAACTTGCGCCAGCGCGTCGCGCAACCGCTCTTCGGTCGCTTCGATGAATCCCGGATGGTTGAAGAAGGCGCGCAGCTTTTCGACCTGCGGTGCATCTGCACCCGCTGCATTTTGTGCGCGAACGATATCTTCACGATACTGCCGGCATCCCGAATACGAACTGTAAGCCGAAGTCACGAATGCCAGCGCGCGCCGAATGCCGTCCCGCTTCATCTGCCGCAACGTTTCCGCCAGCATCGGATGCCAATTGCGGTTGCCCCAATAGACCGGCAGCTTCGGGCCATGCTGCGCCAGTTCATTCTCCAGCGCCGCGATCAATTCCCTAATCTGCTGGTTGATCGGACTCTTGCCGCCGAAGTGGTGGTAATGATCCGCAACTGCGAGCATGCGCTCACGCGGGACATTCCTCCCGCGCAGTACGTTCTCGAGGAA
>DATDGW010000229.1:0-1622 GCA_036521895.1 Candidatus Sulfotelmatobacter sp. | reverse complement strand
CTGCCGACATCGACCGGTCCAATATTTGAACAACATCCTGGAGCAGGATCATCGCGCGATCAAACGCCGCGTGAAGGCCAAGCAGAGCTTTCGCGAGTTCCAAGCGGCCCGGCGAACGATTGAGGGCTATGAGGCGATGCATATGATCCGGAAGGGCCAGGCGCGGTGGGTCTGCGGCGATGATGTTCGCCAACAGAATCAGTTCATCGACCAACTGTTCGATCTGGCTGCCTGAGACCTCGCCGCCCAGTTCCGCTCGGGCCGTCCTCCGTCACCGTTTTCAAGGTTGCAACACTTCCCTTGGAATCAATCTAGTTGTAGGGAACTTTGGCAACGACCATCCGGAACACAATTCTTGCTGTGGCCAGGATCTTGAAGAGACCAAGCTTGGAAAGCTGCAACTTTTGAAGGGGCGCCAGGGCTATTTTTCCTTCAGACGGAGTCGTCGGGCATGTCGATGGCTTCTTCCTAGAGCGCAGAGTAATAGGGACGGTGATAGATAGGAGTTCTGACCAAACCAATACGAAAGGAGCAGTCTCATGAAATACCTCGTTTCAGGGTTCGACGGACCCGGATTTGCGACGCCTGAGGAGGCACTTCAGCTCCTGGAGAACCTCGTGCTTCCAAGCCTCGATGCGCTGAAGAGGCTCGAAGCCGAGAAGCGGATTCTGGCTGGTGGACTTAAGGTCGGTGAACGCGCTTTCGTCTTCGTGGCGGAAGCGGAATCGAACGAAAAGCTGGATCGGATGCTGCGTGAGATCCCGTTCTGGGGATTGCTCAAATGGGAAGTCACGCCGTTGGAGAGTTTCGAGACGCGAGCAGAGGAAGAGCGGGTGATGACAACCCGGCTCAAGAAAGCCAAGAAATAGACGCTTATGAGATGAGCCAAAGTCCTCTTTCTTCAGCGTCTCCAACTGTCCAACTTGTGCTGACGGGGAACACAAGACCCCTTGTGGCTTCGACCTTTCAAACCGCAGGCAGATCTATCGCGACATATAGAATCTCACGCGAGGTGACGACGTGAGCGATCTGCCTGAGCATGTGCGGAGGAACCGCGAACATTGGGACGAGCTGGCGCGCAACTTCGTAGAGGCCGGTGAGCGCGGTGGCGCAATAACAGACCCAACTGGGGAATCTTCGGCGTGTCGGAGTCCGAGGTCCGCATGATCCCTGACGACATCGCGGGCAAGGACGCGATCGAGCTCGGTTGCGGCACCGCGTACGTCTCGTCGTGGCTCGCGCGGCGCGGCGCGCGCATGGTGGCAATCGACAACTCGGAGCGGCAGCTCGCCACCGCGCGACGTCTCCAGCATGAGCATGGCCTTGACTTTCCGCTGATCCACGGCAACGCCGAGAAAGTCGGCTATCCCGATGGGAGCTTCGACTTTGCAATCTCGGAGTACGGCGCCTGCTTGTGGGCCGATCCGAAATTGTGGGTTCCCGAGGCCGCGCGCCTGCTGCGTCCCCGCGGTCGGCTGGTGTTCCTGACCAACTCAGTCCTGATGTCGCTGTGTGCGCCCGAGGAGGACGACCGCGCCGCGACGGACCGGCTGTTGCGCCCGCAGTTCGGCATGTATCGGGTCGAGTGGCCGACCGACGACAGCGTCGAGTTCCACTTGCCG
>DATDGW010000228.1:0-2041 GCA_036521895.1 Candidatus Sulfotelmatobacter sp. | reverse complement strand
ATCGGCCCCTACTCGGATCCCGCAGGAAGTGACATCGGGCGGAATGATCAACCCCTGATGATGTCGCAACACTCCTTGAACAGGCCCCGGTGCAGCGTAAGGTTGGATCCAGGCGCCAGCAAGAACAAGGCCGACGACGATCCTGGAACAGCAATTCTCATTTTGGCTCTATGGGGCGCTTTGGAGCCGGGCTACTCGGACTGTGTCGGATCGTGTCAGCCGGGCGGGTGTTCGTGGCGTCGGGTAGGTGATCCGACGAACCGGCTCGGCAGGTGCGTGCCGCGCGCTAGTCATACGGGATCTCAGCCCCGGCCACACGACCGCGATGAGGGCGAAGCGCAAAAATCCCCGTGCGGCTGCTGTTGCGCCACGCCTCTCGGGGCGTCGTGAAGGGGGGGCGCCGCAAGGGCCGGACTTCACGGAGGACGTGGCGCTGGCTTTGCGAAGGCAAGGGTTTGCAGCAGATCCTGCCATGAGTCGAAGATCAGATAGGTTGTGATCGAGTCAAGATTGCTAAAGAATCGGCGGCGTGGCCCGAGCTTTTCCCTGGCTGCGCGCCAGAGTTCGTCAGCGATATCGCAGGTGGTATGAAACGCGAAAGCCAGAAGATTGAGTGTGGCGAGAATGGAGGCCAAGTGTTGCTTGCCGTGACCGAAATTGTGTTCGAGATGGTAGCCTTTGGTTTTTAGCACATTGAATGTCTCGTTTTCGATTTTCCAACGAGCACGGCCGCATGCGGCGAATTCTGCGACATTGTTGGGGTCGATCGCAAGATCAGTGATGAAGCTGTTGCGATGGGTGACTTCCCCGCTGGCGTTAAAGATCTCGATCTCGAACCAATTGACTTTCAGGGCGTCTTTGCCCTCGCGCAGCGGGACGTCATGGATCCACCGGTAACGGTAGACGAATTTGTTCTTGCCGCGCTTGACGGTTTCTTCGCGGGTCTGAAGGTCGACCCCAGTGATATATTCCTGGATCAGAGGATGCGAGGACGGCTTGCAGACGAAGATGAAATGCCCGTTGACGGCGAGGACGGCCTCGCACAGCGGCTGGCGGGAGAAGAGATCGTCGCCGAGATAGATCGGGTTGAGCCGGGCATAGTGCGCGCCGTGGGCCGCCAGCCACCGCTTCGCGGCGGCATTCTCGCAGTCCTGTTTTTCCGCGCCATCTTGCGGGGCCATGAATTCCGGTTCGAGCGGGATGACCTTGTCGTGCCCGGGAGCGACCAGGGTTGCCCCCAGCATCGCGTGGAAATACTCCTTCTCGCCTTTGCCGCGTTGCCGCGTCGAGCAATTGTGACAATGGATTTTCTTGGAGCTGAAATATTCGGTGCCGTCCAGGGCGATCAGCACATGATCTCCCAGCCGCCGGAACGGGTCCAGGCCGCCATTCGCGCCTTCCAGGATCGCAACCGGTTCGGCAAAGACCGGATGAAGCAGCTCCGGCTCCGCCGGGTCCAGCATGTCCCGGATTTGGTTATCGGTGGGAATCTTGGGTATATCGAACAGGGTTTGGCAATTCGAACGTGCATGCTCGTTCTCAAGCCGCCGCTGAAAATCCAGAAACGACGGGCTCTGCATGAAAAACGCCGAGAACGCCGCCATCCCGAAATCGGCCATTCGGTAGGTCGTATTCGTCCCGCGACGCTTGTCGGGAAACCCTTCCAAGCATCGGCTCAACGACCCCAGGAGGCGCGCAAGAACCCGCATCTCCTCCCAGAATCCGATTCGCTCCTAGTTGTGAATCCGCTCTGCGCTCATCGAGTCAAAAAGTCGCACCACGCCCGCCTACCCCAAGGCATTCTCCAACGTTGCTTACCACCCAATGGGGGCCGCCACTGTGCCCCTGGCCACCCTGGTCACGCCCTTCGATTAACATCGATTCATATTGCGAATTGCTGGCCGTCGCGCCCGCCTCGCGCGCTTTGTTCACGGCGAGGTTAGCCTCCAGGAGCATGTCGCGCATGGCCTCGGCCCAGGGTTCTTTGTCGAACTCGATCAGGCTCTGGAGTTCGCGCAGGATATGGGCGTTGCAGATGGCG
>DATDGW010000227.1:0-6431 GCA_036521895.1 Candidatus Sulfotelmatobacter sp. | reverse complement strand
GCGGAGGCTCCGGCCGACAAGCAATAGCAGAGGTCCCATGAAGCCGCTTACAATCTGCGGCGTGGTCGTCACGTTCGTGCTCGTGACGGTCGCCGCAGCCGCGCAGGTCACGACCTCGCAATACGACAACGCCCGCACCGGCGCGACCCTCACCGAGAAGCACCTGACTCCCCAGAACGTCAACTCCAAAACCTTCGGGAGGCTGGGCGCATTCAAAGTCGACGGCGCGGTCTACGCGCAACCACTGTTTCTGCCCTCCGTCGAAGTTCCGGGCAAAGGCACGCACGACGTTCTCTTCGTCGCTACCGAGCACGACAGCGTCTATGGGTTCGACGCGACTCGGCCAGGCGATCCTCCCCTCTGGCAGGCCAGTTTTCTCGATAAAGCTCGCGGCACCGTGCCCGTATCGGAGGACGATGCGCAGTGTCCTTTTATCCGTCCGGAAATCGGCATCACATCCACGCCCGTAATCGATGTGAAGTCGGGCACGCTCTACGTGCTGGCTCGCACCAAGATCCGCCATACAGTCGGAAACGACGAATACTTCCAGCATCTGCACGCCCTCGCCATCACCACAGGCGTGGAGAAGTTCGGCGGGCCCCAACTGATCATGGCATCGGTGCCGGGCAAAGGCCGTGGTGTTGTGAAGGGACAAATCCGGTTCGATCCGGTCCGCGAGAATCCGCGCGCCGCGTTGCTGCTGGCCAACAACACTCTCTATCTCACATGGGCGTCGTCCTGCGACGTGGACCCCTACCACGGATGGGTGATGGCTTACGACCCGCAAACCCTGGCGCAGAAGGCCGTGCTCAATGTGAATCCCGACGGCAGCGAAGCCGGTATCTGGCTGAGCGACACCGGTCCGGCGGCTGATGCCGAGGGAAACATCTACGTCCCTACCGGGAACGGCACGTTTGACGCCGCGTCGGGCGGGCGCGACTACGGCGACTCCGTTTTGAAACTTGACGGCGCGTCACTCGCCATCCGCGACTACTTCACCCCGCACGATCAGGATCGCATTAGCAACGCCGACTCCGACGTCGGCTCCAGCGGCCCGCTTCTTCTCCCCGACCAACCCGGCCGGTATCGTCACCTGCTTCTGCAGACCACCAAAGACTCGACCATTTATGTGATCGACCGTGACCAGATGGGCAAGTTCCATCGCGACACCGACGACTTGGTGGAAATCATCCACATGTCCGGCGGTGGTTACGGTGCCATGGCCTATTGGAACGGCAGAGCGTATTTTGCCGCCAGTGACGACGATCTCCGCGCCTACACCATCAAGAACGGCCAACTCACTCCCAGCGAGTCTTCCACCAGAAAATTCGCCAACCCCGGCGCCACCGCGACCGTCTCGGCCGAGGGCAACAAGAACGGAATCGTCTGGGCCATCGCCACCAAGGTGTGGAACGGCCCCGACAACAAACCCGCGGTCCTATATGCTTTCGACGCCACCAAACTCGGCCAGCCCATCTACACATCGGAGGAGAACAGCCCGCGTGACCGCGCTGCCATGGCCACGCGATTCATCATCCCGGTCGTCGTCAACGGACGCGTCTACTTCGGCGCCAGAGGCGAGGTCGAAGTCTACGGACTGCTCCAATAAGGCCTGCGCTCACTTCCCGTGCCTCGGGGCGTCTAAGTTTCTCTCGAAGAGTGTCGAATGGAGAGTGTCGAATGAAATCACGGAGGCTGGGTTGCGTTCTGTTGGCGTTTCCATTTCTAGCATGGGGTCAGGCGACGTCCTCGCCCGCAAACCTGTTGCACGAAGGCTTGACCGCCATGGGCGGCGAGCAGAAAATTCGCGCCCTCAGCACGCTCCATATCCAGTCTTCAGTGGTGCGCAGCATGCTGGAACAGTCGGAACGCCCCGAAGGCCCGTACATCCTCGAGAACGATCAGGTCGAAGAGTGGCGCGATCTGGCTCACGGCAACTGGAAGCGAACGGTGAAGGCCCACGTTTCTATGCAACCGGAATTCGTCATGGCCTCGGTCGTCTCCGCTGGCGCGGCATCGGTGAGTTTCGATGGCCATGTCGGCCCCGGATCAGGCGAGCCCTTGCAGGACGCTGCCGCAGCATTGGCCTTGAGCCCCGAAGGTGTACTCATCACCGCGCTGGCCAGTCCTGACTTGCATCGCCTCCCCGATCTCACGCTGCAGAGCGTCCCTCACCACGAAGTCGAATTCACCTGGCAGGGATCGCCCGTCCGCATCTTCCTGAACGCCGACACGCATCTGCCCACGGCCGTGGAATGGGTGGCCGCCTATCCTTTCGGAGTCTTCTGGAGCGTCTGGGGTGACGTCACCACGCGCGTGTATTACTCGTTCTGGTGGCTGCAGAACGGCATCCATTACCCTTTACAGAAAGACGTTTTCGGCAACGGTCTGCCCGATCAAACCGAAACCATCACCAAGATCGAGTTCAACCAATCGCCGTCGGCTGACGAATTTGCCATCACGCCTGAGATCCGCACCGCCTTTGCCGCGCGCGCGAACAAGACCATCGATGACCGCGCTCCCAACACGGCCGGAGCGTCAGAACTCGCGCCCGGCGTGTGGTTCATCGCCGGAAACTGGAACACGACTCTGATCCGTCAGGATGACGGAATCGTGGTTCTGGAAGCGCCCATCTCCTCCGGTTACTCCGCCAAGGTGCTCGACTTCGCGCAGACCAGGTTTCCGGGCGTCCGCATTAAGGCTGTCATCACTACGTCAGATTCCTGGCCGCACATCGGAGGCGTACGCGAGTACGTGGCTCGCGGAATTCCGGTGTACGTGCTCGACCGCACCGTGCCGCTCATCGAGCGTTTTCTGCGCGCGCCGCGCACCAAATATCCCGATAGCCTCGCCAAAGCCCCTCACCCCGCGGACCTTCGCGCCGTAGCAGCCAAGACGACGATCGGTAGCGGGCCGAATCGCCTGGAGCTTTATCCGATTCACGGCGAGACCAGCGAACGCCAAATGATGGTCTACTTCCCCGAGCACAAACTGCTCTACGGAAGCGATCCGTTCCAGCAGTTGGAAGACGGAAAACTCTTCTACCCTCAGACGGTTTGCGAACTACAAAATGCAGTAGAGCGCGAACATCTTTCCGTCGAGCGCTTCTTCATGATGCACCTCGGACCGAATCCCTGGTCGATGGTGCCGAAGACGGTGCAGGCAGCGAATTGAGTGCGCGCTAACTTCGGCGCCCAGCCTCCGTCTATACTCGCAGCCGTGAACCCGCTCCCCGGAGGATCCATGCCATCCCGCTTATCCGCACGCTTCGTTCTAATCTCAGCCGCTGCCCTGTCGCTGATGGTCTCTGCCTTCGCCCAATCCAAGCCACAAAGCGACGACAAGCACTCCGAGCTCTCCGCCCGCACTCAGCGCGTGGAAAACGGCATCCCACCGATTCCGGTGAGCGCCACAGATCCGGCGACGCCACTCAACATTGAGAAGCTGATGGAACTCTACCAATGCCCCGGCCTCAGCGTCACGGTCATCGACAATTTTAGAATCGCCTGGGCCAAGGGCTACGGTGTCACCGAGGCCGGCTCTCACACGCCGGTAACGGTTCATACTCTTTTCCAGGCAGGCTCGATCAGCAAGCCCGTAGCCGCAACCGGCACCCTCTCCCTGGTAGAGCACGGAAAGCTTTCCCTTGACGAGAACGTGAACCTGAAACTCAAGTCCTGGCAAGTCCCGGACAACGAGTTCACGAAAGACCAAAAGTCACCTTGCGCCGCATCATGAGCCATAGTGCCGGCCTCACGGTACACGGATTCCCCGGCTATGAAGTGGGCACCCCGATCCCATCGCTCGTGCAGATCTTCAATGGCGAGCCTCCCGCCAACACCGCGCCCATCCGCGTGGATTTCGTCCCTGGAACCAAGTTTCGCTACTCGGGCGGGGGAGTCACCATCGAGCAACAACTGGTGATAGACGTAACCGGCAGACCCTTCCCGCAGTTCATGCGCGAATCCGTCCTCGAGAAAATTGGTATGGCCGACAGCACCTACGAGCAACCACTTCCGCCAGCTCGCGCAACCATGACCGCCACGGGCACACGCGCGGACGGCACACTCATCCCCGGCAAATGGCATATCTATCCGGAAATGGCCGCAGCCGGTTTGTGGACCACCGCCACGGACCTGGCGAAATTCGGCATCGAGATCGCACTCTCGAAACAAGGCCGAGCCAACCACGTTCTATCGGAGACCACGACGCGCGAAATGCTGAAGCCGCAGATCGAGCAGGTCGGTCTGGGCTTCTTTCTGGCCAGCCACAAGAATCCCGAGGAATTCGGCCACAACGGAGCCGATGAAGGGTTTCAGGCGCTCCTGATCATGTTTGCCGATTCCGGCAAAGGTGTCGCCATTATGGCCAACTCTGACAATGGCATCAGCGTCGCCAATGCTCTGACCCAAAGCGTGGCCAAAGAATACGGATGGAACTACACCCCCGACCAAACGTCCGCGGCGGAACTACTCATGCTGGTGGCGAACACCAAGGGTCCCCAGGCAGTCATCACACGATATTCGGAACTAAAGAAAGCAGGCCCTTCTTCGGCCTTTGCCGTCGACGAAAATACGCTCATCGCCCTCGGCTATCACTTCCTCTTCGCAGGACAGACCGACGCTGCCCTCCAAATATTCCAATTGGAAGTGCAGGACTACCCAACATTCTGGAACGCCTACGACAGCCTGGGTGAAGCCTACCTCAAAGCCGGGAAAAAAGAGATGGCTACGCAGAACTACCAGAAGTCCGTCGAGCTAAACCCGCACAACCAGAACGGCATTGACGCCCTCAAAAAGTTGCGCGACCAGAGCTAGTTGCGACGTGCGCCGCGCACCGGCGTTTGGGTGTACATTAATTCGCCAGGACGGTGAACCATGACACCGATGGCCTCCAGTGATCGCGACCTTCTACCCCCTTTGCCGTTCGACAGCTGGAAAGACACTCTCGCCACCCTGCACATGTGGACGCAGGTCGTCGGGAAAGTGCGCCTCCAGCTGTGCCCCCTGGTGAATCACTTCTGGAACGTCCCTTTCTACCTGACCGCGCGCGGAATGACGACGGCCGCAATGCCGTATCCGCGGGGAACGGTCGAGGTGCGGTTCGATTTCATCGACCACAGGCTCTTGATCGAAACCAGCGAAGGCCGCCAGGCAGCGCTCGCGCTCGAGCCACAGAGCGTCGCGGACTTTTACAAGCAGTTCATGGCCGCGCTTGCTGACCTCGGCGTCAGCGTGAAGATCCGGACCCTGCCCTGCGAGATTCCCGATCCGACTCCGTTCGAGAAGGACCACGTTCACGCCGCCTATGATCGGGAGGCCGTGAATAAATTCTGGCGCATCCTGGCGTGGGTCGATCAGGTTCTCAAAGAATTCCGCGCCGGATTTCTCGGCAAGGTCAGTCCCGCACATTTTTTCTGGGGAAGTTTCGATCATGCGGTGACGCGTTTCTCCGGACGCAGGGCGCCCGAGAGGCCCGGAGCCGATGTAATCACGCGGGAAGCTTACTCACACGAAGTGAGCAGCGCCGGATTCTGGCCCGGCGGCGGCGATATCAAAGGGCCGGCTTTCTATTCTTACGCTGCGCCTGAACCGCCCGGCTTCGCAGAACAGAAAGTTCGCCCGGCCGCCGCGTTTTACCATCGGCAACTGAAAGAGTTCCTGCTAATGTACGACGACGTACGCAACGCTGAGTCCCCGAAGACGGCGCTGATGGAATTTCTGCAGAGCACGTACGACGCAGCGGCAGATACGGGACGTTGGGATCGCAAAGCGCTGGAACGCTGACCCGGACACGGACTTCGCGTCGATCGTGCTTGGCCAGTACCCGCCGGTCAATTCCTCACGGAGAACTTCTGGGGGGTTTGGCGATCATTCGACGCTTGCGTTCGCGGTTTTCTCTTCCTTGCACGAGTGCCTGCGGCGGAACTGATCTTGTTTCGCTGCGCGCGATCCGCTAATCGCTCCGTCTTGAAGGTGGCGAACGGTAGCCTTGCTCGCGGTGGTCCACGGATCGTACCCGGTAGGGTCGACCTCTTGCTGGCTGTAGGCGGGAACGAGCAGCGTCAGCAGCATTGCTAGAGGCAGAAGCTCGCGACTCAAGCCAACGATTCCGGCAAGTTTCACCACGCGAAACACTGCCTCACCTCCGCTCGCGATGGCAGTCACCCTCGGGAGCGTTAAAGTGGCGAAAGAATAGTGAGGATCAAAGCTCGCGCGTTGCAATCGCGATGCTGCGCTGCCTCGAAGAGGGAGGGCTGAACGTTGTGGAAGTTGAACAGGCGGCTACGGGCGCGTCGCGTTCGCGAATGGTGCAGGAAGCGAGCTTCCCCCAATCTGCGCGCGGCTGGAAAGAGTCACCGGCATTCGACCGGACATCGGGATTTCTCCAAACAGCCCCCGGGCGGCGCTAACCTCGGACACCGTCACGTT
>DATDGW010000226.1:0-1883 GCA_036521895.1 Candidatus Sulfotelmatobacter sp. | reverse complement strand
GAGCGGGACCCTGTGAAGACCCAGAAGAAAGGCAAACAAGATTAGAACCAGCAAGCGAAGACAGGACCGTTTCATAGAGTGATTCTCCTGGCTGTGGATTGTGAATCGAAGCGGAACGGATTTGTCGAAAGTGTCGCCACTCTTCATAACGGCTCCTTAAAAGCAGTTTTCACGGTTGCGGGGTCACAGGGTGACCACTGTTCGTAGCATGTCAAGTTGTCCGGTTTTTGTAGCAAGTGATCTGTCCGCTTTTTGCCTTTTCTTCTCCCCAGGTTTTAAGCCCTCCCCGCCGCCGTCGTCGCTGTGGGAATGTGGGAATCCGGCGTCTTTGCTTTGGGCCGGATTTCCAAGCGCGGAGGGAAGCGTGGGAAACTCGCTTTGGTCTTTGGAGTTTTCCACGCTTTCCTCGGTGCGTCATTTCCACAGCGTCGCGCCCGCGCTTTTTTCGAACTCTCCAACGGCTCGCCCGTCGCGCTGAATCGCCCGACCACGTGCGGCCCGTAGACGATCGTCACCCGTCCGTCCAGATGCTCGCAGATCGTCACCCGGCAGCCGGCCAGCGTCCCGCGCCACGGCGTGCGCTCGATCTGCCAGACTCGCTCTCCCCATTGCACCGTGTTGTCCTTCCCCACCACTCGCTCCTGCTGCACCGAGAAGATGCGATCTAGATCCTGGCCCTGCACCCGCACAAAGGCATGCCCCTTCTCGGCCGCCGCCACGCTGAACTTCCGGTTCATCTCCGGGATGGAGGTCTCCCGCAGAAAGCGGTTGGCCTCCTCCACCGTGCGGATCCCCGCCAGGCGCAGTTCCTGCGGCCAGCGTCCTTGCCAAGTGCCAAAGCGCCGCTCGCTTCGTCCCCGCGCTTGCGGCGAGTAGGCCGGGATCATCTGGATGCCCAACTCCTTCAGCGCCCGCCCCACCTGCGTCAGCCGATGCGGGTCCACCGGTCCGCCCGCCTTCGGCGTCTCGAAGAAGTGGCTCCCCCGGTCGCTGTAGAGCGCGCAGAAACGCCCTTGGCGCTCGATCACTTCCTTCAGCGCCGCCATCACCGTGCGCGTCGATTCCTCCTCCACCAACTGCGCGTAATAGGTCTCGCTGGTGGCGTCATCCACCACTTCGATCAGGTCATACCAGCGCTGGTCTTGAAACCACTGGTGCCGACTCCCGTCCAGATGCAGCAGCATCCCCGGCAGCGGCCGCCGGGGCCGACGCTTGCGATGTACCCCGCGCTTCCGCCCCTTCTTCACCAGCCCCGCTCCTTGCAACGCCAGCTTCACCCAGGTGTAGCTCAAACCGATGCCATGCCCCTCCCGCAGCTTCTCCTGAAAGTGCCGCACGTTCAGGTCGAAATACTTCTCCCGGTAAAGCTGCAGCACTTGCTCGGCCTGCTTCAGCGGCACCCGCTTCGGACTCGGCTTCCCCCGCCGCCGGTCGAACAGTCCGTCATAGCCATACTGCTCCTGGCGCTGCCTCCAGCGCCGCATACTCCGATCCGAGATCCCCAGGATCTCCGCCGCCTGCCACCAGGTGATGCTCTTGGCCATCGCCCGCAAAATCACTTCCTGTACCTTCATCGCCCGCTCCACGGCGGTCGTTGGATATTCGGTCATTCTGTCCTCCCTCGGCAGAATGCCTTATTCCTCGACCGTCTACAGCGGACAGATCACGTGCTAACTGAACCGGACATTTCACATGCTAACGACAAAGTCGGAGATTAGGGATGGGCACCGCGTATCTTTCAGTTACAATCCTCCTCGCTGGGATGGCCGCATTTTCCGGCGTGGCTAAGATTCGCCGAGATTCTCGAGTAGTCCACGTGATCCATGAGGTCATCGGCGTTCCGTTGAGGTACTTTCCGCTTCTGGCTGCTTGCGAGTTTGCGG
>DATDGW010000225.1:0-3097 GCA_036521895.1 Candidatus Sulfotelmatobacter sp. | reverse complement strand
CTCCTTGAGCTTGCCGAGCAAGGCCGCCCGTTTCTTGCCTTTCGGCAATAGCAGCGGCATCCATCGTCCTCGACGACTCCGAACACGACGGAACTCAAACCCGAGAAATCCGAAACTCTCGCCTCGCTGAAGATCCACCTTGCGGCTCTTTTCCTCATTCACCTCCACCTGCAGTTTGGCCAACTCCTCCCTGAGCCGTTTCTCCACCGCCTGCCGAAGCCATTGCTGGCGCGCATGCGAATCCACCAGGATCACCAGATCATCGGCGAACCTGGCATATTCGACTGCCGTCCACCGCCCGGACTGGGTTACTGCTTTCGCCCGTTCTAGCATCTTGTCTACCTCGGTGAGGTACAGATTGCTGAGCAACGGTGAAATGACTCCCCGAACGCAAAAGATAACCTGGGTTCGGCCTTGATCCAGTGACGCCGAATGTCGGTGCCGGCGGTCCGTTCGACCCTGGTCCCGATTGCGGAATGGGGATCGAGTGGCGCAGCGTGATCGTGTCCTTTCCAACCAGCACCTCCTTCACCAGCAGTCGCAGAATCTGCTGTCGCACGGTGGTATCCAGCACCTCGGCTCGTACCCGCAGCTTGCTGCGGAAGCCAGTCAGGCTTTCTGCCAGTTGCAGGTATCTTGCTTCGTCCACCGCCGCCATCTTCAGAGATTGTAATTCCGATTCGACAGCTTGCGTTTGTTTCTGCAATACCGGCATCCTTTGCCGCAGTTGGGGAAGCGTCAGCAACCCCTCTTGGTAGGCCGTCACCAAGCGTTCACTACTTTTCTCCACGCGTGCCTGTTCCCGGCGCAATTCCTCTTCGCGCTTGCGCAACGGGTCCGCTTTCCGTGCTGCCTCACGGCGGCGGTCGATTTCGGTTTGGATGAGGCCCGGATCTTCCAGAAGCCGGATGATCTGGTTCCATACGAACTCATCAAGAGAATCTTGTCTGATTGGCCGATTTGTACAAACCGGTCCATTCAGCCGTCGATATCCATCCGAACCAATGCAGCGATAGTAGTTCAGTTTGCGCTTTTTCGTGTGGGTGGATGTGCGGTACAAACCGTAGCCGCACTGCTCACACACCAGGATGCCCTGCAACAAAGTTGGTTCGATCGTGCGCCGCGGCGAATGACGTTTGTTCTTCTCCAACTGCTCTTGCGCCAACGCAAACATCTCTTCGGTCACCAACGCAGGCACAGGGACTTCAATCCACTCCGCACGGGGCCGCTCATGACCACCAACATCGCGACTGGCCAGGGCCTTCCGTTGACGAAGAGGGCGCGTGACACGTTGCCGGGGTCGCTGTTCGGTCTTGCCATAGCAAGCGGTCCCCCGATACGCGGGATTGCGCAGCATGCCCCAAACCGTGGATCGTTCCCATCGGCCCTTTCCCGTCCGGGTCGCGATCTGCCGGTCATTCAGCATTCGGGCGATAGCATTGATGCTGAGTCTCTGTTGGGTATAGGTCTCAAACACCATTCTCACGACCTTAGCCTCGGCCTCCACCACCTCATAGAATGCTGCCGAGGTGTCGCTCTTCTTCACATATCGGTAGCCGAAAGGCGCTCCGGAAAGTACGTTCACGCCGCCGTGTTGCGCCATGTATTTCTTTCCTCGACGGCACCGCTCAACGATCTGTGCGCGCTCGTATTCGGCGATCATGCCCTGAAACTGCACCAGAAGTTGATCCTCCGGCGTCGCTCCCACCGGCGCCTTCAGAAAGACCAACTCCACACCGCAGCGCGACAGTTCCTCGCTCAGCAGGACTTGGTAGGCGTACTTTCGGCTCAGTCGATCCGGCGAATAGACCAGCACAGCGACGATCTGGCCCTCCGCCGCCAGGTCGCGTAGCGCCGCTAATCCGGGCCGCACTAGAATGGCGCCACTATAGCCTTCGTCTTGGAAGACCCATTCCGGCGGCACGCTGTATCCGTGCGTCTGTGCGAACTCGATTAGCGCCGCCGTCTGGCTGGCGATGGTGTGGTTCTCCTTCTGGCGGTCGGAGGATACGCGTGCATAAATCGCTGCTGGCTTGTTCATGGTTCACTCCTGACGACGGATTCGGTTGTTTCGGAGTATCGCCTCCGATTGGCTGGCGTCTATTGGGCACGAGCAACTGATATACCTGCGCGAGCTTGTCTGGCAGCAAACGGTCGAATCGATATTCCAACTGTAGAGTACGTTGCCGAATTGGTTTCGGCTCACCCACGCCCTCGTCCTCGCGGCAGCAGCGCGAGCAACGCTCGGCTGACCACCTCGCTGATGGACAATCCTTTGGCCGCAGCAAATGTGCGGACGCGCCGGACGAGGCTGTGTGGAAGTTTGACGGTGAATGCCAGCTTTGCTTCGCTTGGCGCGACCGGTTGCTTTAGACGCTGTGTTTGCTCGAGGTAGCGATACGCTTGACGCGGCGAAATGGAACAGTCCTGGGCCAACTGTTCGACCGCGTTTCGGAGAGTTGATCGACACGTTGCAACAGATCCCGCGCACGATTGAGCCGCTCGGCTTTCTGCGACTCGCTGGCGCGTGGCATATGTCATAAACATACAACCCCATGCGACACGCGTCAATCCGCACCCGATTTCCGCCGGAACTCCAGCCGCCGGTCAAACTCGAAGTTATCTTTTGCGTTCGGGGAGTCATTTCGCCGTTGCTTTCCAACATCATGCTTCACGAAGTGGATCGTCAGTGGTGTCGCGGTGACGGCACGACGAGCAACTCTGTCGTGCTGGTACGTTATGCGGACGATATGGTGCTGCTGGCGCGTACGGAATCAGAGGCCAAGCAGCGTGGGAGCGTCTCCAAAGCCAGTTTGCGGCTCTACGACTGGTGGTGAACCAGGAGAAGAGTCGGCTTACGACGGTGGAAGAGGGTTTCGCGTTTCTTGGTTTCGAGTTCCGGAAACCCCCAGCCCGGTTGCTTTACATGTGGCCACGCAAGAAAGCGTGCCAACATATCCGGGACCGGGTGCGCGAAGTACTCCGATCGTTCCCCAGTAGCGCCTCGATCGGCGAAGTGATTCGGAAGTTGAACCCAATTCTGAATGGGTGGTGTACCTATTTCCGGGTCGGCAACAGCAACCGGATCTTTCATAAG
>DATDGW010000224.1:0-2290 GCA_036521895.1 Candidatus Sulfotelmatobacter sp. | reverse complement strand
AGACAGCCGTTCGGGTTTCAAGGCCCTACGGAGAGTTCAGCACCACCGTACGTGCAACGCTTGCTGGCCAGCAAGAAAACCTGTTGGGAGCTACGCGGTGGCCGCGCTGTACCGGTTCAGCGTGAAATGGAGAGGGAGCGCTCTCCGTTAGTGAGTATTCCGCCCCTTCGGGGCGGGGATTTTCAAGGCATCGGGGTCTACCGATCCGATGTGGTTTTGGGAAGAGCGCGAAAGGCGAACTTCCGCGCCCTTCAACATCGTCTCGATGAGCCCACCAAGCTATCCCTCGGCATGGTTGCATCCCTGCAGAGCCCGCTTCCGTTTCACCTGGCAAAGTCATTGTAACTCGCCTTTTGGTGGGGCCTGCTGTCGGCGCAGTTGACGCTGCTGCCGGGCCTCTTCCAGCTTGCGATCGCGCGCCTGATGGATGTCCGTTTGACGCCCCGCCAGCATATCGGCCGGCGTGACGAAGCCAATCGCGCTGTGCAGGCGCACGGTGTTGTAGTGGTCCACATACTCCTGGATCAGCCGCCGCGCGTCCTCCGCAGTCAACGGCGTGCCTGGCCGGATGCATTCTCCTTTGAGCGATTTGTGCCAACGTTCGATCTTGCCGTTGGATTGCGGATAGTACGGCGAGGTTCGCACGTGGGTCATGCCCGAGATCCGAATAAATTCCTTGAAGTCGCGCGCGATGAACTGAGGCCCGTTGTCGGAGATGATTCGCGGCTTGGCTTGGGGGTGTTTCTCTTTGCCGCCTTCGAGGATGATTTCGATCTCGGCCTCGGTCATCGACTCCCGCAGTTCCCAGTGGACAATGGCCCTACTGTAGCCATCCAGAATGCTGCATAGGTAGTAGAACGTGCCGCTGATGTTGATGTAGGATACGTCGATATGCCAATGTTGATGCGCCTGCGGCGGTTGTTCGAAACCGGTGCCCTTCTTCGATGGCTTCCCGTTCCACTTCGATAGCAGGCCGGCCTGCCCCAAAACCCGCCAAACACTCGACGGGCTTACCGCTACGATGTCTTGATCCAGCATCATGAACGTCAACCGCCGGTAGCCTTCCAGAGGATTCTTCAAATGGAAATTGCGGATCGCCTGCTTCTCCCACTCTTCCAGCCAGAAATCCCGGGGAATCCAACCGTTGTGCTCGTTGACCTTGCCGTAGCGTTCCCGCCAACCGTAGAACTTACTGGCCGTGACCCCGAGCCATCCAACGAACCGACCGGCGCCGATCTCGGTTTTCTCCGACCAGCGCCGGACGAAATCCACGATCTGGTCCCGCGTATCATGCGGTACCCAGACCCCGGTCAGAGTTCCCCAAGACTTTTTTTTAAAGCGACATGCTCCGCCATCAGTTCAGCCAGGACCTCGTCCTTGGTCTGGATCTTCTTGGTCAGATACGCGATCCGTTCTTGTTCCGGTGGCTGGCTGGTTCGCGTTTTGGTCTCGAAGGCGGCGGCGCCGTTCTCGAAAAACTCCTTCTGCCAACGGTAGAAAACCGTGGGCTGAAGCCCCAATTCATCGCAGAGCTTCGAGATCGGCTCCTGCTCCAACAAATGGCGCCGCAAGACGGCAACCTTCTCTTTTCCTGTGTAGTGTTTCCTTGTCTTTTTCACGTGCGCTCTCCGTTATCTTAACGGCTGAACGCTTTCTCCATTTCCAGCTGAGGCGGAACAGTTTTCGCTGCCCCATTTTCGAGTGATTTTCAGCCAGTCTAAGCGACCCGGTAACGGTAGTGCAAGTCAAATGAATCTCATGAGGCATCTTCCAGCAAACAAGCGGGAAATCCGTTTGCCCAGATGCTAGCAGCCCGTGGTAATAATCCCGTGGGATCGCGCAGCCACTATTTGGCCCGAGAGCGAGACGCGAGGAGGAGTCGATGCGGGTCCATCTCCGACGACGAGCAACGAAGCTATCGGGCCAAATCCTGGCTGCCCAAAGGGTTGCGGCGGCGCCGGGCAATAGCTTCGTCGCAGCTCCTCTGAAATGTCCCGCATTGCTATCGTCGCTGCTCCTCGCTCTTGCTCCGGCGGCGCTCGCAACGCGACCCGCGCGATTATTACCACGGGCTGCTAGCGCGGCACGAGCCACGAGGCTAGCTTTACTTCGCCGAAATCGAAGCCGGCCAGCGCGCGTCCCGAGACGATCTCGGGAGTAATTTCAACGCGAGCCGACGAGAGATAGCTCATTGGCACCAGCCACTGAGAGCCAGGCACCGACGTGGCGGAACGCGTCAGGCGGGAAAAGGACTGGCCCCGATGCAGAGGTGAAAGCCACGTTTCGTGAG
>DATDGW010000223.1:0-3986 GCA_036521895.1 Candidatus Sulfotelmatobacter sp. | reverse complement strand
AAGACGTGAGAATGACATTCGGTAAGTGGAGACAGCAGCTTCGTCTCATGCAGGCCATGCGGCTCCTGGCGGAAGGAGCAAGGGTGACGCACGCGGCCGTGGAAACGGGCTACTGCGCGCCAAGCGCGTTCATCTCCATGTTCCGGAAAACACTAGCCCAACTTTCGCACTTCGCTAGTTTTCAACAGGCTAAGTTGTTGAAATTCTGTTAAACGGAGGCGTAGGTCTTCACCACAGCGTCGGCTGTCCGGCTGGAGGTCGGGTCGGCAACCGTGTGCCTGCGGACGCCTTGATTCGTGGCGGTGGCTGAGCGGGCAAGGCCAATCGGAGGTGATCCAGCACCGCCTGGACGTCCTTCTCCGGCTGAGTGTGGCGCGGCAACATCAACCAGCGGCCATCCACCATCGGAATCCACACCTCGACCATCTGGATCGTGGCGAGTTTTTCCAGCACTGCCGCCGGCGTCAATCCCGGCGCGTGAATCATCACCCGATTCTTCAATGTCACCTGCAGACAGTAAGCCAAGAATGCGATCAACACATGCGCGTCGGCTCTGTGCTCGAGTTGGTGATAGATCGGCCGGATGCCCAACTCGCTCTTCAGCGAACGAAATACAGTCTCGATCTGCGTCAGTTGCACGTAGCGCGTCCAAAGCACCGCGGGATCTTCACCGGTAAGATTGCTCCGCAGCAGATAGTGGCCGTCGCGTTGTTGCGCCGCGTTCAGTTTCATCTTGTCCACCCGAAATGAGAACGTGTCGCGAGTGACTTCCTCATCGGCTTTCGGCATCTGGATCTTCACGAACCCGAAAGCGCGCCCAGCCTCTTTCTTGGCCGCGCCGATGCGCAGCAGCAGCCGATCGCGTTTGGGCAGACTCTTGCGCATCGCGCGCAGCTTGCGCAGAAGACGCGCCAGACGCTTGCGCCGCATGGCGATTTCCTTCGCCTGCCGTCCGCTGCTCTTCGCCAGCACATAGAGTTCGCCTTCGTGCTGGTATAGCTTCACCTCCACGGAATCGCGCACCTTTTGCCATGGCAACTCGAGCCACTTCTTCTCGTGCTGGTTGATCCGGCCTTTGGGCGTACCCACCAGATAGAATGTCTGCCGTTCAGGCTCGCGCATTTCCTTCAGCACCGCCTCGCTTGGAATTCCACGGTCCATGACCCACACCCTGCGCGCTTTGCCGTAACTGTTCTCGATCTTCCTTAGAAAATCGCGCAGCGTGGAACGGTCCGACGTGTTGCCGTTCATGACTTCATAGGCCAGCGGGAAACCATCCGTAGTAACCACCAGCGCGATGACTAACTGCAGACAGTCCGGCCTGCCATCGCGGCTATAACCACGCTTGGCTTTCGGATTCCGCTCCATCTCGCCTTCGAAGTAAGTGCTCGTCAGATCGTACAGCAGCACTTCGAAATCGGCCTGGAACAGGTCGGCCCATTTCTGCTTCAGAAACACGAACAGTTCCTGCTTGTGTTCCAGCACCCGGTCCAGACAGCGATACAGCCGGTCTTTCTCCGCCACCGCAAAGTCCGTCTCCAGCAGTTCGTCCATGGCGCTGTCCACGAACCACTGCCGGTGCACGTGGAACTCACTGCCGGGATCTATCAACCGATTCACCACTAGCAGCCGCAGTACCTTCTCCCAACTTACTGCTTCGCGTAACTCCGGCAAGTGCTCCTGCCAGAACTCATCCAGCCCGAGTTGATGCCACAGCTCGCACGCGAGCCAGCAGCTGCCAAACACTCGCGGCCGCCGCAACTCCAGCCCGCTGAGCTTCACTTGTATACTGTCTACCGCGTCGGCCGGGATCTCCCGGTCATCGGGAAACAAGCTCATGCTGGCGTAATTCTGGTGGTCTTCATCGAAGACCTCCAGCGTCTTGCGCCATGCGGCTTGCTGTTGATCATTAATCTCGCCCAGATACAGGACCGTCCGCTGCACGGTCTTATTACCCGGCAAGCGTCGATTCTCAACCATGCTGAAATAACGATGTTCCTTCCCGTCCTTCTTTCGGTTCGTGCTGCGCAAAAACATTGGAAGCAGCAGAATGCCAGATCTCGGACGGGAAAACCAGAGGGTAGGTCTTCACTCAGCGGTTTTCTGAAAACGCACGTTGCAGGCAAAGGGGTTCGGCCCCTCAGGTCCTGGAAAAGCCGCTTCAAGTGCGAAAGTCAGGCTAGCCCCAATACTGTTCACTTAACAATCCTGATCTGCCTGGCAAAATCGACACTGAGGGTGCGTTGACGCTTGCGCGGACGCAGCGGGTAGTTACTCATCTTTCGCTTGACACCGCGCGGGTTGATCCGCTTGCGGCTCGAAACGACCCGCTCCTCAAGAATTTCGTCGAGGATCGCTTCGTGGAAGAGTTTTCTCTGCCGAGGGGGGAATAGCGCCGTAACGAGCCATTCGTCGCTGGACCACGCGCACCGCGTGGAGAAAAGAAAGCTGGTCGGGATCCTCCTCTGCCTTCAGGGCGGCTTCGTGCATCAGCCCACGGATGGCAAAGTGCGCCATCAGCAAGCCGAAGAACTCCTGCCGTACCAGTTCCGGCGTCTTGCTGCGCAACACAATCTGAGCGCCGCGAAGATGTGTTTTCAACTCGTCCAGGGCGGTTTCAATTTCCCATCGCTCATGATAAAGCGCTGCTAGTTCCTTGGCCGGGGCCTGCTCGTGATCGAGGATCGTCGTGCTCAGCCGGTACATCGGCTCGGCTCCTTCGACATCCTGCAAACGGTAATCGATCACGCGCACGACGATCCCGTTCCGCCGATTTCGCCGGTCCGAAGTGGACGCGTAAATGCGGCTCAGGTAAGAGCCATCTGGCAATCGTTTTTCCTCGTCCAAACGGGCATTCTGGCGCATGCGCCAGAGCAAGTCCGCTCCCGTTTTGGATGCCATGCGCCAGAGTTGGTAACCCGGGAAGAACCGGTCTGCCAAACACAACATTCCTTTGCCAAGCGCGGGGATCACCTTTTCGGCCAGCGTGAGTTCGGTGGTGGCGTACTGGTCCATGTGTGCTGCCCACAACACGTGCGTGCCATTCTCCAGCAGCGCCACGAAACGGATCTTGGGGAAAGCACTGGAACCCCGACTGGCGCCCGGGCGGCCAAAGGCCTTGTCGTTTTCCGCCGTATCGGCGACATCTAACGTACTGCCGTCCAGACTCACCAGCCGCCATTGCCGGTACCAGGCTCCCTTGGTGTGCTGCTCCGCTATCGGAGCCACCACCGCGTCATAGAGTTTCTTCACTGGTTCAGCGCCCAGACGGCTGCGCGCCTGGGAAATGCCGGATTTGCCGGCGACCTTCACTTTGGCCGACGGGTCGAGCAACCACTGCACGCCTTCCAGCAGGCAACGCAGCACCTCGCGATAAGACGACCGCATATACAGCGCCAGTGCGATGACGTAATAGACCACCACATGCGCCGGCAAATCGCGTTCGCGGACGCTGGCACGATTGGTCTGTTGCAGGATCTCATGGATTTTCTCGGCGGGAAAGAACTTGGCAATGACGCCGAGGCTGATGTAGTCCGTGACACGGCTGCCGGCCGGCAACGTCGCAACGGTGCGTGCCATTAGCTTCTCCTGGCAACTGCATCCGCCCACACTCCGACCTCTGGCGTAGCGGTGGGGAAATCAGAAATCAGACGATACGGAAACCGTCCCCGGATAGTCAGATTAAAGAACCTGCCCTTGGATGCCGCACCGAGCAGTGCCTGATGCACAGCCGCCGGAACGTCAAAGTAAAGGTAGACTGCCCGGCTACGGAATTCTAGTTGCAGCACTGCCCTGGCTTCGTCATAGGCAACCCTCGCGAGAGTGGTTGACTCCACGGTGACAACGAACATGGAACACCTCCTTGTGGAGGCATTCGCCCCGAAAACAGAATAACACGAAAATGTTTTTAAGTGAACAGTATTGGACCTAGGCCATTCTTAACGCGAGCGGTGCCTTGTCGCAGGACATCACGGTGCCGTTTTACA
>DATDGW010000222.1:0-2594 GCA_036521895.1 Candidatus Sulfotelmatobacter sp. | reverse complement strand
TCGCCCGTACTCGGAGCCGCCCGGCCCAATCCCGGCTTGCGCGGAACTGGGATAACCCAGGAGGAAATCGGCAAAACCATTCCCATCGCCGAGTCCGGCACTAGCAGCCCGTGGTGGAAGTTAGAGTCGTTCGCGAGCATTGCCTGAATGGTGTAGGCGCGATTTGATTGACGAAACCCTCGAAAGCTCTTTTGGGACCGTTTGAAATCGCATCCAGGTGATGGATCACGATCATCAGCACGAAAAAGTGCAACGTCAGGAGGCCCTGGAAGCCCCGAGGCGTTCCTTTTCCGATCTGCTGGCGCAGGATCAGACTCAAATTGAACGCCGCATAGTGAATGAGCACGCGCTTGAGAATGTTGCGGCGTCCTCTGAGATAGACGCGACGGAGTCCGCCGGTTTCCAGGCAGTGAGCGAATGGCCGTTCCAGCATCAGGCCTCGTTGCCGCAACAATTCCTTACCCCGGCCGCCACGAATTCTGCGGCGGTTCGCGTACACGGCTTTCTGTTCTTCGGCTTTGTTCTCCCATTTGCGGCGGCCGCGTTCTGGCTCCGAGATGTATGTGCGCACATCGCCACTACGAAGAAACGTCAACGTGTCGTTGCTGTGGTAGCCTTTGTCGGCGACCAACTCCGTCAGGCGATCTTCACGGATGTTGTCGACGACCGATTCCAGAGTTTGTATCTGCGCGCTCAGCTCCATCAGCGTTTCCTGCAATGTCGTCGTGTCTCCGTGGTTTGCCGCTTGTACAGTGACAGCCAGTACCGCTCCGGTCTTCATATCCACGGCGTGTTCGACCTTGTGAGCCAGATGCGTCCGTCCATCTTTCATCTTTGTGATCGCGGCATCGGGATCGTCCGGATGCACCCATTCTTCGTTGGATCCCTTCTTAGAACGCTTGCGATCCACCCGCGCCAAGTCTGCACGTGTTGGCGTTTCGATCCCCGATGCTTTCGCCAACCCTTCCAGAAACTCGGTGTACCCTTCGCCTGTATCGCGGCGCACGATGCTTCGCATTGCCGCGTTCGCCTCCAACGTCGAGCCATCGACACCAACCGTCTTACCGTCGACCAACCCCTTTTCCGCCAGTACGGCCAACATCCAACTAAAAACCGCATTGTGGGTTTCCAAATCAATCAGCCTTCGCGTTCGCGATACTGTCGAATGATCCGGCACCACCCCAGTCAGTCCCATACCAATAAACTCTCGCAGGCTCAGCGAGTCGGCGCATCGCCACGCTATTCCCCGCTCCGAATCAATCCCCTCAAAATAGCCGATCAACTGCATGCGAAAATAAATTCCAGGCGCCAATCCTGGCCGCCCCATCGTTTTGGCGTAAAACGGCGCGCATACTTTCTCGGCGAAATCGTCGAACCTTCGTTCTGCCAAGATCTTGTTTACACGGTCGTAAAACACATGACCAGCCGTTTGGGGCAACTGTTCCGTGGCCAGCCACATCGGCTGCTGTCGGTATCGCTGTCGCCGTCCCATCGCCATATCCTGTCCTCCGGCACTTATCTTCCTCCTGCTGCGGACATCTTGGGTCTTAAGCCGTAAATCGACTTCCACCACGGGCTGCCATGAAAACATTCAAGGAACCCGTTGATTAAGCGGTTTTAGCATTCACCTCGTAACCCATCGATCGGAGTCGCTGAACGAGGCGCTGCTCGGTGCGGCGATGGAGGAATCGATCGAGATAGTCGCCGCCGAGATCTTTGTAATCGACGCTGCCCTTCAGCATGTGATAGATCGCGTTGAGAATGCTGTGTGCGACCGCGACGGCGGCGCGTTTCTTGCCGGCTCGACCGGCGATCTTCCAGAAGCGCGCCTTCAAGTAGGTATCCTTCGTCTTGGACGCACCTATCGCCGCCTGCACGAGTGCAGTGGCGAGGTGGACGTTGCCTCGACGCTTCTGTTGGCTCATGCGTTTGCCGGCGCTCTCGTTGTTGCCCGGACAAACGCCACCCCAGGCGGCGGCATGCGCGGACGTCGGGAAGACGCTCATATCGATCCCAAGTTCGGCGATGACGGTCACGGCCACCACTCGATCAACCCCAGGGATTGACATCAAGCGCTCCATGACCGCGCGATGAGGCGCGATGGCTTCATCAATCTTGCTGTCAACGAGAGCGATGTTTGCTTCAATATCTTCAACACGACCGAGCTGCATCTCAAGCATGAACCGATGGTGGTTCTCAACCTTGCCGCGCAAAGCCAGGACGAGTTGCTCAAGCTTCTTGCGAAGCCGTCCTCGCGCACGCTGCGCCATCTGTTCAGGGCTCTCGTCACCTTTGATCAGGGCGCGCAACATTTCCCGCCCCGATTTACCGAACACGTCGGTGGCCACTGACGCCAGCTTCACGTTGCAAGTTTCCAGTAGACGCTGCAGCCGATTGCGTTCGCTCGCCTGGGCTTCGACGAGCTTGCGTCGATACCGCGTCAGCTCTCGCAGCGCGCGTTGCCACTTCGGTGGTACAAAGCTCTTGCGGACGAGGCCACAACGGATCAACTCTGCGATCCACTGAGCGTCCTTCACGTCGGTCTTCCGGCCGGGCACGTTCTTCATGTGTGCGGCGTTACCAACGATGAGTTC
>DATDGW010000221.1:0-17029 GCA_036521895.1 Candidatus Sulfotelmatobacter sp. | reverse complement strand
AGGCCAATCGCAGAAACTTTTTCGCCGGTGCGTCCCAGGGTGCGGTAGAGCATGTCGCCCTTTCGGTTTCCGGCCGATGTGGCGAGAGGAATCGAAGGCATGGAATCGTCCTCCTGAGGTGCGTTTGTCTTATCTTGCGCGAAGGCCGCTGGCAGAGTGCTGGCGACGCCGCAAATGGCGGCAGTCTTGAAAAGTCCCGGCGTTTCATTACGAGATTTCCACCTGACGTTGAAGTAGCATCAGGGTTTGAGATGTAAGGCCGTGCGTGGGCGTTGCCGCGAATCTGCTCATGGGGCAACCGCCGCCCTACGGTTGTCCCGCCCAGCCCAAAAATGGTGTTATTGCGTCAGCCGGGCGACGTTCGGATGTTGCGCGATGCCCAGTGCCCAGTTCACCATCTCGATGAAGCGGTTGGGTAGCAGGCCGATGTAGAGCGTCGCAATCCCGGTCACGGCGAGGGCGGTGCGCATGCTCAAGCTGATGGGCAGTCTCTCCTCGCTCTCCTCCACCTTCCCCATGAACATGGCATTTGCAATCTTCAGGTAGTAATAAAGGCCGAATACGGAATACAGTACGCCGAGCGACGCCAGCGCGTAATGACCCGACTCGATCAGGCTGAGGAAGATGAAGTATTTCCCCCAGAATCCAGCCAGCGGCGGGATCCCCGCCAGCGACAGCATGAACACCAGCATGAGCACGGCTTCGACGGGTGCGCGGGAATAGAGCCCGTTGAGGTCCTCGAGTTCGTCGCCAATCACGTTGCGGTGCCGCAGTGCGGTGATCACGGCGAACGCGCCCAGGTTCGTGAACGTATAGACCAACAGGTAGATCAGGATGCCTTTGATGCCGTCGGGGCTGAGTTGCGTGGCCGTGCCGGCGATCAGGCCGAGCAGCATGTATCCGACATGGGCAATCGATGAATAGGCCAGCAGTCGCTTGGTGTTCGTCTGCGTGAGCGCAGCGAAATTAGCGCCCGTCATGGTCGCAATGGAGACGAAGACCAGGAGCGGCACCCAGATCGCGCGCATGGGGATCAGTCCCACGACCAGGATGCGAAGCAGCATGGCCCATCCAGCCGCCTTGACGGCGACTGACATGAATCCGGTGATGCTGGTAGGCGCGCCTTCGTAAGCATCGGGCGCCCACTGATGGAAGGGGATGGCCGCAATCTTAAACAGCAGCCCCGTAATGGTTGTCAGTAACGCCACGACAGCGACCGGCTTGTAATCGCTGTTCATCACGTGCCGAGCCAGTTCCTGCTGGATCACGCCGAGATTCGTGCTTCCGGTCAAACCGTACAGCAACGATAGCCCGTAGGCGAAGATTCCGGAAGAGAACGCACCCAGCAGCAGGTATTTCAATGCAGCTTCGTTGGAACGTCGATCCCGCCGCAGGAATCCGACCAACACATAGGTGGAAATGGCCATCAATTCAAGGCCGATAAAGATCAGTACGATGTCGAATCCGGCCGCCATGCACATCATGCCGGCGACTGCGAGCAGCATCAGAGCGTAGTATTCGCCGTGATTTTCATGCTCCGTCTCGAGATAACGGACCGACATGAGGATTGCAATCGCTGTGGCCGCGAGGAACAGATACCAGAAATAGAGCGCGAAGTGGTCGACCAGCATGGTGCGAAGCATCCCCAAGGTGCCGGGCGAACCGTTCATCCACAGTTGAATCTTGTAGACGCCCGCAGCCGAGAACCCCACGCCGATCAGGGCGGTAACGGCGTTGGCCCACTTCATCTCCTTGGGGAGCATGAAGTCGATCAGCAGGATGCCAAGCGCAAAAAGCGTCAGCAGCGTGATCGGCAGCGCGAGTAGGTAGTCAGTCCAGACCACTATTTGGTTCCCTTCATCTTCGGCGGCGCAGACGTGGATGCGGCCGACGGCGTTGTCGTGGTCGGCACCCCTGATGCGGGCACGACGAGCGGCGCCGTTGGCGCCGCAGCATTCACCGCAGGCTGCGGATAATCCGGCCGCACCATCGCAATCGTATGATTCACCGGTTGTTCCAGAATCTGGAAGAATGGTTTGGGATACAGCCCGATCCAGAACGCCATAATCAGCAGCGGAACAAACGTCGCGACCTCGCGCGGCGTCAGATCGTTTAGCTTTTCATTCTTCGGATTGGTAACAGTTCCAAAGAACACGCGCTGATAGAGCCAGAGCAAGTACGCCGCGGCCAGTACCACTCCCGGCACAGCCCACGCCCCCCACTTCCAGTTCTCCATGAACGTCCCTTGCAGGATCGTGAACTCGCCGACGAACCCGTTCAGCAGCGGCAGCCCCATCGACGACAGGAACATGATCATCGTGATGGTGGCGTAAATCGGCATGACATTCGAGATACCGCCGTATTCCGCGATCTCGCGCGTGTGCCGTCGCTCGTAGAGAATACCGACAATCAAGAACAGCGCCCCGGTCGAGATGCCGTGATTGATCTGTTGCAAGACCGATCCGCTCAAACCCAGTGGCGTCAGCGCAAAAATTCCCAGCGTGCAGAAGCCCAGGTGGCTCACTGACGAGTAGGCCACCAGCTTCTTCATGTCCTTCTGCATCAGCGAGACCAGCGCGCCATAAATGATCCCGACGAGGGAAAGGAAGATCATCCACCCGCGCACCGTCATCCCAAGCAACGTCGCGGGATTCGTCATCACGTTGGGGAAGAAGGGAAGCGAGAAGCGGATGAATCCGTACGTCCCCATTTTCAGCAGGACGCCCGCCAGAATCACCGAACCCGCCGTGGGAGCTTCCACGTGGGCGTCAGGGAGCCAGGTATGGAACGGGAACATCGGCACTTTAATGGCGAAGGCGAAGAAGAAGCTCAAGAACAGCAGGGTCGCGACGCGCGGCCCGTAGTCGGAATAAATCTGGGGTGCAGTATGGTAAAGCTCAACTATGCTGAAGGTGTAAACCTGCGGGTTCGTGACACTGTGATGATGGAAGTACAAGAACAGAATGCCCAACAGCATCAGGACCGAGCCTGCCAGAGTGTAGAGGAAGAACTTGATCGCAGCGTAGAGCTTGCGCGGCCCTCCCCAGATTCCGATGAGCAAGTACATCGGAACCAGCATCGCTTCCCAGAACACAAAGAAGAGGAAGAAATCCAGCGCCATAAAGACGCCCAGCATGCCGGTCTGCAAAAACAGAAACCAGATGTAGTATTCCTTGACCCGATTCTCGATGGCCGTCCACGATGACAGAATCGAGATCCACCCCAGCAGCGTGGTCAGCATGATCAGCAGGAACGAGATCCCATCGATGCCGAGAACATACCCCGCGCCGATCGAAGGAATCCAATTGCCCGCGGCACCCTCGACGAACTTGAATCCCGGCTCGAAGCGTTGCGCCCAGAACATCGGCACCAGCGGCAGCGACACGAGAAAACCGGCGAGCGCGAAAATATTCGCGATCCAGCGGATGGCGTCCTTATTCTCCTTAGGCACAAACAGGAGAAACAGCGCGCCCACAAGCGGCGCGAAAAGAATGATCGATAAGATGTGAGATTGCATATGTCGGCTTCTAGCTTCTCAGCTGTGAGCTTCGAGCCGTGAGCTTTGAGTAATCTGGATCTGATGGCTCGAAGCTCACAGCTCGCAGCTCTCAGTGGTACACGTAATAAAACGCAAACCCTACCAATCCTGCAGTCATGACCAGCGCATACCATTGCACCAGTCCCCATTCAAACAGCCGCGCGGGATAACTCAGCATGCGCGCGAGAATCGCCGGCCCGTTAACGCCGATCCCGTCGATGATCCACTTATCCCACCAACTCGAGAATGCCGCGGTCGAGCGGGTAATCCAGCCCGCAGCGTTCACGGCCCCATCGATCACATGGGAATCAAACCACGAACTGGCTTCAGCCAGACCCATAACACCCAAGCGCACATCTCCTAACTTGCGCCGACCGGTGGCGATATAGTCATAGCCTTCATCGACGTAATACTTGTTCAGCAGCGTGTCGTAGAGTGGCGGCGCCGCTGCGGCGATCGGTTCGGTGTATCCCTTGCCGGCGTTGCCGTAGGCACGTCGCGCCATCAGCCATCCGGCGCCGGCGGCAGCGATCGAGAGACCCATCAGCAGATACTCTGTGAGGCCCGGGCCGGACTCGCCCGCGGGCGCCTCTTTCTCCGTCACGCTCGCAAAAACGGGTTCGAGGAACTTGTCGATGTGCTTTGCCCCCCCCATGCTCTCGGACACGTTGAGGTATCCAGCAAAAATCGAGAAGAACGCCAGAATAACCAGGGGAATGGTCATCGACTTCGGCGATTCGTGAACGTGATGTTCGACTTCGTGGCTGACCACGCGCGACGGACTCCAGAACGTGAGGTAAAGCAGGCGGAACATGTAGAACGACGTCATCAGCGCAGTCGCGAATCCGATGGCCCACAGCGCGGGATGGAACTTCCACGCCTGCCACAGAATCTCGTCCTTCGAGAAGAAGCCGGCGAACCCGGGTATCCCCGCGATCGCTAGCGTGGCGACACACATGGTGCGGAACGTGACCGGAATCTTCTCTGACAGGTCCCCCATGTTGCGCATGTCCTGCTCGCCGCTCATGGCGTGAATCACCGAGCCCGCGCCAAGGAACAGCAGAGCCTTGAAGAACGCATGCGTGAACACATGGAACACTCCAGCCGAGAACGCTCCCACGCCGAGCGCCAGGAACATGTATCCCAGTTGCGAGACCGTCGAATAAGCCAGCACGCGCTTGATGTCGTTCTGCACCAGTCCGATCGAGGCGGCGAAGATGGCAGTCAGGGCACCAACGATCGCCACCACCAGCATCGACTTTGGAGCCAGGATAAACAGCGCATTCGATCGCGCCACCATGTAAACCCCCGCGGTCACCATAGTCGCCGCATGAATCAGCGCCGAGACCGGCGTTGGTCCTTCCATCGCATCCGGCAGCCACACATAAAGAGGTAGTTGCGCCGACTTGCCGCATGCTCCCACGAAGAGCAGCAGCGTTGCGGTGGTGAGGTACTGCAAAGTCTCCGGAGAGAAATGGCCCGCATGAGCGAACGAATTCACATCGATGAATCGTAGAGAACCGCAGAGCCAAGCGATAAAGAACATCCCGAGAATGAATCCCGCGTCACCAATCCGATTGACGATGAACGCCTTGTTGGCAGCGTCGCTCGCCGACTTGCGCTGGAAATAGAAACCAATCAGAAGATACGAACACAGCCCCACGCCCTCCCACCCCACAAACCTCAACACATAGTTGTTGGCGAGAATCAACGTGAGCATCGAGAACATGAACAGGTTCAGGTACCCGAAAAAGCGGTAATACCCACCCTCATGAGCCATGTACCCGGTCGAATAAATATGGATCAGCATCCCGACGCCGGTCACAAACAACAGCCAGATGCTGGAAAGGGGATCGAGCAGGAACCCCGCGTCAGCCTGCAACGAAGCCCGGGTCCCGTCAGACTTCTGAAAATTGAGGTGCCCGGTATCGGAGCCGAGCCAGGTATAGAGAATTTTCTCGTAAGGCTGATGGTCGTGTGCCGGGGCCCAATTGACATACTGCAACACGGCCCCGCAAGCCATCAGAAACGCAAGAACGACCGACCCGACGCAGACTGCACTCACCGTAGCCTTCTGCAGCCTGCGTCCGAAAAAGAACATGATCGCCGCGCCCATGGCAGGGAACAGCGGAAGGAGCCAGATGTGGCCTAGAAATAGCATGCAAGCTCTCAGCCGTCAGCTCTCGGCGTTCAGACAATACGTGTCGTTCAAGTGAGCTGTACTACTCCTCGCACCTGCAAGAACTGACAGCTGAAAGCTGATCGCTGACAGCTGCTTCCTACCACTTCAACAAATTCACCTCATCCACGTTCACCGTCTCCTTATTCCTGAAGAAGGCGATCAGGATGCCGAGCCCAACCGCGGCTTCGGCGGCTGCGTCGGTAATTACGAAAATTGCAAACACCTGCCCGTGCAGCGCGTTGGGACCGTGGATTCCCTGCCAGTACCGCGAGAAAGCAACCAGATTCAGATTGACGGCATTCAGAATCAGCTCAATCGACATCAGCACGATGACCACATTGCGGCGGGTTAGCACGCCGATCACGCCCAGCAGGAACAGGGCCGCGCCCAGGACCAGGTAGTGCAGCGTCGTAATGTGGAGCAGAGCGTCCATTTGAGCGACTAGCTAAATCCGTTTCTTGGCCATGACGACAGCTCCGATAATCGCCACCAGCAGCAGCAACGAAGCGATTTCGAAGGCGAACATATATTGTCCCAACCGGCTGTCGAACAGCAGCATTGCGACATTCTGCGTGTTTTGTGACTCCCCGTAGGTCATGCGCCCTTCGGGAAAGAGCACTTTGCCTTTTGTCGAAGTGGTATAGACCGCGATGAACAGCCCACCCAAAGCCGCCGCCGCGGCGATTCCCACCAGCCACTGCTTGTTGAACTGCCGCTCCTTCAGATTGCGTTCAAGGTTGATCAGCATGATCACAAACAGGAACAGCACCATGATGCCGCCGGCATAAAGAATGATCTGCACGCCAGCCACGAACGGCGCATACAGCATCAGGTAGAGCCCGGCCTGGGCCAGCAGCGTGGTGATCAGTGCCATCGCCGAGTGAATCGCGTTCTTGCGCGCGATCACCAGGATGCCGCCGATGACCATGGTGGCCGCCAGCAGATAAAAGAAGAAGGGAGTCGCGACCGGAGGATTCGTTATCGTGGGATTCATGGGCGTCCCACTCCTCGCAATTGCGCCCACAGATCGGCACGCATGCCAACGACCGCGGTCAGGATCAGCAAGGTCAAACCCATCGGCAGCAGAATCTTCCATCCCACTTTCATGAGTTGGTCAAAGCGGTATCTGGGGAACGTGCCACGATACCAGATATAGAGGTACATGAATCCCGCAACTTTGACCGCAAACCAGAAAATGTCGCCCACGCGGTCGCGCACACCTGGAACGAACAGAACCAGGCCGATCAGCCCGAGCCCTGCTCCGAATCCGGCAAGGCCCATGGTTTGAATCTTGAACAGCGGATGCTTCGGCATGCGGAGCACGTTGAAGAAGCACATCGCGGCCAGGAGTAGAAACGAAATTCCTGGGAAGAGAGCGAAAACGAAGTCCAGCACGCCTTTCGGAGCAGAGGGGGCAGAAGGGGGCCAGAGATAGGGAACCGTGATATCGGGGCCATGCAAAGTCGGGAACGGCCGCAGCCACCCCCCCAGCCACAGCGTAACCGCGATCGATGACACCGCGATCATCGCCGAGTACTCCGCCAGAAAGAATAAAGACCAGCGGAATCCGCTGTACTCAGTATGAAAGCCCGCGGTCAGTTCCGATTCAGCTTCAGGCAGATCGAACGGCGCACGGTTGGTCTCGGCCACCATGGCGATCGCAAAAATGAAGAACCCGATCAGCCCGAGCGGGAAGAACTTGAAGATAAACCACTGCTCCTGAACCTGCTGGGCCTGCACAATCCCGATCATGCTCAACGTGCCCGTGCCGGTTGTGAGGCTGGTCATCATAATGACCGACACAACTGCCAGGCCCATGGCCACTTCATACGAAACCATCTGCGCGCTCGACCGCAGCGCGCCGATCAGGGGGTAGTGCGAATTGGAGGCCCACCCGGCTGTTACGATGCCGAGCACGCTCAGCGACGAAACACCCAGCATAAACAGAATGCCGATATTCATGTCGGTGATGGCGTGGGTCGGGCCAAAAGGGACGACAACAAAAACCGTGAACGCCGCCAGTACGACGATGAACGGAGCAATCCAGAACACGACCTTGTCGGCCTCGGCCGGAATGATGTCTTCTTTCAGCAGCAGTTTGATCGCGTCGGCGATGGGCTGCAGCAATCCGTGAGGCCCCACGCGCATGGGGCCGAGCCGCACCTGCATGTGCGCCAGGATTTTCCGCTCGAGCCAGTTCATCGCAATGACGGCGACGGACAATCCACCGAACACGAGCAGGATGTAGACCGTGGCCCAGAAGATATTTCCGGCGCCGCCGGGCGTTTTGTCACTGTCGAGGTAGGACTGAATGTACAGAATCAGGTCGTGCATCAGCGGTCTACCTCGCCGAGAACGATATCCAGCGTCCCGATCACCGCAATCACGTCGGCCACAAGCTGCCCGCGGCACATCACGTCGAGCGCCTGCAGGTTCACGAAGGACGGAGGCCGCACCCGGATCCGGTAAGGCTGCGTCGACCCGTCACTGACGATGAAGTATCCCAACTCGCCCTTGGGCGCTTCGATCGAATGATAGATCTCGCCCACCGGTGGCTTCATCACCTTCGGGACCTTCGCCATGATGGGCCCCTCAGGAATCCCCGCTACTGCCTGCTCGATGATCCGCAGCGACTGCCGCATCTCCACCATGCGAACCAGATACCGGTCGTAGGTGTCGCCGTTCTGGCCGGTGGGAATCTCAAAGTCGAAATTCTTATAGTTCGCGTAGGGCAGTGCCTTGCGAATGTCCCACTTCACGCCGCTGGCACGCAGCACGGGCCCTGTCACACCCAGCGCAATCGCATCCTTACCAGAGATTGTCCCCACGCCCTGGGTCCGTTCCAGCCAAATACGGTTCGTTGTGAGCAGCTCCTCGTATTCGTCAATCTTGGGCTTCACGAACGAAACGAAGTTCTTCACGTCGCGCTCGAAGCCGTCGTAGGCCTCATACTGCAGCCCGCCAATGCGAAACGCGTGCGTCGTGAGCCGAGCCCCGCAATACTTCTCGAAAATCTTGAGAATCTCTTCCCGGTCGCGGAAGGTATAGAAGAGCGGCGTGATCGCGCCAATATCAAGCGCATGCGTGCCCAGCCAAAGCTGGTGGCTGGCAATCCGGTTCAACTCCGTCAACATGACGCGGATGTACTGCGCCCGCGGCGGAGCTTCCACACTCAGAAGTTTCTCGACCGCCTCGCAATATCCCAGCCCGTTCGAGACCGCCGCGACGTAATCCATGCGGTCGACGTACGGATTGAACATCGTATAAGTGCGGTTCTCAGCAATCTTCTCAACCCCGCGGTGCAGGTAACCGATCACGCACTCCAGCCCCATCACCTTCTCGCCGTCGAGCCGCAGAATCACGCGCAGCACGCCATGGGTCGCCGGATGCTGCGGTCCCATATTAATGACGAGCTCGTTCGCATCGAGAAACGTTTTGTCCGGCGTTTCCAGATCGAGCGGCGAAAGTGTGTTTGGATCCGTCATTTCTTGTACATCACGGTCCGCTTGTCGGCAGCGTCATCGCGAAGCCTCGCGCTTTCACCAGCGAGGCGAGGGATCTCGCGCAGAGCGTTCCAGGCCTCACTGTCCGCTCTCAATCCCCAAATTGATCTGCACCCACTCATTATCCTGCTGCAAAATCCCGTAATCTTTCCGCAAGGGATGCCCCTTCCACCCGTCGGGCAGCAGAATGCGCTTCAGGTCCGGATGCCCGTCGAACTTGATCCCGAACATGTCGAACACTTCGCGCTCGAGCCAGTTGGCGGTCGCCCAGATCGGCACCGAACTCGGCAGACTCTCGCCGTCGGCAATGCGCGTCGTAATACGGATCCGCTCATTGTGCGGAAACGAATACAGCACCCACACCACATCAAACTGTTTCTCCCGCTTCGGATAGTGCACAGCAGTGAGGTCCACGCAGTAGTCAAACCCTTCTTCGTTGCGCAAGACCTGCAGAATTTCCGGGATCAGCGACCGGTGCACGACCATATAGTTCTGCCCGAGATGCGTCAGCGGCTCGATCCCCGATCCATACTCGCCTTTGAGCTTCGCCACCATCGGCGAATCCCAGGGTGTCGGTACGGGCGCGGCAGGTTTCGGTGGAGCAGCAGCAGGTTTCGCGGCAGCAGGAGTCGCAGGCGCGGCGGCAGCAGGTTTCGCTGGGGTTGCAGAGGTTGGACTTACGGCAGTCGGTGTGGCGGCGGGAGCAGAAGGTGCAGCGGGTTTGTCTGGAGCGGCTTTCGTTTCCGATTGAACCGACCCGGCCGGACTAGCCTTCACCCCGCCCGGACTAGCGGGCTGATCCGCCGTCGGTTTCGGTTCACCTTCCGGCGGCGGCGGAGTGGGGGATTTAATTTGGTCCGGCATAACGCGAAGGCACAAACCTCCCGCGGTGTGTGCATTGAAAAGAACGTTAACTTTTACCAGCTTGGGAGAACGAAGTCAACGAGCGTCCGATTCGGAAATTGTAAATAATCGAGCATTGCGCCTCGGCTCTTCCCACCTGTCATCCTGAGCAAGTTGTCGCGAGCGCGGCGAACGACAACCTCGTCGAAGGATCCCTTTCGAAACCGCGGAACCCGCACCCATCAAGGGAGCTCCGCCACGGAGCAAAACGGGACTAAACGCGGGCCTGCGCTTGGTAGGTCTCGATCAGATCGCGAATGCGTTGCGCATCGCCCTTCCGGTGGCCGTGGCTGGTAATGGGATCGGTGCCCCCAGTCGATTCGATCACGATCTCCGACCAGAACACGCCGGTGGAAATGTGCACCGAAGCGATCTTCGACATCGAGATGCTTTCTTCATTGCTGCCGAACAACCGGCTCTTCACGCGGGCAACACGCTGCGGGCTGACAACGAGCCGGGTAGGAAACAAAAAATTGCCCTGCGTCCAGCGGCTGGCCGTAAAAGTCTCAGCGGGGGAGGAATCCATCGGATTTTCGAAACTCGGAGTCATACAATTTGTATCGACCTAGAACTCTCCCTCAACTGCTCCGCAGCTAGACCTATCTGTCAATTTGCTGCAGAAAGGTTGAGAGGGAGCCCGGAGGGCGGTACGGGAAAGCCCGGCACGGCAGTGCCCGGTCGCAGCCGAAACGGAGAACGAGTCCCTTAGGGACGGCATGACGCCTCCCTACACCCATTCCAGCGCGCCCTTTTTCCAAACCCATATATACCCGACAATCAAAATCGCAAGGAAAATCAGCATCTCCAGCAGTCCAAACAGCCCGAACGCCTTAAACCGCACGGCCCAGGGAAACAGAAAAATCGTCTCCACGTCGAACACGACAAACAAAATGGCGATGATGTAATACCGGACGGTGTAGCGCCCACGCGCACTGTCGATGGGATCAATGCCGCACTCGTACGGCATCAGCTTTGTCTTGCTGGGATTCGAAGGCCGCACCAGTTTCGCAAGTAGCAAAGTGATGGGCAGCAGCGAACCCACGATGGCGATAAAGATGAAGATAGGAACGTAGTTTTGGGGCATAGAGAATCCAGCAGCGCAGCACGTCATAGTAGCGCCGATACGGCTGCCGTTCAAGGGACAAAACAGAAACGTAGACCATCAGGCAATCGAGTGCGTCACCCTGAGCGCAGTTGCATTTCAGATGGAGCGAGGGATCCCGCGCGGACCAAAACGCAACCAAGTCTAAGAAACGGGCCAAGCCATAGGCAGGTTTGGGAACACACCCGTCTACGAGAATCCATTCCGCATCAGCGGCAGCTCCCTCACGCGCTTTCCCGTTGCCGCGTAGATCGCGTTGCAGATGGCCGGAGCAATCGGCGGCACGCCAGGTTCTCCCACTCCCGCCGGCGGTGCCATACTCTCGACAATGTGAACGTCGACTTGCCGGGGCGCATCATTCATTCGCGCCACCTGGTAGTCGTAAAAGTTGGATTGGTCGATGGCTCCAGTCGTCGCAGTGATCTCTCCCGTGCGGGCAAGGCTGGTTCCAAACACGGCAGCGCCTTCGAACTGCGACCGCAGCATCTCTGGATTCGCCACGATCCCCGCATCGACAGCCGTGTAAACGTGCGGAATCCGGACCACACCCTGATCGTCAACCTCCACCTCGACCACGCTCGCTACGTAGGTAAAGAAGCTGCGATGAACCGCAATGCCCATGCCGCTTCCTTTGCCGGGTTTCCTCTTCCCCCAGTTGGCTTTCTCCGCCGCGATTTCCGCCACGCGCCGCAACCGCCCGATGTCATACGGATATTTCTCTCCTATTCCCGCAGGTCCCTGGGGGACATCGAGCGTGCGTGGCGATCCGATCAAAGTCAGCAGGTAATCGTATGGCTCGCGATTCGCCGCATATGCCAGTTCATTCGCAAACGACTGCACCGCGAACGCGTGATAGATATTCGCCACCGAGCGGAGCCACCCGATGCGCACATGCGCCACCGCCTGCCCGTTCTCGGAGCGGAAGTTCGGCACCTCGAAAGGCACCACACTCCATCCCATCGACATCTCGCCAGCCCCACCGTAAACCTCGGTCGCATTGAACGTAGATCCAATCGGCGGAAACACCGACCGCTGCAACCACGCCTTCGGCTTTCCCGAATCGTCGAGCGCTGCCTTCATGTACATGGCGGCGACAGAGTGGTAGTAGTCGAATTTAATGTCGTCCTCGCGGCTCCAGATCACCTTGATCGGCTGGCCAATCTTCTGCGAAAGCACCGCGGCCTCAACGGCGTAATCAGGTTTCGACTTGCGCCCAAAGCCTCCACCCAGAAACGTTACGTGGCAGGTGACATTTTCTTTCTTGAGCGCAAGCGCCTTCGCGACTTCCTCCTGCACCCCCTGCGGGTTCTGCGTCGGCGACCACACAGTGACCTTTTCGCCGCGCACATCCGCCACCGCGACGGGAGGTTCCATCGAAGCATGCGCTAGATGCGGTGCGAAGTACTCGGCCTCGACCAGCTTGCCGCCTTTAGCGAACTCAGCGTCAGGATCGCCCACCGTGCGTAGAACCTTCCCCGGTTGGCGCGCCGTCGACTGCAACTCCTTCTTATATTCTGCGGAGCTGTAGGACGCGTTGCTCCCGTTGTCCCACTCAATCTTGAGATTCTTCCGCCCCTTAAACGCGGCGAAGGTGTTGTCGGCGATCACCGCCACGCCGCCCAAAGGCTGAAACGCATGCGGCGGCTTAAACGGATCGATCGGGATCGTCTTCTTCACTCCGATCACCTTGAGCGTGGCCGAGTCGTCAACCGACCCCACCTTCCCACCGAGCACCGGTGGATGCGCAATCGCCGCATACAGCATTCCGTCGACGCGCACGTCCATACCAAACAGCGCCTTACCAGAACAAACATCGGTGAGATCGTATCCCGCCGCTGGCTTGCCGATGTAGCGCCACTCCTGCGGCGACTTAAACTTCAATTCTTCCTTCTTCGGCACCGGCAGCTTCGCCGCCAACGCCGCGAGTTCCCCGTACCCCAGTCTGCGCGACGAGCTCCTGTCCGACACAAAATGCACCGGATCCGCCACGCACTGCGATTCCGGAACGCCCCACTGCTGCGCCGCCGCCCGCACCAGCATCAGCCGCGCCGTCGCGCCGGCTTCGCGCAGCGGCTCAAAAAACTCGCGCACCGAGTGCGACCCATCCGTGTCCTGCGATCCATAGGCTGCGTCGCCATCGGCTTGCACCACGGTGACGCGGCTCCAGTCTGCATCCAGTTCATCGGCCAGAATCCGCGGCAGGCTCGTGCGCACCCCGTTCCCCATCTCCGACCGGTGCGCCACGATGTATACCACGCCGTCCGTATGTATCCCCACGTACACGCTGGGATGGAACGCGGACGCCCCCACCGACCCAGCCCCACCGCTCGCCGCCGCCCACACGGGCTCAGCAATCAATCGAGCACACAACACAAACGCTCCCGCCGAGAGCATGCCCTGCAGAAAACCGCGGCGGCTGATATTTTCGATGATGACCTTCTCGGTAGCGATCATGCCGTCTCCTTTGCCGCCGTCTTGATCGCGGCCCGGATGCGCTGATACGTCCCGCACCGGCAAATGTTGCCCGCCATCCCGTCATCGATGTCGACGTCGGTCGGGTTCGGTTTCGACCGTAGCAGCGACACCGCCTGCATGATCTGTCCCGGCTGGCAGTACCCACATTGCGGCACGTTCACCTCGGCCCACGCTTTCTGCACCGGGTGCGGCCCGTTGGCCGAGATGCCTTCAATGGTCGTGATCTCGAGCCCTTCCACTGTGCTCATGGCCTTGGAGCACGAACGAATTGCTTTCCCGTTCTGCAGCACGGTGCAGGCCCCGCACAGCGCCATCCCGCATCCGAATTTCGTACCCGTGAGTCCGAGGATGTCGCGCAAATACCACAGCAGCGGCATCTCCGGATCGCCATCAAACATCTGCGCGCGTCCGTTCACTTTGAAATGAACCATGGAGCACTTCCTGGGTGAGTCAGTTAGAAAATGATGGGGATATTTTACTGCGGCAAGAGCGGGAAACGGCAAATAGGCCATCGAAAAGTAGTCGGAGTGTCGTTTGAAGATGCCCACCGATGTACCGGACTGCAGCCCCGGGGGGGGCGGATGTGAAAACCCTGGCACGGGAGTGCCGGGTTGCATGCGGGCAAGAGTCCCAAGTCCCGCAAGGGACGGCACGAAAGCCTTCACGGTTTTTCCCAATGCGTGCTGCTGAACTGCTGCGGATCGTAAACCGCAGGCGCGAGTTTCACATTGGCCTGAATATCGGTGTAATCCTCGCTGAAAACCAGTTTGTCTTCCGAGTGCACTTCGACCCGTGCCGCCACCCACGCCCCGGCTAGCGGTTGGTAATCGGTGAACCGTATATCATCGAGCTTCTTGGGATCCGCACGCGAAGGTTCAATCACCCGCACAAACAACAGCGTGTCCTTCGTGACCCAGAACTGTTTGGACTGCAGGTCTCCCTTTTCCGCTCCCACTACATAGGCCGGATGTCCCTCCCACGAGTCCTCCCGCAGTTTTGACAAATCGTACCCCTCACCCTTCACCACCTTGATCGTGGTCTCGGGGTCCTGCGTGTACACGTCAAATCCCAGTACGAGCAATATATTGACCAGAGGAAATGCGCCCGTGACTTTGCCCTCTTTGACGACGGTGGCTGTCCCATCGACCAGAACATACCCGTTCCCGCTGCTGGCCGGACCAATGTCGATGCGCAACTTCCCCGGCAGCATCGCCGCCTCATACCAGGTTTCGGCCGTGCGGGTGCCGTCAGGCTTGTAGGTCGTGCTCTTCTGGGTAAACGTCAGCGTCTTGTACCAGGTGGCTTGGTAGCGGTCGTGCATCGCCCGCAGCAAAGCGTCTCCGCTGCGGACCTCTTGCGCGTTGGCCAGCGTGCCCATCAGAAGTGCGGGGATCAGAAGAGTTCGCGTGAGCAGTTTCATCAAGCCGTCCGGTGTCGCATGTGATCGTACCTCATCCAGGTCGTCACCGCGTGTTAGACGAGACCAAACCAGAAAGGGCAGCGGTACAGTCTGCAGAACTCGAAGCTGCCGTTCGGGACGATACCAGCCGCGAAAGCCTGCCCTGAGCGGCGGCGGCATTAGAAAGCGGGGCACGGCAGTGCCCGGTGAGAGCGATATAATAGGCACCAGCCCTGCAGGGACGGCACCCTCACAAAACCTTATCGGGAAACACAAACACCGTCCGCGCAAGCTCCGATCGCAGCGTCTCCTCCCGATAATAGCGGCCGAGGACGCCATCCTTCCACCGCAGCAAATCGAAATTCTGCGCCGCGAACTCATCCCACTCGCGGCAAGGGAACCGCGCCATCCGCTCGCGGATCAAAAAGAAATATGCGTGCGTAATCGTCTCGTTGTAGAGTTGCGCCTTGCCCCGGGCCGTGGTGTAGTGCTGCAACGCGGTGGCGAACTTGTCCAGCGCTTGCAGCGGCGGGTACTCACTGAGGTAAGCAAATGCCAGCCGCACGTGGTCCGCGTGATGAAAAGACCCCTCCGGCACATCGTCAGCTTCGAAGCGCTGCATGAGTTGTTGGTCGGTCATGTCCGTAACCAAAATGTGGGGACAGCGCCCCCGGCTGTCCGCCGGGTGCAGCTCGGCGAGCGTCAATTCCCCTTTCCCACCGCGATCGCGAACGCCGCCGCCGCATAAATTACCAGACTGCCGATCCCATCCATCCCGTGGAGCAGATGCAAGAGAATCGCCATCACGAACACTGCCACCAGCAGCCACGCGCCGCGAATCGCAGTTTGCGGAATCAACAGCAGGACGCACCCGGCAATCTCCCCCAACCCCAGCACCAGCCTGACAAAGCCCGGCATGTGAGTCCGGGCAAAGTCGTGGGCGGCACTGGGGAGCACGAACATGACGGCCTCAATCAGGATTACAATCCCGAGCGCCCACTGCAAAACGGTCAAGCCGCTTTTCGTTTTCGTCGAACTCATCGTTTTCCTCGTCGGTCTATTTTTCGCCGGTGCGTTTCCGCGGAGACTTCGCCTTGATTTCTTTCAGCCGATGGCTCGCGCTCGAATCGAGATCCAGTTCATAGACCTTCTTCAGATCACGAATGCGTTCCAGCGATGCCGCACTGAACGGCGTCTTGCCGTCAAACGCGTGCAGCACGATGCCTTCCAGCACATCGCCCAGCGTCATGTCATGGTATTCGGCAAACGCCTTCAAAACTTTCAGAATTCGTTTTTCGATGCGCACGCCAGTCTGTACCCGTTCGACCAGAAGCTTGGGATCATCTGTCATGTGTACCAGTGTACCATGGTACCATCCTAACGCAAGCCCAAAGATTCTGAGTCGCGGCCCGGATCTGGGGCGCGCCAAAGCTCTTCTCCGGTGCGAAGCCGTAAACATCGAACCCGGACTGTATTTTCTTACAGTTTGCCTCCCTGCAATGGTCCGTTAGCGTGAGCGTATTCGGTGCGGTGTGACGTGGCGCCGTGAAATAGGTCTCAGATGTGGAAAACCCTGCTGATCTCCTTTGCTCTGTCTTTACCTGGTCTGGCACAAACGTCCTCCGACGGTTCGTTTTCCGTGCACCATCTCAAGAGGGCGAACTTTTCGTTGAAACCGGAACAGATGCGCGATGCGGAAAATATCTACCGCAACGCATGCGTGGTCGTGCAGCGCGATTTTCTCAGCGCCGCTTGTGAGTTGCACTTGCGCTTTACGGTGGTCATCGGTGCCGAGCGCGATGAGGTCCTGGCTCGGCGCACCACACAGGCTGACGAGCTTTGGATGAAAAAGTGGGATCCCAATGTGTCTGCGCAGGGAGTGGTGCTCCTCGCGGTCGAGCAGAGCCTCACGCCAGATGTGGTCCAG
>DATDGW010000220.1:0-5278 GCA_036521895.1 Candidatus Sulfotelmatobacter sp. | reverse complement strand
GCCGCGAATTCTAATGTCCGCACGGTCGTAGTCCCGACGGCAACGACCCGCCGCGATTCGCTCCGCGCCCGATTGATCTTCTCCGCCGCCTCCGCCGAGATCGAATAAGCTTCCGAGTGTAGCCGATGCTCTTCCACCCGCTCCGTCCGCACCGGCTGAAAAGTTCCCAGCCCCACATGCAGCGTAACTTCAGCAGTCTCAATCCCTCGCTCCCGCATACGCCCCAGAATCTCTGGCGTAAAATGCAGCCCCGCCGTCGGAGCCGCCACCGATCCCCGCTCCCGCGCATACACCGTCTGATACCGTTCCCGATCGTTGCACGAATCATCGCGAGAGATATAAGGTGGCAGCGGAATATGCCCGATCTTGTCTATGCGCTCAAAAAAATCGTCCGCGGGCCCGAACCGAATTCGTCGCTCCCCAAACTCCGCGCGACCGATCACCTCAGCCTGCAACTCATCCTGCTCCCCAAACCACAGCCGCTCCCCCACCCCAATCTTCCGCCCCGGCCGCACCAAACACTCCCATTCGTTCGGCTCCCGCTGCAAGTGCTTCGTGAGCAGAACTTCAATCCGCCCCTGCAGAAATTCCCGCGCCGCCGGATTTCGCACACTCACCACCTGCGACCGCGCCCCGCTCCGCCGCCCGTAAAGCCGCGCCGGAAATACTCGAGTATTGTTGAACACGACCAGGTCGCCCGCCCGCAGCAGCTGCGGAAACTCTCGAAACTGCCGGTCCTCCAAACTCTCCGAGGCCGAATCGACATGCAGCAGCCGGGACCCCGCCCGGTCCGCCAGCGGCTCCTGCGCAATCAACTCTTCTGGAAGTTCGTAATGGAAATCGGAGACCAGCACGCTTTCCGATTATAGGGAGACCCACTCAATTCACGCGCCGAAGCACGGCCGATTCGGCTGATTTTTATCGAAATTTGGATTGTCTCTGCCTGTGCCTGCTGGTACTATGCGAAGGTCGAGTTGCACCCGCTTTTTGTCATCTCCCCAAGGGTAACCATGCCTACGGAACGCAAACATAGGGAAGAAATCGTCCGCTACGGACGCATGCTGCACGAACACGGCTTCGTCGCCGCCATGGACGGCAATCTCTCCGTACGGCTCCCCCACGACCGCATTTTGGTCACTCCCACCTGCGTCAGCAAAGGCGCGATGAAGGCCACCGACATGGTGATCGTCGACCTCGAGGGACAGAAAGTCGCCGGCCGCCGCAACGTCACCAGCGAAATCGGCATGCATCTGCTGGTTTATCGCATGCGCCCCGACGTTCAGGCCATTGTCCATGCGCATCCGCCCACCGCGACCGGATTCGCCGCCGCCGGCATTCCCCTCACCGAGCCTCTGGTTTGCGAAGTTGTGATGGGCCTGGGATGCATTCCGCTCGCTCGCTACGGCACGCCCGGGACATCAGAGTTGGCGCAAACGCTCGAGCCCTACGTCCCTGCCTACGATGCCATCCTCATGTCGAATCACGGCGTCGTCGCTTACGGCGACACGCTCGAACACGCGTACATGAAGATGGAAACCGTCGAGCACTTCGCGCAGATCGCCCTGGTCACGCACCTGCTCGGCCGCCAGCAGCCTCTGAAAGAAGTGGACATCGAAAAACTTCTTCTGGCCCGCACGAAATATTTCGGCGCAAAAATCGCCGCCGCCATGCCCCTGCCCCGCGCCCCCCAAAAAGTTAGCTAGCTATAGCTAGCTCGCTACTCCGACAGGACTGCAGAATTCCTCCTTCCGCGCTACAAGCCCACGGTGGACTCTATGGAGCCAACGCAATCGAGTGGCACTGAAACCAGACCATGCGCAATCGCGATGTTACGCCAATCGAGCCATGCCCGAGCGAAGTGAACATCCGCTCTTCGGAATGACGGGCGTGCTCGGGATGCTCGGGTTTGCGGTTCGCGCTTAGCTCAACGATGACGGAGAATCTCGGCCACTTCTTCGCAGGCTAAGCCAGCGTCAGTTCCGGGAGAGGTTTAGTGTCGGCTGAGAGGTCGTCCGTCGAGTACGTTTCAAGACCGCCCATGACTGGGTGATCCTGGGCCTGGTCTTCGTTCCCATTATGTTCGTGAATACGCTAAGTAAATCGCTGCCCTGATGCTCTTGCGCGGCGCAGATTTCCTGTCGGTATGCGACAAACGCCAGCTGCAGGCCCTGGCCATGCTGTTCCTGGATTTGCATCGCTACGGGTACGTTGCCGGCTGGATCTTGGGCCTCTGGCTTTTCCACTTCGGGGTTCTTGTATTTAGATCGGGCTCCTCCCCCGCATCCTGGACGCCCTGCTGATCGCTGCATGTTTCGGCTACCTGGCGGATAGTCTTACGCCTTTGCTTCTGCCTTGCTACGAAGATGTTGTGGGCCGGATTGCGAACATCCCGTTAACGCTCGGAGAGCCCGCGATAATTTTGTGGCTTTTGATTAGGGGAGCAAAGGATCAACCATTGGAAGCCGCAGCATAGAGTGAGCCGAACTCCTGGCGTTGGGCTTCACGTTCGACGGATTCCGGGCGAGTTGTTGGCTACCTAGAACTTACGTGAAGTTGAATCGGAAGGATTTCGCACGCCGGTTTACTCGTGTACAATTCAGGCCAATCGCTTGACTCCCGCGCACGGCCCGGGGTTTGTGGTTGACTCGCCACTTCGGATACCTTCGGAGGAGAACATGTTCCCCTGCGCAGTCCTTTGCGTTCCTACAACCGTATTGCGTTATTTATTCTTCGTGATCTTCCTGACGGCCTTTTGCTCAGCGCAGGTCGCGCAGCCTGCCGAGAAGGCTGAGCCCGGTGAGCACCAACATGAACACGGTCAAGGCGAACACCATCATTTGCACTTGGTGCTGGGTGAGGAAAAGTGCGCGCCGACCTATACCTATGAAGAAAGCCCCATGGGTCCAAGCCATTGGCCAGAGCTGTGCACCACAGGCAAGATGCAGGCCCCCATCGATATCGAGCACGCTGACAAGTTGCCCATCAAGAACCTGAATTTCAACTACCAAGCTTCTGACTTGGACATCATCAACGATTGCAACCAGTACCGCGTCGTGGTGAAATTTCCCGACAATTACTGGCTCACCATTGGGAAAAGGCCATATTTCCTGAGTGAAGTTCATTTTCGCGCTCCGGGCGAGAATGCTATTAAGGGCAAACGACCCCGCATGTCAGTCCAGTTCGTGCATTTCTCACCCGAGGGAGTTTTCCTGATTGTGGAAGTCCCGGTTGTGGCGGGCATGGAGAACCCGCTGATCAAGACCCTCTGGGAAAATATTCCGGAACCGGGAAAGGAGAAAAAAGTGCCGGGGCTGAAGATCAACGCCGCGGATCTGCTGCCCGCCGACCGCAATTACTACCGGTTCCCCGGCTCGCTCACCACCCCGATCTGCAACGAAGGGGTTCAATGGTACGTGACCAAGAACCCGATTGAAATGTCGGAAGAGCAGATTGTTGAATACATGAAGCACTATCACGATGTTGCCCGCCCGCTTCAGCCTCTGAACGGCAGGCCCGTACACGAACCGCAGTGAGCCGGAAGAGTGCAATGTTGGTGAGTCGCAGCGTGCGCCGATTTCTGGTTCTTGCACTGGCACTTCATAGCTGCGGGCTGGCATATCCACAACAGGCAGTGGCTAATCCGGCCGCGAAACGGCAACGAGCACTGGATCTTTTTGCCCAGGGCAAACGTCTGCAAGCGCTGCCCCTGCTCGAAGACCTGGTCAAAGCGAATCCCAAAGATGATGAGGCTCTGGTGGCGCTGGCTGCGTCATTAGTGGACCACGCGGTTACGCTGACCGACGAGAAGGCCGCAGCCGCAGAGCGATTTCGCGCACGCGATCTGCTGGACCAGGCCTGGAAGCTGGGCAACACCAGTCCGCTGGCCATGAACTTGTCGCAGTTCCTGCAGCAGTTGCCGCCCAGCGGTGCGATCGAGTTTTCGAAGGATCCACGCGCAGAACAATCGATGCAGGCAGGGGAGGCGGCGTTTGCCCGCCGTGATTTTGACGAAGCGCTGAAGAACTACTCCCAGGCCCTCGAACTGGAACCGACGAACTATTCGGCAGCCCTTTTCAGCGGCAATACCTACGACCGGCAGAACAATTTCGCCAAGGCTGCGGAGTGGTACCAGCGGGCGATTCAGATCGAACCCAACATCGAGACTGCTTACCGCTACTACGCCGACATGCTGGCCAAGCAAAACGACCTCGCGGGGACCCGCAAGATGCTGATTCAGGCCGCCGTTGCCGAGCCCTATAACCGCGTCGTCTGGCGAGAGTTGCATGCCTGGGCCAAGCTCAGCGGGTTACAGATCAATATGGTGTACGTGAGCGTTCCCCCGCCAGGCGACAAATCGGCGGATGGCAAGCCGGACTCTCTCCAGAAGTCTGCCGTTTCCTCGGCCTGGGAGGCGTACCGCACGATCCGGATGCAGTGGCAGCAAGGCGGGGAGTTCGCGAAACACTTTCCCCAGGAAAAAAACTATCGTCACAGCCTTCCTGAAGAATCCAGTGCCTTGAGTGCTGCAGCGACAAAACTATCAGACCGGCGTGCAAACCCAGACACTGCAGCTTTGATCGCGAAGGACTTGGCAGCGACCGAGATATTAAAGTTATACGACGCCGGTCTGATTGACCCCTATGTATTGTTCAGCCTCGGCGACGCTGGAATTGCCAAAGACTATGCCGCCTATCGGGAAAGCAACCGCAGCAAGCTCGAAACCTACATGGATCAGTTCGTGGTACCCATGCCTTCTCCCTGACCTCGCGCATAAATAAGGCTGCATCCGAACTTCTGGGATGCAGCCTTGTACACGGGGGACGTATTGGCCAAGCTGATCTACAACCTACTCGTCCCTCTTCACTCGAATGATCGCCATCATGCCAAGGTCTTCGTGCGAGAGGATATGGCAGTGATAAACGAAGTCGCCAATGTCCATGCCGCGGAAGTCCATCTCTAACTGCACGTCAGGAACGGGTCCGTTGGGGTTCTTCACATTGTCCCAGAAAGGCACTTCCACCATGTCGAGGAACTGGCCGTCAATCGCAGGAGCCTGAGTAGCACCATTGATCTCGAAGTTGTCCTGCGACAGCACTTCGAAATGGATCTGATGCATGTGAAATTCGTGGTTTTCCTGGGCCAGGTTTTGGACAATCCACTTCTCCACTGCTCCCTGATGAGTCACAATGGCTGGGGGATTGTTGTTGTCAAAGACCACGGGGTTCTGACCGGCAACCGTGATAAAGAACTGGGTCGGCTGGATTTCGCTGAACTGCAA
>DATDGW010000219.1:0-2705 GCA_036521895.1 Candidatus Sulfotelmatobacter sp. | reverse complement strand
CCAACTTCGCTTCTCTACCTGTTTTAACGCAGGATTCTCAGGGTCCCCAAACGGTCTGCCTCGATCAAGTCCTCACACCTGCTCAGATCCTGTGCATAGTCCAGGTGTAACGGTGACATTCGTAGCGCTTTCCTCCACCTCCGGCCATCGGATTCATGGTGGCGCTCGGTCCGTCACCACGCATCGAAGGTGTACCAACGGCCTGGACCCCATCACTCACCGAACTCCACATCCGCATCCGTGTCCTTCTGATCTGAGAGCAGCGCTGCTTTCCCCACCCGGCGATTCGTCGCCAAGAAATGTGACTTTCAGAAGGAGAATTCAATATGAACAGACTCAGCAGCCCTAGCCGAAGTTCGTCACGCCCGGTTCAAATCGAGCGATTCTGTGGCTCGGCGGCCGCATAACTGGTTTGCCGGCAATCGCAGAATTTTGAAAAGTTGATGTAGTGCAGACCAACCCTCTTGAAGCGTGTTCCTTCTCGTGACACGATTGGGCGAGAATGTTTCTGCGATCTCACGGCCGCAAGAAGGACGGCAAGGATCACACCTACTGGTGGTTGGTCGAGACCGTGCGGACGCCAGACGGTCCGCGGCAGAGAACGCTCTGTTATCTCGGTGAACTGAACGATTCTGCCCAGGCGCGGTGGCTGAAGACCATCGAAGTCTTCAACGAGCAGGGCGAGACGCAGCAACTGAAGCTGTTTCCATCGCACGTCGAGGTGCCGCCCGACGATCCCCAAGTGGCGCGGGTGCTGCTGAACAAGGTGCGATTGGAGCGGACGCAACAGTTTGGTTCCTGTTGGCTCGGTCTGGAACTGTGGAAGCGTCTGGGTCTGGACCGTTTTTTCGAGGAGGCCGTGGATGAGCACGAGGCGGACGTGGCGTGGTCGCGAGTAGCGGCGGTGCTGGCGATCAACCGGCTGTGCGCGCCGGGCAGCGAACTGGCGATTGAACAGCGCTGGTATCCATCCACCGCGCTGGATGATCTGCTGGGGATGGAAGAAGGCAAGATCAACGACACGCGGCTGTACCGTTGCCTGGACCGGATTCTGCCGCACAAGAGGAAGCTGGAGCAACATCTCAAGCAGCGCTACGGCGAGCTGTTCGGCGCCGAGTTGGACGTGCTGCTCTACGATCTGACGAGCACGTACGTAGAAGGTGCGGCCGAGAAGAATCCAATGATGCGGCGCGGTTACTCGCGCGATCATCGTCCCGACTGTGAACAGATGGTGATGGCGCTGATCGTCAACGGTGAGGGTTTCCCGTTCAGTTATGAAACTTTCGACGGCAACCGGGCGGACGTATCGACGATGGAAACGATTCTGCGTATGGTAGAGCGCAAATACGGCAAGGCGCGGCGCATCGGGGTGATGGATCGCGGCATCGTGAGCGAAGAGAATCTGGCGGCGATCCGCAAGCGCGGCGGCCAATACCTGGTGGGCACGCCGCGCAGCCAGATGAAGCAGTTTGAAGCCGAGTTACTGAAGGACGAATGGATTCAGGTGCGGCCCGAGGTGGAAGTGAAGAAAGTGGCGATTCCCCAGGGCGAAGAGAGCTTCATTCTGTGCCGCACCAGCGGGCGCAAGGAGAAGGAGGAAGCTATCCGGAAGCGCTTTTCCGACCGCATGGAGGATGCGCTGAAACGTCTGGCGAACACCATCGCGGCCGGCCGATTGAAGGACCGAAACAAAATGGAGCGGCGTTTGGGGCGCATCCAGGCCAGCCATCCGCAAGTGAACGATCTCTATGAAGTGGCTCTGCGCGACACAGCCGAAGGCGTTCGCCTGCACTGGGCGATCAAAGAAGATCGCCAGGTGTGGCGAGGGTTGCGGGAAGGCGCCTACAGGCTGCGCACCAACCTGCAGGCCGGGACGGCGGAAGAACTCTGGCCGCGGTATATGCAGTTGACCGGAGGCATCGTTCCGGGCACTGAAGAGCGAGCTATCGATTCGTCCTCTGTTTCATCAACTGGAACCGCGGGTGAAGGCGCATGTGATGGTGGCCTTCCTCGGCTATGCTCTGTGGGTGACGCTCAAGCATCTGCTGAAGCGCAGGCCCGCCCTTGTTCCACAACCATCCACCAGCGGTGTCGATAATGCCCAGCCGTTAACGGCGATAAAGGCGCTCGCATTGCTGTCCACACTGCAAAGCGCCGACATTGTGCTGCCCACGACCGACGGACGAGAGATCCGTCTGCGCCGCATCACCGAGCCCACCGCAGAGCAGAAATCGCTTCTGCAGCAGCTCGGCCTCAGCCTACCCGAACACTTCGAACTCAACCGCAAATGTAGTGCAGACTTGGCGATTGCCTGAACTGATTCTGAACGACTTAGATGCTCTCTGGCCTCAGTCGTGACGAACTTCGGCTAGCAGCCAACCCCGGAACGACCCTGTCAAATAGGACATTTCTACTTTGCTGGGATTAGGACATTTCTACTTTGCCTTGACAGGCGAAGTCTTGTCTAATGCAGGATGAGCCTGAAGGCGGGCCCATTTCTAACGCAGAATGAGCCTGAAGGAAGGGGAGCGCATGCTAGGGATTGATCATCAGCATGCAGGATGGGGAGAAACTGAGCCTGGAACAGATCCGGGCATTGTTAGTAGCCAGTGAAGAGGTCCACTTTCAGGGCAAACGGCGGCAGGAGGTATACCAGTGGATCACGCTGCTGTTGCGACAGCAGAGCTACCGAAGGCAAGGCAAGG
>DATDGW010000218.1:0-2097 GCA_036521895.1 Candidatus Sulfotelmatobacter sp. | reverse complement strand
GGTGTCGCGCTAAGAACCTTAGTATCGCTGGCAGGGAATTGCAACAGGTCGGTTTGAGGTCTGCCGATTGAGATGCTGGGCGGAGATGCCTGCCCGCCCACGGAGAGCGTCGAGGCAGAGAGCATGACGCCGACGTCGGCGATGGGTATCGAACCAGAAGGCGGAGGATACCGAGCTTGGTCGCTTTGTCGCCTTGAAGTTCCTTCCTGAAGAACTGGCAAACGACGCGCAGGCGCTTGAACGCTTCCGCCGCGAGGCCGCGCTGCCTCCGCATTGCAATGATGCAATAGCCTGCTCGCGCTATCGTTCGCTGATTACCACGACAGAAATTCCGATGACGAGCCAGCACACCTTGCCTTATAGTTAGTTCCACCCAGAACCGAATCCCATGACAACGCCTAATAACTTCTGGAAAAAGATACCGTTCGCTTCTCGCATTGTGTTCCTGCTCGGCGTCTTCTTCATCTTCGGCATCATTGGCTCGGCGGTCGATACGATGGGCATGGGGCTTCAGTCCACCACCCGCTATCTGGTCAGCGTAGTTTTGTTTGGCGTCTTCGCCATGGTGTATGCGATCAGTGGCATCTTGCTGCGATGGCGTTCTGGGATCGTCATCCCTGTCGTGATCCTTGTGGAGACGGTTGTCATCGGCAGTGTCCTGCGATCCGTCCCAACACCCAACCAGTTGGGAACTGCGGCTATAACTCACATGCAGCGACGGCTGGCACTCGATGCAGGAATGACGATTGGCGGCATGGTGCTGGCCTATATCTGCTTCATTTACGTGTTTGTCAGCGAAGGGCGCCGTTATTTTAGAGTTCATGCCGAGATGGAACTGGCGAGCGAAATTCATCGCGTGCTCGTACCCAAGATTGAGACACGAATTGGGAATTTCGAGTTTTACGGTCGCTCTCTGCCCAGCGGTCAGGTTGGCGGCGACCTGATTGATCTTGTGCGGAATGGCGAGAAGTGGGTCGCCTACATCGCAGATGTGTCAGGGCATGGGGTTGCGCCGGGCGTGCTGATGGGTATGGTCAAGAGTGCCGCGCGGATGTATCTGTCTTCCAACGGCGACAGCGACCGTTTTCTGGAGCGGTTGAACTCAGTCCTGCACCCGATCCGCAAACCTGAAATGTTCGTCACTTTGGCGTTCCTCGCTTGGGACGGCACTCAATTAACGTTCTCGACAGCCGGACATCCGCCCATCTTGCAATACTGCTCGGATAATCGCACCAGCGAAGAGCTTTCGTGCCCGAACCCGCCTATCGGCTTGTTCTCCCCAAAGGCGTTTTCCGCCGAGGTCGTCACTGCCTCCAAAGGGGCTTTGTTTCTCCTTTGCACAGACGGACTGCTGGAGGTCACCAACAAGTCGAACGTAGAATTTGGTCTTGAGGGAATGAAGACCATCCTGTCTTCGACTGACCGCTCGCCGTTGAGCGCTGTAGCGGATAGGGTTTTTGAAGCAACAAGAGCCTTCGGGCACACTGATGACGATGAATCACTGCTGTTGATCCGCTGTTGAGCAGTTATTCTGTACTAATTGCGCCGAGATGGAGGTACTATGCGACGAGAACGGGCGCTGAAGATCGTGTGGTGCTGGTGGGATTGTTGTTTACGGCGGGAGTGATTCCGCTGACGATGTTTTTCTCGCAAGAACCTGCGGTGCCAATGATAATGAGTATCTACGTCGCGCTCGGAATCTTCCTGCTCATCGCGGTGCGGAATCCATCGGCGAATCGCAGCCTGATCGCCTTCGGCGGATGGACAAATCTTGCACATGCTGGGGTAATGGCTGTGCAGGAATACCGGAATGTGATCGAGCGCCGAGAACTCGCGGGAGTGGTTGTGTTCGCAATCGTCGGTGTTGTACTCATCGCACTGGCTCCGGCGAAACGATCAGTCGAGAAAAAGTCGGCAATCGCCGCCTACAATTCTTTTCGCCTTCAAGAGACAGAGTCTACGCCCTCACATTTGCCTCCCAGCGCGAGTTGGCGTCGTTCCAAGCGATGTCTTTTCGCATGAGGCGAAGCGACTCCCTTTTCCCCAGCACAGCAAGCACTCGTGTCTCGTCCACGTGCTCCACCACCGCAATTCCGC
>DATDGW010000217.1:0-2299 GCA_036521895.1 Candidatus Sulfotelmatobacter sp. | reverse complement strand
CACCGCGCTTTTCTCGCTGTTGACCTTGAGTTTGAGCTGGGAGGCGAGAAAGCGCGTAACGCTGTTCATCACCCGTTGCCCCGCCCGCAGGCTGCGAACGTAGATATTGCAATCGTCCGCATACCGCACAAAGCGGTGGCCACGTTGCTCCAACTCCCGGTCCAGTTCGTCCAGCACGACATTGCTGAGCAGGGGCAAAAGGGGTCCCCCTTGGGGGGTTCCCTCCACGCTCGGACCGACCAGACCGCCTTCCATCACCCCGGCATTCAAGAATGCCCGAATGAGTTTCAGCACGCGCTTATCGGTGATCCGCTGGGCCACTGCTCCCATCAGTTTGTCGTGATTAACCCGGTCGAAAAATTTCTCCAAGTCAAGATCGGCGACAACGCGATAACCCTCGGCGATATACTGCTGCGCCTTGGCTACCGCCTGATGAGCAGAGCGGCCCGGACGGAATCCGTAGCTGTGCTCGGAAAACGTCGAGTCCCACTTGCGTTGCAGTACTTGCAGCAGCGCCTGCTGGATGAAACGATCCAGCACCGTCGGAATGCCCAACTGGCGCACCCCTCCGTCCGGCTTGGGGATTTCCACCCGTTTAACCGGCTGCGGCTGATAGGTCCCGCTCAGCAACTGGGCCCGATGCTCTGGCCAGTGCTTAATCAGGTAGCGAGGAAGATTCCGAACGGTCATGCCGTCCACCCCCGCGCTTCCCTTATTGGCTTTGACTCGCTTTAACGCCTCCTTCAGGTTTTCCCTCTCCAGCACTTCTTCCATCAGCGTGTCGGCGGCAGCCGGGCTTTCGGTAGCGCGAGGCGTCGCAAGCGTTTCGGTCCCTTCGCCGCCGGCGCTCGAAGTTTCACTTCGCGCCGGTCCGTCGAAGTCCAGTCGAAGCTGGTGATTCTGCCGCTTTCCGCTCATGAGCCCCACGACCTACTGGCCGCTCCCTTTACCCCTGGGCAGGGGAACCGTTCGGGCCTTCGCCGCTAACGCGGCTACTACGCCCTCTGCTGACTTCTGACCCGCGTTCAGGCCGCCTCGCGGCTTCCTCAGTCCCGAATCCGGGACACCGGTCAGATCTCCCGAGGTAAGTTCGACAGCCTTCCGCGCACAGCCGTCGGATTTACGCTTTGCGTCGTTGATGGATATAGACTTTGCGGTGAGTTGGCCGCTCGTCTGACGCTCACGCCTCATATCCGTTGAATTGTTCATCGGCTTGCACGTTTGCTCCACGCTTCTTTCAGACCCTCTGTCGCCAGAACGCCCTTGCGTTTCGCTAACCCTTCACCTCCACCAGGTTGGGTAGAAGACTTTCACTTCCAAACTGCCGAACATGCTCGGCACACAACTCCGGAAGCGCCTTCAGGAGAAGGCGTTGCAGAACACGAGACAGTTCAGTCGCACCGAGAGCAACTCGCCGCATTTCGATCCTGGTTTGGAACCAGGAACCGTCCGGTTTCGAACATAGAACTTCACCATGCAAGACGCTGTCGGCCATCTCCATCTCAACAGCTTCACCTCGCACCAATTCCATTGGAGAAACCAAGGTAATTGCGGAGCCGGCTATCTCCGAGACTCGACCAAAAGTGGAGCGCGCTTGGCTGGGTACATTCACTCTTACTTCGAATTGGAACCTGATCGCGCTCATCCCCCAGCGTTGCCGGCCTCAATTCAATTCATGGCCGAACTGCTTGGCTACTCACCCCTGATCGATCCTTAGCCGTAAAGTATCGGGGTCCGCTACCCGCCATGGCTCTGTATTGACATTATCACAACCGTCACGGAGCGCCGAGTAAACTGCGCATGACCTGCGCAGCCACGTCGCTTTCCAAAACCGAATTACCGGGGCAGTATTGCGTCGAACTGCACCCTGTCCAAAATCCCATGTCCCGCATTTTCTGGACGTAGGGAAAATAGGAATCGGTGGTTGGAACGTCGGTGAAATAGGGATATAAGGAGTAGGTAAAGCTGGAAAGCTGGTGGGCGTGCATCCATCCCAGGATTAATACCTTGGCCATTGTTGCCTGGGATTCGGTCCCGGTGGGGCAGAACGAGCGGGGAGTAGGGGCCTCGCAGGTGTCGGCCAGACCTAAGTCGGCGAATCTTTGAATGAACGGGAAATAGGGATTGGTGGCGGGCACGTCTTCAAAATAGGGCGTGAGTCCATAGGACTTCGGCAGGCCACCTTGGACGTAATTGATGCCCTCCAATGCGGATACCACAAGCGCGGCCATTTGAGCGCGGGTTATCGGGGCCGAGGGGCAGTACTGGAGCGAACCGGAACTCAAGCCGCATCCGCCCG
>DATDGW010000216.1:0-23941 GCA_036521895.1 Candidatus Sulfotelmatobacter sp. | reverse complement strand
CTCGTGCTTTGGGCGTGGGGGCTGGCCGGCCTGCTCTCGATGGCGGGCGCACTCACCTATGCTGAACTAGGCGCGCTTCTGCCACATGCAGGCGGCGAATATGTGTACTTGTTGGAAGCCTACGGAGAAGGCCCTGCCTTTCTTTTTGGCTGGATGCGATTCGTGATGGGATCCGCGGGATCGATCGCCAGCCTGGCCGTCGGCTTTGCCACGTTTCTGGCCGCCATCCTGCCGATCAATCACGTCTGGCTGGAATATCCCTACCAGGCGTTTGGCCAGACCCTGGTGTGGCGATTCGGGACACAACAGGCGTTAGCGTTGGGCGTAATCATTCTGCTCTCGGCATTGAACTGCGGCCGCGTGGTGCTGGGCGGACAGGTGCAGCTCTGGTTGACGATTCTCAAAGTCGCTGGCATTGCCGTGCTGGTTGGGGGGATTCTGTTCTTCTCCAAAGGAGGAGGATTGGCGAACTTGGGGCGTCCGGCTGGAGTCAGGCCGTGGTCTGGGTTTGCGGCGTTCGGAACCGCCATGCTCGCTGCCCTTTGGGCGTACGAAGGTTGGAATCAGATGCCGATGTGTGCCGGAGAAGTGCAGAACCCGAGCCGCAACGTGCCACGAGGTCTGATCATTGGAACCGGGCTGGTGGTTGTAATCTACTGCGTGGCGAACTTCTCGTATTTTTATGCGCTGCCATTCTCCGAAGTATTGACTTCAAATTCGACCAGCTATCGGGATGCGCTGCCCGTGGCCGCCAAGGCCGCGACGACTTTCCTGGCCCGCTATGGCGCAACATTTATCTCGCTGGTGTTCGTAATGTCGACTCTAGGCGCACTCAATGGGACGATCCTTTCCTCGGCCCGAGTGCCCTATGCGATGGCGCGCGACCGGCTCTTCTTTGCCTCGTTTGGCCGAGTCAGTGGTGTGACGCAGGTCCCGGTGTTCTCGATTGTGTTGCAGGGGATCTGGGCGAGTCTGTTGGCGCTTTCCGGCACCTATGATCAACTTACCGACTGTGTGGTCTTCGCTTCCTGGATCTTTTATGCGCTGGTTACGACTTCCGTCTTTGCCCTCCGACGAAAAATGCCAGGCGTAGAACGCCCTTACAAGACGTTGGCGTATCCCTTGCTGCCGTTGGTGTTTGTGCTGGTCGCGTGTTGGCTACTCTGGAACACGATCCACACCCGGCCGTTGGAATCGACCGTGGGCTTGGGGCTGATTGCTGCTGGTCTTCCGCTGTATTTCTACTTTCGTAAGTCGCGAGCCGGAACGGCTTCGCCTGCCGGCTCCAGTCGTTGATTACTTCGCACGCCTCGTGTTGCTTTTTCTTTTCCTGGAGCTCGATTTCTTGGGGCTGGATTTCCTTTGCGGAGAGTAGGCGATGCAATCCGCCTCGATCAGCATTCCCGGCAACTGCCGCAAGTCGCTTCCAACCGTCGTACGCACGGGGTAGGGAGCAGAAAATCGGCGGGCGTACACCGCGTTGTAGCGCGCAAACAAGGCTGTATCGCTCAGGTGAACCGTCACCTTGATTACGTCGGCGAGGGTGGCGTGGTCGGCGGCAAGAACCAACTCCATGTTGCTGATGACTTGTTCGGTTTGCTCTTCAATCGTTTCACCCGCCAGCTTGCCGGTTGTAGCATCGATCGGGCCGGTTCCAGTCACGAAGATAAAGTCTCCGGCGCGCCAGCCCTGAGAATAAGCTCCCCGCGGTGCCGCACCTTTTGCAGTCTGGATTACGTATTTCCCCATGCTTCCTCCCGGTCTCATCCGTCGTTGGCAACTTCCACTAGCGCTTAGGTTCTGAGTCCTCGCGCTCGCACCGGCCATACCGCCTCGACCCGTTCGCTACGGAACCCGATGATCTCGTCATTTAGATTTGCGCAGGTACAAGCATGGTAGGGGTAGAAGCGTATCTTCTCTCCCAGTTTCACGTTCTCATCTGCGCGTCCCATGCCATGCTCTTCATTCAGCCGTTCCACGAAGATTCGGCGGTCAACCGCCCGCGCGATGGTAGCGGGAGCGGCGCGGCCGCTGCCTACGCCGCCAGCGTCCCCGCTAAAGGTTTTTGTGCCACCGTCAATCGTCAGACGACCGCTTCCGTTCGTGCTCGCCACTGTGCAGAGAACAGACAGGGCTAGTTGATCTTCGCTGGCAATGCTGTGGTCCAATTGCATGAGGTCATTGAAAACGTAGTTTCCCGCACGCACCTCAGTCACTCCGGTCACTTCCGCAACCCATTTGCCAGTCGGAGTGCTTCCGGCCGTGACCTCGCTGACCTCGATGCCGCCCGCTCTCAATCGGTTCGCAACGTCCACTAGCAATCGTCCTTCTCCATACCCGGCATCCTTCGGGTTTGGTGCTCCTGGAAAACTGCCGGAGCGGTAGGTGGTGATACCGGCGAACTGCAGCCCCGGCAGCGAGTTTATTTGGCCCGCCAGGTGCTCGATGGCAGCTGGGTTGTCGGAAGGAACTCCGCCGCGGTGTAGCCCGCTGTCGACGTCGATCTGGATGTGGATCGTAACGCCTGAGGTGGCGGCTGCTTTGGACAAACCGCGGGCCGCTTCTGCGGAGTCGCAGTTCACCGTCAGGCTCCGGATGCGCGCCGCCAGCGCGGCAAGTCGCTGCCACTTCACCTCACCGACGACAGGATATGCAATGCAGATATCCTCGATGCCGGCTGCCGCAAAGGGCTCCGCCTCGCTCACCTTGGCGCAGACGATTCCACGAGCGCCAGCGGCAATCTGCATGCCCGCGATCTCGGGGATCTTGTGGGTCTTGATGTGCGCTCGAAACTGAACTCCGCACTTGTCCGCGTGAGCCTGCCATTCGCGGATGTTCTTCTCCAAACGATCGAGATCGATCAGGGTTGTGGGGGTGTCCAGATCGTAGATGGAAGACCCTTGCTTGGGGTGAGATGGAGCCAACTTGGTTCTCCGGCTTGGGATTTGGCCTTTCTAGGATACAGTCTCACGGCGACGCAGAGAACCCTCCATCGCGGCGAAGGTTTCCAGTAGCGGGCAAACGTGCGATCCGTTACCATCTCAACTTCGAGGATCGCTCCACACGCACTTGTGGATGCTTCCTCGCACCGATCGAACCCATGCCAATGATTCGGCCACGCTACCTTCGCAGTGCGCTCATTGTTTTCACGGTCCTGTATGTTCAGGGCGTCTACGCCAAGAACAGTACTCAAATTGTCGTGGTCCCGGTTACGAATATGTATTCGGAGCCGAGCGACCAGAGCGACGTCGTGTCTCAAGCGATTTACGGAAGCAACGTGACTCTGCTGACCGCTCGCGGCGAATGGTGCAGAATTCAAACGAGTGATCACTATAAAGGATGGGTGCCCAGCCGCCATCTTCGCCTTGTCCAGATCGGCACTGGTTACGCAACGAGCGGGACGATTGTGCAAGTCGAGAGTCTTTTTGCCAACATCTATCGCGAGCCTGACGTTACCAAGCACAAGCCAGTCATCACCATCCCCTTCGAATCTCGCCTGGAGGTGATTGCTGACGACCCCGAGGCCGGAAAAAAGAGGGCCGGGAAGGGGACTCCCGAGGGTTGGTTGCAGGTTCGACTTCCTGACCAGCGCAGCGCGTGGATCCAGGCGAGCGACGTGGTCGCAGATCCCAAGCCGCTCTCGATTCCCGAATCCATCGAACTTGCCAAGCGCTTCCTCGGCATTCCGTATCTGTGGGGAGGCACGTCCAGCTTTGGCTTCGACTGCTCCGGCTTCACCCAAATGCTGGTGCGGGCGCGCGGGATCACGATGCCTCGCGACGCCGACAAGCAGGCGGTGTGGACCGGCGTGGTTGCGGTGGAGCGCAAGAACCTGCAACCCGGGGACTTGCTCTTCTTCGGTTCCTCGCCGCGGAATATCGATCACACCGGGATGTACATCGGAGACGGCCAGTTCATTCAGGACACCACCAACGGACATGCCGTGGTCCAGATCAGCCGCCTCGACGACGAGCCCTGGACTCACCTTCTCGTGGCCAGCCGGAGAGTGAAGTGACCTCGATTTTCCCGGTATGGGGCGTGACCACTCTAAGGCGTGCCCCATGGATGCCTGGACGGTCGGACGAAGTGGGATAGACTTACCAGCCAGAATCGACATGCCTTCAACTCTCGACGCGCTCCTCACCAGCCTCGAAGCCGCGAAGAGCCGCTTCGGGCGGGGCGCCAGCGCCCACGCGCAGGCTCTCATCGATGAATTGGCACGCCACCATTTTCGCGAAGCCGAATCGCTGATTCGCTTTCACGAGAGCCTGCTGTTTCTGCGAGCCTTTCCGCAATCGCGGACAGTTGTCACGAAAATTGAAAAGCTTCTGAACACATTCCATGAGAGGGTCGAGAAACTCCGTGAACTTGGAGTCGACATGTCGGCTTTCGATGAGTTTGATACCTCCGGCATCGCGGGCACAACCATGCTGGATGCTCTCAACTTCGACGCCGCGCGCTGGCTGGCGCGCCGCATTCCGCGCAACGTTGAGGTCGCGTGGGATGACTATGAGGAAGAACGCGCGATGGGATCGACCTGGCCGCGTTTCATTCCGCTGCTCGCGGAGGATGCCAACGTGGAGGCCAACATCCCGTGGCGTAGATGGCTCGACACCGCAAGGGGACGTGAGCGCGATCTTGAATGGCTGATTCGCCGCTTCGAACAGTTGCCGGTGTCGAATCGCGGACGCGCCGAACTTTACGACTCGCTGCGTCTCCCACTACGCTGGCGTCTTGAGAATCTGAGGCTTTCGCGCACTCGCAAGTGGAGCCGGCCGGGGCAGTTTTACTATCACAGTGAACCGCTCATCCTGCGGAACCAGGTTTCGCTGGCGTGCGAACTCGCACAACCCGCTCCGCGTTTGGCCAGACTCTCTCGTCGCGAAGGCGAGCGAGTCATGGACGAGATTCGTGAAGTAATGGTCGTAAGATACCGCGAGCTTTATGGCACTACGCTCGGCGATCCCGATTCCGCTGTGCGCGCTAAGCTGGGTCGCGGTGTGGTCATGTATTTCTGGAGTTTGCCGGCCGAACGACGATTGCCGCTGCGCGCGTACATCGCTGGGTTCACGCTCAAGAACGGTGTTCCCATCAACTACATCGAAGCCATCGGTCTGTGCGAGTGGATTGAAGTGGGCTTCAACACCTTCTACACCTACCGACAAGGCGAGACTGCTTGGCTCTACGCGCAGGCGCTGCGTTGCCTGTGCGCGGTCAGTGGAGCAACCACGATTTCTGTCTATCCGTACCAGATCGGACAGAACAACGACGAAGCTCTCGACTCCGGGGCTTTCTGGTTCTATCGCAAGTTAGGTTTCCGCTCGGGTAGCGAAGAACTGGAGCTACTCGCCAGAAGGGAAGAGCAGCAAATCGCAGCGAATTCGCAATACCGGACGCCGAAGAAAACTCTGAGGCGGCTGGCGGAAGCGCATATGTTCTACGCCCTGAATCGAGTCGATCCTGCATCGGCCCCCGTGCCAGCAACATGGGATACGTTCTCCACACGCACTCTGGCCATGCGCGTGAACCGCCGCATGGCGCGCGAGTTCGGAGGAGACAGCGAACCTATCTGTCGCGCATCGGTGGCCGAGGTGAGCCGCGCGCTGGGCATCGACCTGACCCGCTGGAGCTTGGCGGAGCGCCAAGCGTTCGAAAACTGGTCGCTGGTGCTGGCGCTGATTCCTACACTAAGCCGCTGGACGCCACAGGAGAAGAACGACGCGGCCAAGATGATCCGCGCGCAGGCGGGACCCGACGAGATGAATTATCTGCGATTGACCCAGCATCATCTGCGGCTGCGGGAAGAGCTTTTTCGGTTGGGCTCGAAGCGCTAACCTCGTGGCCAGCCGCCAGCTACTCTATTTCGTGACGAACCTTCTTAGAGAGTTTTTCCATTTTCTTCAAGTTTTCGTTGAGGTCCTGGACCAGCATCCCGTGCTGCAGTTTTTGCAGATCCGATTGAACCGAACTACTCAGGGTGGCTAGTTCGTTAGCGTCATGGTGGAGTGCTGCGAGCCGGGCTGCTCGGACGTCGGGCGCAGGCGGGGCGGATACTTGTGAAATCCGTTCCTCACGTTGCGTGACCCTCTGGTTGATGCGTGCCTCAATACCGGTCTGCTGGCATAGGGCCGGGACGGAAAGAACAAACAGGAGAAGGGAAACGAGGCGGACAGGCATAGGAACCTCCGTCAGGCAACGTATTTGGACGAAATTGTACTCCCGTTTCCCGGGTGTGGTAAGGGAAAATGGCGCCAAGAGTGGAGATTCAGATCTCACTTGACACTATTTAGCAAAATAGCTAATATAGAATCATGAAAACGATCTCCCGTGTCTTCCGCGCCCTCGCCGACCCGACCCGGCGCCAGATCCTGCAGGAGCTGAAGGCCGGCGAAATGGCGGCCGGTGAGATCGCCTCGCGGTTCACCATCTCCGGTCCGTCGATTTCCCGGCACCTGTCCATCCTCAAGAACGCCGACTTGGTCTCCGAGCGCAGGGATGCCAATCGAATCCTTTACCGGCTGGAACCAGAGGAAATTGCCAGCGCCGTGGGGGACTTCCTGAGTGCGGTTTGCCCTACCCAGGTTCTGCACAGGCGGAATGCGCGAAAGGGAAAGAAGGAGGCCACATCTTGAAGATCGCAATTACGGGCGGAACGGGTTTTGTGGGAAGCCACTTTGCCAAGCGAGTGCTTGCGGAAGGGCACGAGGTGGTCCTGCTTTCGCGCAAGGCAGATCGGCTACACGACGCTGTGGAGAGTTCCAGCAGAATAACGCGCATTTCCAGCGACCTCTCCGACGTTGACGTGCTGGCCGCGGCCTTCGCTGGATGCGATGCTGTGGCCCACTGCGCAGGGATCAATCGTGAGATTGGGAGTCAAACATTTCAGCGCATCCATGTGGAGGGAACGCGCAATGTGGTGGAAGCGGCCCGGCGCGGTGGCGTGCGCCGCATGGCTCTAATGAGTTTTCTACGCGCCCGTCCCGATTGCGGCTCGGCGTATCACGAGTCCAAGTGGGCCGCGGAGGAGATCGCACGACAATCAGGCCTGGACTACACGATCGTCAAGGCGGGCATGGTTTACGGACGCGGTGATCATATGCTCGACCACCTGAGCCATGCTTTTCACACACTTCCGATTCTGGCCACGGTCGGCTTCAAGCAGAAGGCACTCCGGCCGCTTGCGGTCGACGATCTGGTCGAGGTGCTATATGCAGCGTTGATAAACGGGCGGCTGACCCGGCAGACAATTGCAATCACCGGAGCGGAGGAGCTGTATCTCAGTGATGCGGCGCGACGGGTCGCGAACGTGCTCGGCCGACAAATCCTGATCGTTCCCGCTCCGCTCTGGTTTCATTATGGATTGGCTACGGTTTGCGAGTGGACGATGAAGGTTCCGCTCGTGGCCAAGGCGCAGGTGCGCATCCTGTCAGAGGGGGTCGTGGAACCAGCCACCGAGTGCGATCCGCTGCCACCGGATTTGACGCCGTCGCGCCGCTTTACTCCCGAGCAGATTCGCAGTGGGCTGCCGGAGCCGGGACCGTTCGGAGTGCGCGATCTGAGGTGTTCTGCGTGAACGATGACGCTCCGCAAGACGGCTCAGCGGCCGAACCGATCGCGCACCCTGTCCTGCTCTACGATGGCGTCTGTGGGCTGTGCAACCGGATGGTGTACTTCGTTTTGCAGAGGGATCCGGGGGCAGTGTTCAGATTTGCTGCGCTGCAGAGTGAGTTGGCCAGGAGCATTCTGGCGCGGCACGGGGCGAATGCGAGTGACCTCGATACGGTGTACGTCGTCGTGAATTACGAACGGCCTGACGAGAGTCTGTGGTCTCGATCGGATGCTGTCATCCTCGTTCTCCGGCACCTGGGAGCAGCCGAGCTGCGCGCGGCCGGACAGCCGGGGGCGGCTGTCCCCACACAAACAACCTCGACCGTTGGAAGCTCATTCTGGCCCTTGGCTGGACGCGTCCTGCAGTTCGTCCCACAGTCGCTTCGCGATTGGGGATACAGAATGGTCGCGCGCAACCGGTACCGCCTCTTTGGGCGGTACGACACGTGTCCGGTGCCCACCGAAGATAGCCGCTGTCGTTTCCTGGCTTAGGCCGAGCGGTCCGTGCCGGACTCGACTGCAACACCCTGGTTCACAATCAGCCGGATCAGTTCGTCCATGTGATCTTCTGTGACGGTTGGGTTCAGGCAGGTGAACTTCAGGGCTTGGTGGTTGTGGACTCGCGTGTGACCGATGACTGCTAGTCCGCCATCAAATAGGCGCTGGCGGAGAGTGGCGTTGATCGCATCGGAATCGGATGCCGGCTGTGCCGGAACATAGCGAAAAACGACGGTGCTCAGTTGCGGCTCGCACAGGAGTTCTAGTCGCGGTTCTTCAGGTATAACGCTCGCCGCGTGCCGGGCCAGTTCTAGCGTCCGGTCGATCATGGCGGCGAGCTTGGCTCGGCCGAGTGTCTGAAACGAAATCCATAATTTCAGGGCATCGAAGCGGCGAGTGGTGAGCAGGGAAGTGGTCACCAGGTTGGGAATGCCTTCGTCCTCGTGAAGTTCGGGGTTGAGGTAATCGGCGTTCACCTTAATCGAATCGAAGTTGCGGCCATCGCACAGCAGGAATGCACTGCACGGAATCGGCTGCCAAAGGAGTTTGTGAAAGTCGATGCCGAGAGAGTCGGCAGCTTCAATGCAAATCAGCTTGTCGCGATGATGAGCGGAGAAGAGCAGGGCGCCGCCATAGGCCGCGTCCACATGAAGCCATGCGCCCGCCGCTTGGGCAAGGGCGGCTAGCTCTGGTAGAGGGTCGACGGAACCGAAGTCGGTGGTGCCGGCGGTCGCGACAATTGCCAAGGGAAGCAAACCTGCGGCGCGACTGGTCTGGAGGGAATCCCGCAGGGCCCCGGGACGCATGCGGAAGTTCTGATCCACGGCGACGCGCACGACGGCGTCGGTTCCCAGACCCAACTGCGAGGCGGCTTTCTCGACGGTGAAGTGCGCAACCTCGGAACAGAAAATGCGGAGCCGACGAGTTTCAGGGGGAAGTCCAGATTTCTGCGCCGACCAGTTCCAGTGTTTGTGCAAAAACGCGTCACGCGCCAGCAGCAGTGCCAAGTAATTCGACTGGGAACCTCCAGTGGTGAACGTCCCGTCGGAAGTAGCGGGCAGTCCAGCCTGTACGCACAGCCAGCGAATCATCTTTTGCTCGACGACGGTGGCGATCGGAGCCTGGTCGAAGGAGTCCATCGACTGGTTGAGTGCGGTGATTACAACCTCGGCCGCGAGAGCCGCCAACAAAGGCGGGCAGTGCAGGTGCGCGACAGTGTTGGGATGGTTGACCGCAACCGAGTTCGAGACGACCGTGCTCAGGGTGGCGGAGATCTGCTCGGAGGCGGATGGAGCGTCAGGAAGAAAATCAGTGGCAATCAGGTCCGCCAGGGCGGCGGCGTTTTTTCCGGAATATGCAGCCGATGGCAGGGAGGAGCAGACAATCTGGGCCGCATGCCAGACCTGTCTCGGGTACAGGTCTTTGCCTTGCTGCGCGGGAGTCAAAAACTCAGATTCGAACAAGCGCGTCTTCCCCGGGGTTTTGGCCTATGTTTTGCGCAATCCGAGAATAAGGGCGGCAACGCCGCCGGCGAGAAGAACAACACCAGCCGCAGGAGGCAGTTTGTCGCTGCTTTCAGTCTGGACACCGATTTTCGCGTCGCCGATTCTTACACCGTGATTCTCGCGGTGCGGAATCGGCACGACAAACGCCAGCACTCCAAGGACGAGCAGCAGGACTCCGATGAGGGGAAGGGCTTTCATAGTGACATTCCATTCAATGAGGCCGAGTCGAGCTTGATTCCCGCAAACTTGCGCAACCACGATGCGCCGGCAGCATTACGCCAGTGATCCTATCATCAAGGGGCATCGCAGGTTCAGCTACGCCCTTGTGGCAGGGGGAATTGGGCGAACCAGTTAGTGCCGCGGCTTTCATTGCAGGTGCGCTAGGGCTATCATTGCGACCATGATGATCGCCACAAAGCTGCAGAGCCTTTCTATCGCAATAATCCTATTGTGTGCCAGCGCCTCTTTCGGCCAACGGACCACCGAAACCTCGGTGCCGTTGGGCGACAAACTCAAGAAAGCTCTGGAGGGGGCTGCGCTCACCGGTCCGCATGCCGTGCCATTTCACATTAAGGTGCACATATCGGAGTCGACGAATGCTAATTCGACATATCGTGCCGAGATTGAAGAATCCTGGGCATCGCCGAAGCAGTGGAGTCGCGTGATTGAGACGCCCGACTTCAAGCAAATCCTCGTTGTTAACGGGGACAAGAGCAGCGAGCAGATTACCGGGGACTATTATCCTCTGTGGTTAAGGGCCTTTGTGAACGGCCTCTTTGATCCCATCCAGAACGCGGAGGTATGGAGGAAGCAGGACTCGAACGTCACCCAGACAACGCTGCTCAACGGACAGCACACCGATGCATGCGCCCGCATGAAGTTTAAGCTGGGATCGGAGAAGGTTAATAATGACGCATTTGCAAGCATCTGCTTTGACGACGCGAGCCATCTGAAAGTGATCGCATCTCCCGGCTACGGCATGGAATTCCACGACTATCAGAAGTTCGGTGAAAAGACGATCGCCCGGCGTTACCAGTATGATCCCGAGCCGGGAACAAATCTGGTTGCGAAGGTGCTGTCGCTGGAGGAACTGAAGCCGGATGCGTCCCTGTTCGCCATTGAACACGCCATTCCTGCGGGCCAGATGCTGCAGTCCATTCACGTCACGCAAGCTACGATCGAGCAGGTGTCGGACAGCGAGCCAGCCTTGGTCTGGCCTGCGGTGAAAAGCGGAAAAACGTCAGGCCTCCTCAGCATGTACATTTCTGTGGATCGCCAGGGGCGCGTGCGGGAAGCCTATCCCCTGAATGCGGACAATACCGGATTGCAGGACTTTGCGCGCGATCAGCTTCTGAAATGGAAGCTCAAGGCCATGGCTGTGAAGGGCGTGCCGGTGCAGGCGGAGTCGGGCATGACGTTCCGCTTTGACACCAAGCTGGCCGGGAATGGTGCGCCTGCCTCGCCGGATGGTGTTGGCGGCCGATGATACCACAGTTGCCCGCTCGGCCACCCACTAGAGGTTAGGTCCAACTCCGAAATGTTCCGCCCCAAGGAATCGCTCACAAATGAAGACTGACAAACTGGGCAAGACTTTTCGTGTGGAGAGCGGCAAACATTTCCGCTTGAAAGACTTCGATCCGGCGGACACGGGACATTGGCGTTCCAAAGAAAGCGCCACCGAGGCTCTGCAGCAGGGGATCGCCCGCACGGCGGAGCTGCAAGACAAGCTGTATGCCCAAGACAGTTGGGCCCTTCTGTTGATTTTTCAGGCGATGGACGCGGCTGGGAAAGACGGCATCATCAAACACGTGATGTCGGGAATCAATCCGCAGGGCTGCCAGGTGTTTTCGTTCAAAGCTCCCTCGGAACTGGAGTTGCAGCACGATTTTCTGTGGCGGACGACGCGCTGTTTGCCGGAGCGCGGGCATATTGGCATCTTCAACCGGTCCTATTATGAAGAGGTGCTGGTGGTTCGGGTTCACCCTGAAATTCTCAAGAGCCAGAAGACGCCGCCTTCGCTGGGGGGAAAGAATATCTGGGAAGAGCGCTTCGAAGACATCCGCTGCTTTGAGCGGCACATGGCGCGCAGCGGGACGGTCATCCGCAAGTTCTTTCTGCACGTTTCCAAGAAGGAGCAAAAGCGTCGCTTTCTGGAGCGCCTGGAAGAACCCGAGAAAAACTGGAAGTTCTCGGCGGCTGATATCCGCGAACGCCAGTGCTGGGATGATTATCAGAAGGCTTATGAAGAGATGATCAGCCACACGGCTATCGAACAGGCTCCGTGGTATGTGGTGCCTGCGGATAACAAGTGGTTCACCCGCCTAGTAGTGTCGATGGTGGTGGTGGAGACGCTGGAATCTCTGGACCTGTCGTATCCGAAAGTGGACGCGGCGAAGCGCAAGGAACTGGAAGAGGCAAAGAAGGTCTTGCTTTCCAAAAAGTGAGTCCGATCCCGTGGGGCGTGACTCACAGTCAGTGTCGCGGCGGCGGGAACACTCGCTCCCCTTTGCAGCCAGCCTCGTCTCGATTACCATAACCAATTATCCACTTCTTCCCCGGAGATAACTTGAACATGGGCCCATACAACTTTCGTACAAATGTGTCGATCCTAGCTCAGTTGGCCTTTGCCGTAGTGTTCGCGATGGTGATTGCGGTTCCTGCACGCTCACAAGCCAAACCTGAACAGCAGTCCAAAGCCGTGAAGCCGTCGCCTGCCACACAAACGGCGCAACCTGCTGCGGGCCCGGCTGCCAGCGATTCCGAGGGTGCCGAAAGCTCCAAGCCCGAGGAGAAGGTTTTCAAAGGGATGAAGTACCGCATGATCGGACCATTCCGCGGTGGACGGTCGCTGACGGCTGCTGGGATTCCTGGCGATCCGACGACTTATTATTTCGGAGCGACTGGCGGCGGAGTGTGGAAGTCGACCGACGGCGCGATGACGTGGTCGCCCGTCTTTGACAAAGAGGGAACATCTGCGATCGGAAGCATTGCGGTCGCGAATTCCAATCACAACGTGGTCTACGTGGGAACCGGCGAAGCTTGTATTCGCGGCAATATCTCGCACGGCGACGGCGTCTACAAGTCGCTGGATGGCGGCAAGAATTGGAAGAACGTTGGGCTGAAAGACTCGCGCGCCATCGGCAAAGTCATTATTCATCCCTCGAATCCGGACATCGCTTTTGTCGCCGCCCTGGGGCATCCTTACGGGCCGAACAGCGAGCGCGGAATCTTCCGCACGAGCGACGGGGGCAAGACCTGGGAGAAGGTTCTCTACAAAGACGAAAACACCGGCGGCATTGACGTAGCTTTCGATCCGCATAATCCCAACGTTCTGTTTGCTGCGTTGTGGCAGGCGCGGCGCACCTCGTGGAGCATGTCGAGCGGTGGCCCGGGCAGTGGCCTCTACCGTTCCAACGACGGCGGTACAACCTGGAAGCACATTGAAGAGCACGGGCTGCCTAAGGGCCCGTACGGGAAGATTGGCGTGGCTGTGGCGGCGAACTCGGAGCGCGTGTACGCGCTGATCGAGGCGCACAACCCGGATGGCGGCTTATACCGCTCCGACGACGGGGGCGAGTCCTGGCAGTTGGTGAATCCCGATCACAGTCTGTGGCAGCGTCCGTGGTACTACATGCACGTCATCGCCGATCCGCGCGACGAGAACGTTCTCTACATCATGAACGTCGAGTCGTACAAATCGACGGATGGCGGACATCTGTTCAACAAGATTCGGGTTCCGCACGGCGACAACCATGGGTTGTGGATTGATCCGCAGAATACGCGGCGGATGATCGCATCCAACGACGGCGGGGTTACGGTGACGCTGGACGGCGGCAGGAACTGGACACGCCAGGATAATCAGCCCACGGCGCAGTTCTATCATGTCATTACGGACACAGCGACTCCGTATCGCGTGTACGGTCCACAGCAGGACAGCGGAACCGTTGCCATCGTCAGCCGCAGCGACGACGGCTCGATCGACCGCAGCGACTGGTATGACGTGGGCGGCGGTGAGGCGGGCTACATCGCGCCCGATCCACGCGATCCGAATATTGTTTACGCGGCCGATTACCAGGGAAACATTACGCGCTACGACCGGCACATCGGTCAGGTCAAGGCGATCACCGAGCAGCCCGAACTCTCCGACGCGCACGGGGCCGCGAACCTGGAGCATCGTTTCCAGTGGACCGCTCCCGTCATGTTGTCTCTGCACGATCCCAACACGCTGTACCACGCCGGGGAGCGGTTGTTTAAGTCCACCGACGGGGGCGTGCACTGGCAGGCGATCAGTCCAGACCTGACACGGAATGATAAGGAGAAGCAGAAAGTCTCGGGCGGCGATATCACCCTCGACGACTCGGGCACCGAATACTACGACACGATTTTTGCGCTGGCGGAGTCGCCTCTCAAGAAGGGGTTGCTCTGGGTCGGCACCGACGATGGCCTGATTCAGCTCACGCAGGATGAAGGCAAGACCTGGACCAACATCACGCCGAAAGATATGCCCGAGTGGGCGCGCGTTAGCCAGATTGATGCGTCTCCGCATGATGCAGGGACCGCGTATGTGGCCGTCGATCGCCATCAGTTCGACGATCTGCGTCCTTACATCTACAAGACGAGCGATTACGGCAAGAGTTGGACGAAGCTGACGCAGGGGCTTCCTGACACGGCGTTTGTGCGTGCGCTGCGGGAAGATCCGAAGAAGCGCGGGCTCCTTTATGCGGGAACAGAAACGGGAGTCTACGTTTCGTTCAACGACGGTGCAAACTGGAGGCCGCTACGGCTGAACCTGCCGACGACGCCGGTGCACGATCTGGTGATCAAAGACAATGATCTTGTGGTCGCTACTCACGGGCGGGCATTCTGGATTCTCGATGACCTGTCTCCATTGCGGCAGTACAGCGATGACATCGCGCAGAAGGAAGCATTCCTGTATACGCCCGGGACGGCTTACCGCATTCAGGCGGGAGCGGGCGGTGAACGGCATCCTTCCAAGCGGACCGGACAGAATCCACCGGCTGGCGCGGTCATTTATTACTTCTTGAAAGACGCACCGAAGGCAGACACGGAAGCAAAGATCGAGATTCTGGATGCTTCCGGCAAAGTCATTCGCAAGTATTCAAGCGCCGAATACAACACGCTGGACGAACCTCTCGATCCCGACGAAAAGAAACCGGAGAAGCAACTGAAACCGGAAGCCGGACTAAACCGCTTTGTGTGGGATCTGCGCTACGAGGAGGCGCATCACGTCCCCGGCTACTATCTGTGGGAATATGGCAGCGGAGCCCGAGGGCCGGTCGCTGTGCCGGGTCGCTACCAGGTTCGATTGACGGTGGCAGCCCAGACTCAGACGGCGGCGTTCGATTTGAAACTGGATCCGCGCGTGCAGGTCACCCAGGCTGATCTGGAGCAGCAATTCAATTTGCTGTTGCAGACGCGCGACGAACTCAGCCGCGTCTACGACACGGTCAATCAGATCCAGGACGTTCGTTCCCAGTTGTCAGGCCTCAAGCGGCGACTGCCGGAAAACGCCAGCACGAAGATGATTGTCAGCGCGGCCGATGACTTGGAGAAGAAACTGGTCGCGGTCCGCGAAGACCTCATCAACCTTACGATCAGTGCCAACGAAGACTCGCTGGCGTATCCTCCGCAGCTGGATGCAAAGCTGGCCTACCTTGCGATGGATGCGGGGACCGCTGACTCGGCTCCAACCGAGGCCGAGCAAAAGCAGTTCGAAAAGCTGAAGCGGCAGAGTGGCGAGCTGATTGGGCGTTGGGAGGATCTGCAGCGCCGCGATCTGGCCGCATTTCAGAAGCTGACCGCGGAAGGCAGCCTGTCCACCGTGTTGGTGCCGCCCCCGGGACGCGCCACCGACGAAACGGTTCCAGCGCACTGATCCACTCGCGCGCTAGTGACAGGCTGGGGATGGCCGGCGTATCGGCCATTCCCAGCCTGTTGGCTTTCCGAGTTACTCGTATTACTTCCGTGCCACTTCGATGGCACTGTTGTGCCTTGTTCGCCTGAAGGCCTGTTGCTATTGTGCCGATAGAGGATGTAGGTGGTTTCTCCCCTGAGGATCAACGAGGTGTGGATTCCGATTGGGGGTGTCTATGCGAAAGATGCATCTGTTCTATGCGGCACTTGGCTTCGCGGTGGCCCGTTGGATTTTCAAGCGGCAAGCGGTAGTCGACCCAGTCACACGGTTTCGGTCGCAGGGACTTCTGTAGAACGGTTTCTCCGGGCTTGGGCGCGCGCCCCGTTGCGCCTCCATTTCGTCAGCGCGCGCCCTCTGCTTTCTTCCTACTCCCTGAAGTAACGGTTACCAAGGTTTGCCGGTATCATCCCGGTTTCTTCGATCCCTTCATACAATGAACTCAGGACCCTCTCCGTGAGCAGTCTGAGCTTTCATGTCCTGGCGACGAAGAATACGGATGGCTCTCTCGCTGCCCCTGCTGCTGGCCGCGCTCATCCCCGCGCGCCTTGTCGCCCAAGACGATTCAACGGCCGATCCAAACGACGCTCCGCTTGGAGACGTGGCTCGCTCCTTGCGCAAAAGGACCCCGCCGTCGCCAGCCGTGATCGATGACGACAATCTGACGAAGGTGATGGATCAGGCGGAAAGCCGCCACGCGCCGGGCTCGGCGCTGAGATACCTGATGACGGGAGAAAGCAAAGGATTTCGCGTCAGCGCACCAGACGTCACCTGTAGTCTCGCTTTCACCGCCAACGTAAAGTCCCTGCTTTCGAGCCAGTACGCGCAGATGGAGCTTCCGGCAGGCGAACTCTCGAAGCTGGAGGGACCGGCCACGATTGAAGGCGACGCCCTGATCGTTGCCATTTACAACCGGACCGACTGGCACGTCAGCGAGGTCGCGGTCGCCCTGACTGTGATCAAGAACGAAGGTCGCGATGCGACGTCGCTCGGCGGGATTGAGTCCGAAATCCGGCCCGAGAAGAAACCAGATGTGACTGTGATCTACCGGATGCGCGCGGCCGCTCCGCCATGGGAGACGACAGTCTTCAACACGACACTCAAAACGCAGCTCGCCGCTGACGAGGAGTGGCACTGGGCCATTGTCCAGGCGAGAGGGTATCCTCCACAGAGTTACGTGGCACCCGTGCCGCAGACCGACTCGGAAACCAAAAGCGCGGCGGGGGTGCAGGCGGTATCCGACCAGTCGACTTCAGGTAAACCTACCGTATTGCCGGCAGTGGCTGACCCGCAGAACGCGCCGAAGATTTCGCCCGCGCAGAATCCGCAATAGGATTTGAAACTCGACCCCAGCGGAAAAACCCTTACTTCACAAATTTCCCATTCTGCACTTCATATTCGATGCGGAAGGGCTTCTGAGTCTTGAGGTCCTGCCACCCTTCCTGCGCGATCAGGCGGTTGGCCTGCGCCAGGCGTTCGGAGGGCAGGGGATGGGAGCGGAAATATCCTTGCAAGCTCTGAATGGCAAGTTGCGTGAGTTCTTCCTCCGGATTCCGCGCATGAACGACATACTCGCTGTGCAGTTTGCTGAAGCGTTCGAACATAGTGACCGCCCCGTAGGGTGAGTAGCCGTCCAGGACCGCAAGACGCATGCCTTCGCGGTCGGCTTCCAGTTCCTCATCTTTGTTGTAGCCGGCTTCCCACGCCTGAACGGGGATCTGCAGGATCACGCCCGCGATGCCAAGTTGCAGGTTGCGCAAGCGAGCTTCGATCTGGACGCGCTCGGCGCAGTGATAGTGATCGATGTGTTCCACTTCGTGCCCGATGACCGCGGCAAGTTCGTCTTCGCTAGTCATCAGGTCGAGCATCCCCTCGCCTACATAGACCGGGCCCCCGGGTAGCGAGAAGGCGTTGATCATGCCGCGGTCAGGCACCAGGTGAAACGAGTACGGCAAACGCCGGTGGGCGTTCGCGCTGACGGCGTTGCCGACCTGTTGCAGGTAGGTGTCGAGCGCCTGCTGCTCCGGGCTTAGCTTGTCAGCCGAAACGGAGTACCCCGCGGCCAGTTCCTTACCGACCGCGATCTCCTCGGCATCGGACAGGCGGGTCAAGCGCATTGGGGCTCGGCTGAGATCGCGCTGGGCATCGGCTGCCATGGCGACGATCGCGTTTGCAGACACCGGCGTAGGGTGGTGACGGCGCTGGCTGAAATACAGTCCTGCGACTCCGACGAGCAGCACAACGACGAACGCGGCGGCGCGTTTCATAGGAATTGGCGAATCTTCTCGCTGTATTTGTTATATAGAAAGGAAGCTGACACCATTGCGACACCCACGATGACGAACGTGATATAGCGATCGCGCCAGGTCCAGGCTCCCGACCACATATCCAGCAGCAATATTTTGCCAAAGCTTGCGATCAAAAGAAGGAATCCCGCCAGCCGGAAACTGCGTTCTTTGATCACGAAAGCGAAGATCATGATCGATAAAGCCTCAACGCCCCACGCGACCGTCACCATCCCAGCTCGCATCTTGATGGCGAGCATCAGTGTGAGAAGAGCCACAGGCGCGAAGAACATGAATTGTTCAGGATGCCTCATCAGCGCGCCGAACGAGTCGTCGGAGAGCTTATTCCGGTAGCGGTCCCGCCATTGGAACGCGAAGGGCAGGCAAGCCAGCAACAGAGCAATGGCGGAGCCTAGAACGAAGTATCGGCCGGTCCAATCGCCGCCGGTGAAATAACTCGCACCAAAGAGATTGTGCATCACTCCGCGCGTGCCGACAGCCGCGGTGAGCAGCAGCGACTGAATGAGGAAGAGCGGACGATCCAGCCAAAGGGCGAGTCCGAACAGAACGAAGACAACCGCAGCCCACGCCGTGACCAGCCACTCGTTGGCGAACTGGAAATAAAGAAGAGCAACGACCGTGCCGGTGCCGAGGTAGGCAAGCAGAATGTCGAAGTGGAAACCGCGGTCATCGCGCGCAGACTGCTCGCCCGGCCCCAGCTGAAAGTAGACGAAGAACAAGATGAGCGTAATCGGGAGCACGGTGTACATCCGCGGTCCCCAGAATTCACCCGGGTTACCGGCGGTCAGGTTAGCGAAGAATATCCGCCCGAAGGAGGCCGCCAGCGCCACATAAGCTTGAAATCTGAACTGCCGAACTTTTCGCCACAGACCGTACTCGAAGAGAACGAGACCGAATACGGCCCATCCTACGGCGATACTCAGCGACTCGAGTTCGTACCATAGGAGCAGCGAAACCAACGCCGACGCCGCCCACGAGTAGATGTGGTGAAACTCGCGCTCGCGGAATTGTTCTGGCATGCGGGTGAGTCGCGATAGCGCGTAGAAGATGACCGCGACAATAGCCAGCGAGAGCAGGCGGACACTGATGCCGTGCCACTTGTCCAGTAGGTACAGATTTACAGTGACACTGCGAGCCATGGCGAGTGCAGCGAGGGCGTGGGCTTGCCAGCGCAGATCCTCCAATTCAAACCGGCGATCAACCAGGGCCAGAGCCAGAGCAAAGATAGCCCACACCGCTGCGAGCCATCCGCTGGGCGCCTCATGCCATGCCAGGAACGCAAGCAGAGCGGTCGCAGCGAAAGTGTGCAGGTAGGCGACTGCCCGCCGGGATTCGGAATCGGGAGTCGTCGATTGGCGTGACAGGAAGTAGAGTCCTGCGGACACAATCGCAATCGTAACCAGGCGCAGAGAAACGCCCGGCCAGACAGATTGCTCCAGTTCAAGGTTGAAGGTGTAAGCACGCACCAGCGCACAGGCCGCCACGGCATTGGCCTGCCACCCGAGTGGGCGGTAACCGATCCGGCGCATCACCAGGGCGAGGACGACTGCGAAAACGATCCAGGAGACGGCAATCCAAGACGCGGGCACAGCTTCATTCAGAATCCAGACCATCAAGCCGCTGCCCGCAGTGCTGTATGCAATGCGCCCGAAGCGCGCGTGATCCGAATGCGGCACGCTGATTCGGCGGCCGATCCAATAGACGCCCACGACGACTGGCAACGCCGCAACAGCATGCAGCGGAATGTTGTGCCAGCGCTGGACGTCGGATGGATCGGCAGTCACCGCCGCAAGGGTCGCCAGGACGCCCAATAGATGCGCGTGCCACGCCAACACGGGATATCCGATCTGTTGGCCAACTTCCAACAGCAGCACCGCGAAAGCAATCCCCGCCAGAGGCTGCCAGAGTTCGGGTACCTCGAAATAGATGAGCGCGGTGATCAACGCCGTGCCGGCGAAGGCGAACATCCCCCGGAAGAATTGCTGATTGGAGTCATCTTCGCGAGTGGCAGCCCATTTTGCTGTGAGATAGAAAGCAGCGGCGAGAAGCGGCAGGGTGATCAGGCGGTTCTGGACATGCGTGTATTGCGCAACTTCGCTGTGCAGGTTGACCACGCTGACGCGATACAACGTCAGCACGCCGAGGATGCCGTATTGCACTTGCAGGTGAATAGATCTCAGTTTTTGATCAAGCACGGCCAGAGCCAACATCACACCAGCGAAGGCGAGGGCCGTCCAGTCGGCGGAGAACAATGCCCACGCCGCGGCCGCGGCCGCGAAGCATCCCAGATAGGAATGAGCGGTGAGCATGGGTGCATCCGGCGGATCAGTGAAGAACTGCCGCCAGCGCTGGCCCGTGAGCAGAGTGTTCAGGTAAAAGACGACGGCGCAGAGCGCGAACATGACTCCGGTGTCGAGCACGACATTGTCGCCGACGCGCCGGGCGACCATCAGTTGCTGGAAGTCGATTCCGACAAGATGCAAGCCGACCAACAAGCCTGCGAACAATCCCAGCCGGCGGAAGACGACTTCGCCGACCATCACGCCGGCAGCGAGAAATGCTTCGGCGCCGATCAGCCAAAGGATGGCGACGTTGTTGCCGGAATAGCGGAATGGCACCGCGCCAATCATCAGCGCTGCGCCCAGAACGCTGAGAACAGTGAAGGCCTCCCGGCGGCGTTTGGTGATCGAAAGCTGCCCCAGGCTGAATTCGATGGCTCCAATGATCAGCAGCGCCCAGAACGCAAGTTCAGGCTGCACCGACTGAAACTTCATGGTCCCCAGCAGGAGCAGCGTGTTGAGAAGCGCAGCCGTGGTGGAAATGTGCTCCTCAGACGGGGACTTCGTTTTCCGGATGATGTACGAAATGCGATAGGTGATCCAGTAGAACAACAGGATCGCAGTGCTGGCGTGATAGTCGGGGAACGCGTGCCCCTCGGCGCCGTTGGCTCCAAGCAGCCGGTACAGCCAGTACAGATGATTTCCGTAACTGGACAGGATGCCGAAGACTTCGAGTTCAAACCATCCCATTTTGATGACGATGGCAACCAGTCCAACCGCGAGGATCACGCCGGCAGAGAGACTGTAAACGTCATCATCACTAAGTGCGACGGTGCCGTAGGCCAGCAGAAACGCGATCCCTGTAACCACCTGCGAACGGTAGCGCAGCGTATGCACCACCATGGCGAGGGCCACTGCGAGCATGAGGATGAGATCGGCGCTGAGAGAATCCAGCACGCGCATGGCTTCCACGTGGTTCAGCGCATAGGTGGTCCAGAACAGCAGCGACCATCCGCCACCGATGGCGGGATAAGAGAAGACGCGGTAGCGCTCGCGCTTCTCCAGAAAAACGCCGCCGCCGAGAAGGGCAAGGGAGATGACGTAAGAGAGCGCAACTTTACCCCAGGGACCGAGTTGGCCGAGCTCCTTGATGCCGAAGTAGGCGACGCCCAATACGATCAGAACGATGCCGATTTTGTTCAGCCAATTCCTGCCCAGGATTTCTTCCAGCGCGAACACCGACTTCATCCGCTCCTGGGATGTTGCCTTGGGAACCGAAGCAGCTGGAGGATGGGCTGCCGGCGCGGAAGCGCGGAACGCGGCATGTTCCGTGGGAGCGACGACGCGAGCTGATGGCGGAGGCGGCGTTGCCGGAGTTGGTGGCGGCACCTTCGAAGTTGTAGGCGTTGTCGCGGGCGGCATCTGCATCCGCGAAAGTGGAGGTGGAGTTACCTCGGCCGGGGCCCGAGGCGGAACCGCGGGAGCCGGCACGACGGGTGCGGGTGGTTTCGACTCAGCCGGAACTTTTGCCGCAATCGGCGGAGCAACAACGGCAGGCGGAACAGCCTGCTGCTTGGGCGGCTCTACGACTTCGGGAACGGGCGGCTTCGCTGCCTCATTCTCTCTCGAGGCAACAAGATCCGGAATCTTTTCAACAGCTGGAACCGCAGGGGCAGCGCTCACCGGAGGCGCGCTTACCGGCTCCGTAGCTTTCTGCGCTGCTGGCACAGCCGGAACCGTTACCTTGATGGGCTCGGTGTGAACCGGCGATTGCACGGACTGCGGCGCTTCGTGGACGGGCTGTGCAATCGCAGGCACCGCCGCGATCTGGCGCTTCAGCTCCAACAGTTCACGATGCAGAGCATCGTTCTGCTGGGTGTTCAGATCGGCCAGATCCCGCAACCGCCAACGAAGTTTATTTTGTTTCCAGGCGCTAAGCCCAACTGCGGCCAGAGCGAGCACGATACTAATCGTGGGCTCGCTCAAGGCTAATACCGCGAGCACTACGAGAACGAGTTCCAGCATTGGCACTCCCCGTATGTTCGTGATTCCGTAGCCTAAATACTAGAACGCTCGAGAGGGTAGGTCTTGCATTTTCTTTCCTCTCTGCAAGCTCGAAAGTTACTAACGTTCTTATCTATTGTCACTGGATTGGAGAACTCCTTCGTGACAAGATGGGCACAACTCCAACCCTAACGGGAGGTTGTGAGAGCACCTTTATGAGTCAAGGTCCGGCTGTGCCTGTAGTAGAGGCCTCTGAAACTGCGCCCGTTGAGAGTGTGGCGAGCCCTGCCCGGCCATGGCGGCGCGGTTTCTGGTCGCTGGTCCTCACGCAATTCCAAGGCGCCTTCAACGAAAACGGCCTGAAGAACCTGGTGGTCTTCCTGATCCTCGGAATGGCCATGCAGAAGGCCGATCGCGACCGATTGGTCCTGGTCGTCGGCACGCTGTTCTCGGTCCCGTTCATTCTTTTCTCGATGACGGGCGGTTTTCTCGCCGACCGCTTCAGCAAACGCACAGTCACGATCGCAACCAAGGTGTTGGAGATGGCCGTCATGGTACTGGCCATCGTGGGGCTGGGTTGGCAGAACCTAAACTTGGAAATGGGGGCTGTCTTTCTAGCGAGCACCCAGGCGGCTCTCTTCGGTCCATCGAAATACGGATTGCTGCCGGAACTACTGCCCGAGCCGCTGCTCTCTTGGGGAAATGGTGTCCTCGAACTCGGGACATTTCTGGCGGTGATTGCCGGTGGCGTTTCCGGTGCATTTCTTGCGGACTTTTTTCAGTCCCATCAAGCTTGGTCGGGCCTAATGTTTCTGGCACTATCTTGCGTCGGCTTGCTCTTCAGCTTCGGAATCACGAAGGTTCCTCCCGCCGATCCTACGAAAAAGTTTCGCGCCAACCCGATTGGCGATCTGTGGGTGCAGGGAAGCCTGATCCGCAAGGATCGCGTTCTCTGGCTGGCTGTGCTGGGCAATACTTACTTCTGGTTTCTGGGCGCGCTGCTGACGGCGAATATTGTCTTCTATGGAAGTGATGTGCTGCGCATCAGCTCCACGCGGACTGGGATACTTCAGGCAGCAGTTGCAATCGGGATCGGGCTGGGGAGCGTCGCTGCGGGATATCTCTCCAGCGGCAAGGTCGAATATGGATTGATTCCCCTGGGCTCGGTCGGCATGACTGTGTTCGGGATCCTGCTCTCACGGCAGAAGCTTTCGTTCGCACATGTGCTCGGACTGCTGGCTGCACTAGGCTTCTCGGCAGGATTCTTTGCGGTTCCAGTCAACGCGCTGATACAGCACCGACCCGACGAGAAAGATAAGGGCGGCGTGATCGCGGCTGCGAATCTGCTTTCGTTCGTCGGTATCGGAGGAGCGGCGGGCATTTACTACATCTTTCAGCACTACACTCACTTCAGCCCATCTCACATTTTTCTGGCTGCCTCGGTGATGACCGTTGCTGCGACCGTGTACGTTTTGTACCTGCTGCCCGACGCCTTACTTCGGCTGCTTCTGTGGATCGCGACCCACACTCTGTACCGGATTCATCTCCAAGGCCGCGAAAATGTTCCGGCCAAGGGTGGGGCACTGCTGGTTCCGAATCACGTCTCGATGGTCGACGCGGTCCTGCTGATCGCTTCTATTGATCGTCCGATTCGCTTCTTGATGTTCAAAGATTCCTACGATCATCCGCTGATAAAGCCGTTTGCCAAGATCATGGGCGTGATTCCGATCTCATCCCAGCTCCGTCCCCGCGAGATGATTCAGTCGTTGCGCACCGCAACCAAGGCCCTGAAGGATGGGGAAGTGCTCT
>DATDGW010000215.1:0-1903 GCA_036521895.1 Candidatus Sulfotelmatobacter sp. | reverse complement strand
CACACGGAGACCACCATCTCGGGGGACACGCGCGCGGACTGGTCGGAAGCGTTTGCGCTGGTGCCGAGTCTCGAGGCCGCGTACGTATGGCACGCATCGAAGTTCACCGCCGAGGTTCTTGCAGGCCTGCTCCGGATCGGCTTCGTTCACCACCAGCAGATCATTTGGAACAAGGGCAGGACCGTGCTGACGCGCACACTCTATTGGTTCGCCCATGAGCCCTGCTGGTTTGTACGAAAGAAGAACGCTCCATGGTACGGAAAGGCAGGCGAGAACTCGACGATCTGGGATTCGCCCTCGCCGAAGTTCATCATGGGCGGATCGGATGAGGACAAATTCGATCACCCGACGCAAAAGCCAGTTGAACTTATGCGGCGTCCGATCCTGAACCATCTCCGGCGCGGCGAGTTGGTGTACGACCCGTTCCTGGGTTCCGGCACGACGATCGCCGCAGCGGAGCTGACAGAGCGCGTCTGCTTTGGTCTGGAACTTGATCCGAAGTACGTTGACGTGGTCGTGCAACGCTGGCAATCGCTGGCTGGCAAGAAGGCCACCCTCGACGGTGACGGCCGGACGTTCGAGGAAGTCGCGGTGGAGCGCCACAAGGAGTCCGCATGAATGGAGCGCTGCCGCCGCGAGATCGCGGCCATCGAGAAAGAGATGGCGGCCGGCAATCCCGACGTCGACGGCTTGTTGATGGGACTTTTGGACTGGCAGGTCGAGTGGCAGCTCATCGAAGACGAGAAACGCCGCCAGGCAGGAACCTGGCGGCGCTGAGGGAACCGAATCAGGAAGGCTCAGCCCTCGATCGAGTAGACGCGCTCTCCCTCTTCGCTCTTGTCGGAGAGGACGGTCAGCCCCATCTTCTTACCAACCGTTCCGGACAGGAAGCCACGCAAGGAATGCGCTTGCCAGCCGGTGATTTTGAGAAGTTCCTTGGCCGAAGCACCGCCGGGCCGCTTCAGCAGCTCCAGGACCTGGGCGGTCTTGCTTCCGGCGCGGGCGCCAGCGGCCGTCTGCTTTGGATTCTGCGCAGCCTTGGCAGTCTTGGCGGGTTCCTTGGCGCGTGCGCCCTTTTTCGCGGGCGCGGCCTTCTTGCCGGGCTTACCCTTCTTCGGCGCGACGTGGGCGCGACGTGCGCCAGCGCAGGCCTTTTTAGGCGACTTCGGCTCCTTGGCTGCAGGAGCCGGGGTCGTTTCGGTGGCTTCTATGTTCGATGTCATGATGTGTTCTCCTTCGGCGGTGATTGCCGCGGTCACGACATGGATCACTCCGGTCCGGCCAAAATGCAAGGCAAATCTGCGGGAGTCGCAAGCGGCGATCGGACGGCGATGGGGATCGGGATTGCCGGGAATCTACAGATTGGGGAAAGATGAGGGGATACGGCACAAAATTCGGACGAAAGAAGGAAGAAGCGATCGCCGCGTTATTATCTTCCAGAAGCGTAGAGGAGGCGGCGCGGGCGATCGGGCTCAACTGGATGGCGGGTATATCTGACCACGAAATCGGGTCCTGGACACTGACTGAAATTCTTCGCGATGCAGTAATTTACAAGCGACGCTTCCGCCCTGCCCTAGCAAAGGAACCCATTATGAGAATTACCCGGCTTAACAGAAGCGCTTGCGCCATCGTCATGGCATTCAGCGCGATCATCTGTTCTGCGCAGACCCCGGAACAAGTACAAAGTGTGAAGGGGCGTGCCGCGCAGGGCGAGGCGGAGGCACAGACTATCCTCGGGATGTTTTACTACCTCGGGGGCGGTGTGCCCAAGGATTTTGCGCAAGCCGTTTCCTGGTGGCGCAAGGCCGCGGACCAAGGTCTTGCGGAAGCGCAGTTCCATCTCGGGCTCATGTACCGCGATGGCGAGGGCGTGCCTGCTGACCGCACGGAAGCGGCTCGCTGG
>DATDGW010000214.1:0-3659 GCA_036521895.1 Candidatus Sulfotelmatobacter sp. | reverse complement strand
ACGTCTAATGGCAAAACAAATTGTAACCGGTGAGAATTCACGGCAGGCGATTTTGCGCGGCGTCAACATTCTGGCTGACGCTGTAAAGATCACGCTCGGGCCGAAGGGGCGCAATGCGGTGATCGAGAAGAAGTTCGGGGCGCCGATCATCACCAAGGACGGCGTGACCGTTGCGAAGGAGATCGAGCTGCAAGACCCGCTCGAGAACATGGGTGCACAAATGGTGCGCGAGGTTGCGTCCAAGACCTCGGATGTGGCTGGCGATGGCACCACCACCGCGACCTTGCTGGCACAAGCAATCTTCCGTGAGGGTGTGCGAACGGTTGCCGCAGGCGCGAGCCCGATGGCGCTCAAACGCGGCATTGATAAGGCAGTCGAAGTTGCCGTTGGAGAGATCAAGAGGCTCTCCCGCGAGGTGAAGGGCGACATGATCGCGCAGGTGGGCACAATCAGTGCCAACACCGACAAGCAGGTGGGCAGCATCATCGCCGAAGCGATGAAGAAGGTCGGTAAGGATGGCGTCATCACCGTCGAGGAATCCAAGACGATGGAGACGACCCTCGAAGTGGTCGAAGGCATGCAATTTGACCGCGGATACCTGTCGTCCTACTTTGTGACCGACCCGGAGCGCATGGAATGCGTACTCGAGGACGTACACATCCTGATCCACGAGAAGAAGATCAGCTCGATGAAGGACCTGCTGCCCTTGCTCGAACAGACGGCCAAAATGAGCAAGCCGCTGCTGATCATTGCTGAAGAAGTCGATGGCGAGGCCTTGGCCACGCTGGTCGTGAATAAGCTGCGCGGCACACTCCAGTGCGCGGCAGTGAAGGCTCCGGGCTTCGGCGACCGCCGCAAGGCCATGCTCGAAGACGTCGCCATTCTCACAGATGGGAAAGCCATCACCGAGGACCTCGGCATAAAGCTTGAGAACGTGAAGATTGAGGACTTGGGCAGCGCCAAGAAGGTGACCATCGACAAGGACAACACGACGATCGTCGCAGGCGCCGGCAAGGCCAGCGCGATCGAAGGTCGAATCAAGCAGCTCCGTGTGCAGGTCGAAGAGACCACCTCGGATTACGACAAGGAAAAGCTCCAGGAGCGACTTGCCAAGCTGGTTGGCGGCGTCGCAGTAATCAAGGTAGGCGCGGCAACCGAGACCGAGTTGAAAGAGAAAAAGGCTCGCGTCGAGGACGCCATGCACGCCACCCGTGCGGCAGTTGAGGAAGGCATTGTCTCCGGAGGCGGTACTGCTCTTCTGCGCTGCCTGCCGGCCCTGGAGAAGCTGAAACTCCACGACGATGAAGCCATTGGGGTGAACATCGTAAAGCGTGCGCTCGAAGAACCCATTCGCCAGATTGCCCAGAACGCCGGGCACGAAGGCGCGCTGGTTGTTGGACGCGTGCGCGAGTCGAAGGATGAGAACTTCGGCTTCAACGCAGAGACCGGTGAGTTCGGGGACCTGGTCAAGGCTGGTGTTATTGATCCAGCTAAGGTCACGCGCCTCGCCCTCCAGAACGCTGCGTCCATCGTCTCACTGATGCTAACAACCGAAGTCTTGATCGCCGACGCTAAGGGAGAGGAAAAGATGGCTGTGGTTGGTGCAGGCGGCGGCATGGGAGGAGCGTACTAAACCCCGTTCTATTTGCACCGAGGGTTGCGCGGGAACCCTGAAAAGTGAACACAATCATGCTGTATTTCGATCGCCTGCGAATGCTGCGTTTCTAGCGCGTGCAAACTTTAGGCGATGAAGCCAACTGCGACCAGCCGTCTGTCGGATGGATACAATCTGAACTGTTTTGAACAGATTGTATCCGCCATGGTTGCTCACAGTCTAACGTCGAGGTTAACCTCAAGCTTCGCAGTAGGGCTGCGGAAAGAAAGCGGCCGCCATAATGCCAAATACAATCAAACCGGGCACCATCCTGATTAAAGAGGGCACACTCTTGCCGGAAACCGTTGTTCTCCGCAAAAATTTCCTCTAACGTTTGAAAGTTCCCACTCAGAACCGATAGAAGTACAATGGAAGGGCTCGGACTGCCTATCCTCTTATATATCGTCGTCTGTGAAAGAGCGACCGTAGCTGTAGGACTCCGGCCTGTGGTGCAGGTGAACCTGATACAAATAAGAACCCCCCAGTTCTTCACCCAACTCATGCGTCTAAGCGGCAATCCTTTCCAACCGGTACTCGTGATGTAATCCGCCGAGGACCGATCGGCTAACGACCTTACCATCGTGGGCTAAGTGGTGCCGGTGGCGATTTCTCGTGATTGCGAAAGCTTCGCCAGGGTCAGGAATTCCCGGTCCCAAGCTCGCATGTGGTCGCCCCTGATTATAGTGGGCAACCCACTCTTTCAGGATTCGTCGCACGTGCCGCTGGTTCAAAGGGATGAGGAAATCAAGACATTCCCTTCGAATCGTGCCCACGAGCCGTTCACAAAAAGAATTCGCTTGCGGCGCCCGAAACGGAGTCCTCAAGACGATGACGCCCAGCGACTTCAGGGCGCAATCAAGTTCCGTCGAGTAGATGCTGTCCCGGTCGTGGAGAACGAACCGGTAGGGATGCTCACCCGTGATGGCCTCTCGAAACTGTTGGATCGTCCAAGCTGCGGTAGGGTGATCGGTCACGTTGAAGTGAGCAATCTTGCGTGTTCCTACCTCCATGATTACAAACACGTAGAGAACTCGAAAGCGTACCGTCACGACGACAAAGAAATCGCTGGCTAACATCGCCTGGGCGTGATTTCGTACAAACGTCATCCATCGCTGAGAAGGAAGGCGTTTCCTAGGCCGAGTGGTAAGCGGCATGTAGCGTCGAACCGTACGAGGGGACACGCGAATTCCCAGCTTAAGGAGCAACTCAGCAGCGATGCGCTCCTCTCCCCACGTTGGATTCTCGTGCGCCATCTTGAAGATCAGTTCCTGGAGTCGCCCGGGCACTCGGGGCCTCCCGCGCGGCCTCGATTTCCATCGCCAGAGCAACTGAAAACCCTTCCGATGCCAGCCGAGGAAGGTCTCAGGCTTGACGTTGACCAGAGCGTCTTGCCATGCGAAGAGCCGAGAGAGAAGGACCAGAGACAACCGTGTAGCGTCGGCCGCCCGCCGAGGTTTGACTTCGCGCTCGAGGAAAGGGGCGAGTTGTTTCCGGAGGAACATATTTTCCGCTTTGATGGCAGCGCCCGAACGAGTGCCCAACAACAAGAATCGGAGAGCGTCCTGAGCCAGAGAGGAAAGTATGAAGACCAAACGAAGCACGGAATGGGCAGTTCTCATGGGGCTGGGAGCATGCCACGGGTGTGCTAAAGGGAGCAAGCTAGCGTTTCACGCAGATTTTCGCGCACAAATTTATCGCGTACGGATTTTTTGCGGAGGACAGTTCTAGCAAGTCTGAACTGCACCCCGGAAACCTGAACCAGCAACGGACAGCAGAATACGTTCGGATAAGTACCGCGAACTCGGCTAGTGTTTACCGGAGGTGAAGTGACGATTGATCGTCGCGAATGGTGTGAGAGGGCTGATTTGGGATTTGGGTTGGGCGAATTGGGCTATAAATTGGAGGTGCCGATTCGCCCGGCGCTCGTTGCGTAAGACTTTCCTGAAACAGGACTTAGAATTGGTTGCGGGGGTCAGATTTGAACTGACGACCTTCGGGTTATGAG
>DATDGW010000213.1:0-3407 GCA_036521895.1 Candidatus Sulfotelmatobacter sp. | reverse complement strand
AGCACGCGGCTCAGGAACAGGAAAATGATTCCGCCCCCGATGAGTCCGCTGCCCACCGATAAGAGCAAGCCCAGGCCAACCCACAGCGACGAGAAGCGGGTGAGCAAATATCCGGTGCCGCCAAACCAGGCCAGGAACGCGGCCAGGGAAGGTGGATTGAACGGCGAAACGCTGCTGCCGCGCGATGCCGCCTGTGCGCTCGGAGCGTGCGGTGCTGCCGCACCGTGGGCTGCTGCGGGCGCGTGTCCGCCTGCAACCGGAGCGTGCCCCATGGGAGCGTGCGCTCCTGGCAGGTGAGGGACGCCGTGTCCATGAAAGTGCGGCAGATGCAGGCGGCCGAAACGAGCTCCTCCAAACACGAACGAAAAAAAACTAAAGCAGAAGCCGATCGCGAAACAGATCAGATAGAAATCAGACCAGTCGAAATTGATTGACGTCATCGGATTCGCCTCCCTTCCGCATTCGCGGCCCGACCTTGGCTGGCGCGAGAATGATGACCATTGCCGGCTACGATTTCGGGCCGCAGCGCCTCCAGCAGGCGGTCGGCCAGTCCCGGGGTATCGAGAATCGCGCCCAACAGCAGAAAACTGCGGCGCGTGTCTTTTTCGCGAGCGGCCTTAATCAGCACCTTGCTGACTTCCGGATCGCTGGCGAATCTCTCCGAACCTTGCAGCAGCCACACATCGAGCTGACCTTCGGTCGTGCGCAGGTCCGAGGTCAGTTCGGTGTGGTAGCCGTCCGGGTCATCTACGAGAAAGCCGGGATGCACCTTGAAGAACTTCGCCAGGAGCGCGCGCGAGGACTGCGTCATGTGCGGGCGTGCGCCGTTTTCGATCTGCGAGAGATACGACTGGCTGATCGAATTGCCCTTGCCCAGTTCTTCGCGAATGGCATGCACCAACTCGAGCTGGGTCATGGGACGCCCCAGACCGCGCAATGAGCCTTCGACTTCGCGCAAGTACCGAATTTTCTCGCCCAGCTTCACCGATCACGCCCCTGAAGGTCTATTTCAATACGCAATAGTTATATTGCAATTTGCAATTCATGTCAAGAATGGGATCTGGGGCGTTTTCATAGGCTTATGGGTGGCGGTCGAGCCTAGCACAGCCAAAAAAACAAAACGCCCCCGGTTGGCCCCGGAGGCGTTGCGACTTCCTTCTCTTCCTCTCGTCTTCTCCTCGTGGTGGAAACTGGGCCTACTGCCGGCGTCCGTTGTGCTTGTCACGGTAGATCTGACGCGACATCTTGTTTTGCTGATGGTTAACCTGCTGCTTCTGCTGAGCCGTCAACTTGCCGGCGTTGGCGGCGCGATCGTTGCGCACTTCCTTGTTGATCTTCGCTTCGTTCTTTTCCAGGTGGGCAGTCTCCCCGGCGGTCAGTTGCCCGCTCTTGACGCCTTGCGCGATGCGGTCCTGCTGATTCTCGGCGCGCTTACCGACTTCGCTCTTGGGGGCGGTATTCTGCACCGCGGAGTTGTGCTTGTCCTGATAGATCTGCTGGGAGAGCTGATTCTGCTGCTGGTTCAGGGTGGTCTTGTCGGCCGACGTCAGCTTGCCGTTATCCAGCGAACGCATGTCCTTCTCTTCGTGATTCAGGTTGGACTCTTTCTTTTCGATGTTCGCCGTCTCGCCGGCAGTCAGCTGGCCGCTCTTTACGCCGTTGGCGACGCGGTCTTGCTGATTCTCTTTCCGGTCCTGAATGCTTTCGCCCGTGACCGGCGCGGGGTTGGTCGATTGGGCCACAACCGGCAGCGCCAGGATCGCAAGCGCTGTGCTCAGAAACGTGATCTGGATCGTGCTTTTCATTGGAACTCTCCCCTTGGTCTGATTTGTGTTCGGCTAATTTTTTTAGAACCTTGTGGCCACGGGAGAAGAAACCCAGAGTGTCAAGAAATGTTGCGCGTTTTTTATGTGGTTTGGCTTGAAGCCCTTACAAGCCAAACAGCGTGATTGGGGCGGGTTTCGGGCGAAAGGGGCGAGCCGGGAGCCTACAGTCCCGCTTCCATGCGGGAGCGCGGATCGAGATAGTCGCGCAATGCGTCGCCGATAAAGTTGAAGCTCAGCACTGCCAGCATCACGGCGAGCGCGGGAAACAGTACCAGATGCGGCGCGTCGAACAGATGGGCGCGGCCATCGTTGAGCATGGCTCCCCAGCTCGCGGTCGGCGGAGGCACGCCCAGTCCCAGAAAGCTCATGGTGGCTTCCGCGAGAATCGCTCCCGCCATGCCGATCGCAGCTTGAACCACCACGGGCTGAATAATGTTGGGCAGAATGTGACGGACGATAATGCGCAGATCGCTGGCGCCGAGGGCGCGGGCGGCTTCCACGAACTCGCGTTCGCGGGCGGCAAGCACTTGTCCGCGGACCAGGCGCGCATAGCCAACCCATCCGCCGAGAGACAGCGCGAGAACGAGGTTAAAGATCCCGGGACCGCGGAACGCGATAAACGCAATCGCTAGTAGAATTCCGGGGAACGACAGAAACGCGTTCATCAAGACGACGTTGACGAAGCGGTCGATGCCTCCTCCGTAGTATCCGGCAATGGAGCCGATGATGAGTCCAAGGACGAGCGAAGTGAGCACAACGCAGGTTCCGACCAGCATGGAAATGCGCGCACCATGGATGACGCGAGAAAGAATGTCGCGGCCCAATTCATCGGTGCCGAACCAGTGGGCAGGCGATGGCGGATCCAGGCGCGCGGGAAGATGGATCGAGGCCGGGTCCTGCGGTGCAATCCAGGGCGCGAAAAGGGCAAAGATTACGAAGAGCACCACTAAGACCACGCCAATCGCCGCTAGCGGATTGTGGCGGGCGTTTCCGGCAAGCTTATGGCGGAACGAGATGGCGCTGGTGGGCATGAATGTGTTCGGGACAATCTTATAACGAGTGCTTGCACCTCATACGATGGGCTGAGATCATCGTTGCGCTTCGATCAACTCTTTGAATGCGAAGGGTCTCATAATGCCAAGACGTCTCCGTTTTCTCGCCGCAGTTGGCGTTCTCTCGGTCAGCCTGTACGCGGAAAAGCCCGCGTGGCAGACCGCTCCCGGCCCTCTGACTTTGAACCTCTGGCCGCACGGCGCCCCCGGCACCCCATCGAACGCGGGCGCCGAGATCGACACCACAACCGCCAAGGATCGTTTAGTTGCCGGCAAGCCGGTCACCCGCCTGGGCAACGTGTCGACTCCGACTCTTACGGTTTACTCGCCGCAAGGGAAGAACACGGGTGCCACGATTATCGTCTTCCCCGGCGGTGCGTATCACATTCTAGTGTAGTGTATCTTAAATAACTTTACAGATTATTCCTTCTTTATTTCTGCCTCGGGGCAGGGTGGATCCGGGCTTGATCTGCTCCATCTTGACCCGCGCCCGATCGATTTTCTTCATGATGCCCTCGACGGTGGCCGT
>DATDGW010000212.1:0-1947 GCA_036521895.1 Candidatus Sulfotelmatobacter sp. | reverse complement strand
AGCGGACAAACGGGTCTTTCTGCCGTTGGCACCGACAAACGCGCCAGCGGCGATCTCTGAGTCAGCGCGAGGCCATTCGCGCTCCGGGGTGGGCATATTGGGGAAAAGCGCAGGATAAGCACCGCAAGGCGTGTCGATCCGGCGACCTTTTGGGTCGTTGCGATATACTGAAGTGGAGATTCGCGATGCGCCGGGTGATAAGCCGGCGCATTTTGATTCCGATTTCAGTGCAGGGAGACAGCATGGCCAAGATGCGTCCATCCAATGCGGCGGACTACGCTGAGATCGTTATCGAAAGAAAACGCCAGCCGGCACTACAAGGCGAAATGTGGGTTGTGGACGGATTACTCACGGTCACGTCGTCCGATGGGCGTCAGAAAACGACACAAGTTGGAAATGCACGGCCGGCTGGATTGGCGCGGCTCATGCTCCTGGAATTGGAGGACGAACGCGCGGGCGATCCAAGTGAGGGCTGAGGGAGGCCTCAGAGCTGGTTGACCTACGCTGGGAGCAGTCGGACTTGGAAAACGCCATCCTGCACGTCCGCAGGGTCAAGCAGGGCACTCCCGCCACGCACCCGATCACCGGATGGGACCCGACCCTTTCGTCCCGGCAATATCGGGCGGCGCTGGGGTTGAACATCCTTCGGGGTCCGTTACACCTCTTTCCAAATCTGTAACAGTATGAACGGGCGGGAGGGCTGTTTCCATGGAAAACTTGCGGCTTCGCAAAGCGGCTCCAACCTCAGTAAATGTAACAGTTGACAGGCGCAGCCGTGAATATCTCACCGACCGGGAGGTCGAGCGGCTCATCGAGGCCGCCAAGCAGAACCGCTCTGGGCATCGGGACGCCACGGCGATCTTGGTCGCCTACCGCCATGGCCTCAGGGCCTCAGAGCTGGTGGCACTGCGCTGGGACGACATCGACCTCGCCACCGGGCGCTTGCATGTCCGCAGGGCCAAGAGCGGGGATGCCAGCGTGCATCCGATATCGGCGCGGGAAAGCCGCGCGCTGCGCAAGCTCCTGCGCGAAGCGCCAACGTCCCCATACGTCTTCATCTCGGAGCGTGGCGCGCCGTTGTCCGCGGCTGGATATCAGCGCATGGTTGCGAGGGCGGGCGTGGCTGCGAAATTCACGTTCCTCGTGCATTCCCACATGCTGCGCCATGCCTGCGGGTTCAAGCTCGCCAACGACGGCCACGACACTCGCGCCATCCAAGCCTATCTCGGCCACCGATCAATCATGTCAACGGTCCGCTACACGGCCTTGACGCCGAACCGGTTCAAGAACTTCTGGAGGGATTAACCAAGCCTCTCGGATCGAACGACGACGGACGGCCAGCATGCGAACTGTGGAGGTATCTACCCAGGTAACCAACTAAGCTGTTCATTGACTCCAATGTGTTCCGCGTGGCGGAGCCGGCGGCCGGCGACGAAACACACCCGAGCTGCTGCCGATTGTTGGCTCGTAGTAGCCGCAGGCAAATGTGCGTAGCGCATCAGCACCATGCGAAGTCCAGTCGTGGAGCGGATTTCGGCGCCAATCTTTCAGTTTGTCATCATACTCACGGCGATACTGCCGCAGCGCTTCAATGCCTCGCTCACATCGATTGCTATCCATCCAAGTCCGTCCGAGCATGCGACGAGTAACATTAATACCATCCAAAACGTTGGACTGACGTACAGGGGTTGCTTCGATACCCAGCGCTGCCAAAGATTGCACGCGGGATATGCCACTGCTTAACTCCCTTACCGTGATGTCATGAGGAAAATAATGATCGCCATACTTCCAGCCGTGCTGGATGCGCTTGTCGTGCAACACCTGGGCGTAATGATCGAGGCCGACACCTGAGCCTTCGTAATAGTCAACCAGTCGACGCTCGCGACCCACACATTGGACGAACCAGATAGCCGTGGAATCGGAGACACCCAGGTCCCAGGCGGTATG
>DATDGW010000211.1:0-8786 GCA_036521895.1 Candidatus Sulfotelmatobacter sp. | reverse complement strand
TAGGCCGTTTCTGGGATATTCAGGAGGACGGGATGGTCTTTGGCCTGCCCGCGAACCTCGATCAGGCGAAGGGTGCGGTGGGCGTCGAGGGCGGCGGAGGCGAGCATTTCGAGAAAGTTGTGCTGGCTGACGTGGTAAGAGCAGGAGCAGGTGATGAGCATGCCGCCGGGTCGGAGCATCTTCAGGGCGCGGAGATTGAGTTCCTTGTACCCGCGGAGCGCGGAGTCGAGATCGCGCTTGCTCTTGGCGAAGGCGGGTGGGTCGAGAACGACGGTGTCGTAGCGGCGATCGGAGGAGGAGTAATCCTTAAGCAGGTCGAAAGCGTTGGCCTCGATCCATTCGATCTCTTTTCCCTTGAGGAGTGTTTGGTTGAGGGTGGCGTTCTGGTCGGCCAATTCGAGCGCGGGACGCGAGCTGTCGACGCCGGTGACTTGCGAGCAGCGGGGAGCCAGGTGGAGGGCGAAGCCTCCCTGATAGCAGAAGACGTCGAGGGCCTCTCCATGGGCGTAGAGGGCGGCAGCGGCGTAGTTCTCTCGCTGGTCGAGGAAGGCGCCGGTCTTTTGGCCTTCGAGGGCGTCGAAATGGAACTGAACTCCGTTCATGGCGAACGTGGTGGCGGTCTTGCTGCCATGTAAGAGGCCGGACGCGCGGGGCGGAAGGGACTCCAATTCGCGCACGCGCGGATCGACGCGCTCGATGATCGAAACGGGATGAAGCTGCTGACTTAACTCAGAGATGACAGTTTCGCGGGAAAGGTTGGCGTCCATCGCCTGAGTGAGCATCTGCAGCGAAAGGATGTCGTCGTAACGGTCGACGATGAGGCCGGGGAGGAAGTCGGCTTCGCTGAAGACGACGCGGTAGGCTTCGGTGTCGGTTACTAGAGATTCGCGATAGGCGATGGCGGCGGTGATTCGGTGGCGAAGAAGCGCGGGGAGATCCGGGATCTGGTCGTGCGAGATCATGCGGATGGCGATTTGCGAGGAGCTGGAGTAGAGGGCGCTCCCGAGAGGCTTGCCGCGATGGTCGGTGACTTGGACCAGTGAGCCGGGGAGGACGCCGTCGGCGGAGACGATATCAGAGCGGTAGACCCAGACGTGGCCGTCTTTGAGGCGCGTGGCGCCGCGGGGGGAGACCTTCACCGTGGGGAGGGTGTCGGGCGCGGGGGCTTTTGGCATGCAGCCATCTTAAACGCTGGGGTGCGGTTGAGCGGCGGCGGGGTCGAGCTGGCGCTCGACGACCGGGCCAATGGGCCCCGGTCCCACACAAGCAAAACCTGGACAGCCGAAGGCGGCTGTCTCTACACAACCCTAAGCCTGCTCGCCGCTAGGAAGATTTGCGCAGGAGGAAGATCATCTGTTCCGCGGTATTGTCCATTGGAGTCTTGGCGAAGGAGCCGTACTCCGCGACCGGCTCTAGGCCCGCGAGTAGGAACAATGCGCGCAGGTGCGGGCAGGTGTAGTAGCAGAGGCGGAAGGCTTCTGTTTCTTCGAGGATCAGGTCGCCCGACTGGTAGGTGCGGAAGATGAAGGTGAAGCTGAAGATCTGGTTGATCTTGTCGATCGCGTCTTTGCGGAAGAAACGGCGCACGAGCTTGGTGGGATCGGACGACGGGGTCCACTCCATTTCGGGGACTTCTTCTCCGACGTTTGTCCAAATCATGTCGAACTTGGGATAGAAGACATCGAAGACCAAAGTTCCGGCGTCGGTCAGGTGGGCGGCCGCTGTTTTGAGGGCGGCGATCTGGTCTTCGACGGTGAACAGGTGCTGCATGGGGCGGAAGGGGATCATCACCAGGGGGAATTTTCGGTCCAGGCGGAAGTTGCGCATGTCGCCTCGGTGCACGGTGATTCTATTGCGGACTTCTTGCGACTCACCGGCGAGATTCTGGTTCAGGACGTCAAGCATCGGCTGCGAGTTGTCGACTCCGCAGATCTCGATACCCTTGCGGGCGATGGGGAGCAGGACACGGCCGGTGCCGCAGGCGATCTCGAGGATCGGGCCGCGGGATGGTTCGGCGAGATCGAGGTAGAAGGGGAGGTCCACGAGATCCTGTTTCGCGGCGTAGGCGCCGTCGTAGTACTTGGCGATGACGTGGTAGGTGTCGACTGCGGACATCGGGCGTTCTCCTGAGAGGGTGGAGAAATCTTAAATTACCGGCAGTCGATTTGGCGCGGGCAGGGTCGAGCTGCGCTCGACGGACGACCGAGGGCGGCCGTCCCCGCATAAAACCTTTTAGCTGGCGGCGTGCTCTGGGGCTGGTGCCACTGACTGCTTCACATGAGAGCCGGCAGCGGCTTCATGGCGGGCTAGATCCAGGTCGGCGCGGAGTGAATCGAGGGCGACCATGGGGAGTTCGTTGCCGAAGGAGTCGAGTTCGTCTTCGCTCCAACCGCCGTTGAGGCGCATGGCTCCGGTGATGTCTTCGGGGAAGGCCTGGCGATAGTCGCCTTCGCGGAGGAGGATGTCGCCGATGAGGCGTCCGGTGTGCACGTCGTAGACGCGGCGGCTGGACTGGCCGCGGGCGGTGGTCAGGCAGAGGAAGACCTCGCCGAGGCCGTCGAATTCCGCGCGGTAGTACCAGGCTTGCGGCGCGTCGATCTTGGGATGATGGCGTTTGGGACGCGTGGTCGAGGGCTTCTGGTCGGCGAGTTCTTGGGCAGGATCGAAATAGAGAATGCGTTGGCAGGAGTCGCAAATGATGGTTTGCAGGCCGGAGCGAACTTCATTGTAGGTCTGAGGCCGGAGCATGACCCGGCAAGCCATGCATTTCTGATCGCGGACTTCGGAGAGGCCGCTGCCGCGGAACTTGGAAACGCGCTCGTAATGGCGGAGCAGGTCTTCGTTGACGCTGGTGCGGATCTGATCGCGCTGGGCGCGCCACTCGGCGAGTAGCTTTTCGTCCTTGGCGGTCAGCAGGCGGGCTTCCTCTTTTTCATTCTCGATCTCGGCGGTTTCGGCTTTTAGCTCGGCCTGCGCGGCTTTGACTTCCTTGTCGCGAGCGTCGGCGTTGACCATCAGCTCGAGAATCTTGTCTTCGTTCGCCGTGATTTCCTTTTCGGCGAACTGGATCTCGTGCAGCAGCGCTTTGTACTGGTCGTTGGTTTTTACGTCGAGAGACTGGTCGCGGTATTTTGAGATCTTGCCGCGGAGATCGCTGATGGCGGTGTCGTACTTGCGGCGGGCCGCTTCGTCGACCTTGACGGCGGCCTGGGCTTTTTCGAGCTGGGCCTTTGTGCCTGCCAATTTCTGCTCGATGACGGCGACGCGCTTGGGGAATTCAGCAACCTCGTCCTGTAGACGGCGGATTTCCTTGTCAGTGTCTTGCAGTTTCAGCAGATTTTCTATGTCGGGAAGCATTGAATATGTATTGATTCTAACATGCGGGGGAGCGCGATTTACGGGCTTGGGACGAGAACTTGCCCGCCTCCTGCCGCACCGGTTAGCCCTGATCGTCGAGGCGGGTTCAGTTCAGCCCCTTAGTGCCGGGTCAGGGACATGAGTCCGCGCCCTTATCTCCTGCGACGGCGGCAGTGAAGCGGGTGATGGTGCGAGCCGCCTTACTGCTGGTGCGGGCGCCCCTACCCGGCTCCTGATGGGGCTGGGGCGGTGTACACTCGATGGTTCGTGCGTTGTGCGTCTGCCGTTAATTCTTGCCTGCGAGGTCGCTTCGTGAAGAGACAGATTTTCTTGATCGCCTGCTTTGTCATGTTCGCTTTCATCCTCTGTGCCATCTCTAGTGTGCCGGTGGTAGCGCAGACCTCGCCTACCAAGCCGCTCACCATTGAAACCGTCTATCAGCCCGGCGGGTTAGGCGGGCGCGGGCTCGAGAACGCCGAGTGGAGTCCGGACGGGACCAAGCTCACGTATGTGCAGCGTGACGAAAAGGGCGAGAAGGGCGAGTTGTGGTACGTGGACGCGTCCACCGGCGAGAAGAAAATGTTGGTGAGCGCGGCGAAGCTAGCGTTGCTTGATCCGGACGTGAACAAGGTGAAGAACGAGCGGGAGAAGGAGCGGTTGACCCGCTATCACGTGGCGGCGTACTTGTGGGCGCCGGATTCGAAGCACTTGATTTTCGATTCGCAGGGGCAGCTCTGGCTGTACGACTTGGGAACGGAAACCGCGGTGCAGTTTACCTCTGCGAGCGATCCGAGTGGGGATCCGAAGTTTTCTCCCGATGGCGCGCACATGGCTTATGTGCGCAAACACAATCTGTATGTTCGTCCGGTGAGCGGCAAGGATGAGAAAGCGCTGACAAAGGATAGCGGTGAGAACCTGTTCAACGGCGATAGCGACTGGGTGTACACCGAAGAGTTGGCGGTCCGCAGCAATTATTTCTGGTCGCCTGACAGCAAAGAGATCGTGTTCCTGCACATGGACGAGAGCAAGGTGCCGACCTATCCCATTACCGACTGGATGCCGACGCATCCCAGCGTGGACAACGAGAAGTATCCCAAGGTGGGCGATCCGAATCCGGTGGTGAAGCTGGGCGTTGTAGATGCAGATAAAGGCAAGGTGCGCTGGATTTCGCTGACCAGCGATGAGGAGGCGTATATCCCGCGGTTTGGCTGGGTGCGCGAAGGCGTGATCTGGGCTGAGGTGTTGAACCGCACCGAGGACAAGATGGATCTGTATTTCGTGGATGCGAAATCGGGCAAGTCACGGATTGTGCTGAGGGAGAGCACACCGGGGGCGTGGATTGACTTCGATCGCGTCGAGGTTCGGTTCCTGAAATCGTCGGGGCAGTTTCTGTGGCCGAGTTGGCGCGACGGGAACATGCATCTTTATCTTTATAGCTTCGACAAGCAAAATCCGATGTCCGCCGATGCAAAGCTGGAGCGGCAACTGACCAAGGGCGACTTCGAGGTGCTGGGAATTGAAGGTGTGGATGAGGCTGCCGGGACTGTATTCTTTTCGGCGAATAAAGATGATCCGCGGCAGGTGCATATTTTTTCGGTGCAGCTGGACGGCTCGGGGTTCCAGGCGCTGACCACGGAAGAGGGCATGCACATTGGAAACTTCAGCGACGATGGAAAGCACTATACACACATGTTTTTTGGGCCGCAGAATTCGCCGAGCGTGAAGGTGTGCGCGGTGGAAGGAGCGTGCAATCCGGTGTGGGCGGCGAAGAACACCATCGCCGAGTATGGGCTGCGCGCGCCGAAGCAACTGGAGTTCAAGGCCGACGATGGGACGCTGCTGTACGGGCGCTTGCTGCTGCCTCCGGCCGCGCCGGCCAGCGGGAAGATTCCGCTGATCATCAACATTTACGGCGGACCGGCGGCGCAGATGGTGAGGAAATCGACGCCGGATCCGTTCGACGAGATTCTGGCGCGCAAGGGCTTCGCGATTTTCGCTGTCGACAATCGCGGGACTCCGGGGCGCGATCGCAAATTTCAGACGGCGATCCGGCACGAGTTTGGCGCGATTGAGTTGAAGGATCAGCTGACCGCGCTCGATCAGTTGCTGGCGCAGTATCCGCAGCTGGATAAAGATCGCGTTGCAATATGGGGATGGTCGAACGGCGGGTCGATGACGCTGTATGCGATGACGCATTCCGACCGCTTTCGCGCGGGAGTGGCGGTGGCTCCGGTGACCGATCAGCGGAACTACGACACGATTTACACCGAGCGTTACATGGGGCTGCTCCAGGACGACAAGGACGGGTACGAGCAATCGGATGTGATGACGTCAGCGGATAAGCTGCACGGGGCGCTTCTGCTGGTGCACGGCACGAGCGACGACAACGTGCATTTCCAGAACAGCGTTCAGATGATTGATGCACTGATCAAGGCGGGGAAACAGTTCCGGCTGATGATCTATCCCAACAAGACGCACGGCATTTCAGGCAGGGACGCACGCGTCCATCTGTTCACGATGATTGTGGATCACTTTGAGCGGGAGCTGAAGTAAGGCGGCTCGGTCAGCTTCGCAATATTCTGACGGCTTCGGTGAATCCGGAGCCGCTTTATTTGTGCCGGCCGGAACCTTTGCCCGGCGTTTCTTTCGAGGAGCCGTCTTTGGAGGAGGACTCCTTTGAGGAGGAGCTATCTTTCGACGACGCGTCTTTTGAGCTGCTGTCCGCCTTCGGTTTATCGTCCTTTTTGTCTTTGGACTCGCTGCTGCCGGAAGAGCCCGGGGGCGACGATTTCTTGGCGTAGTCGGTGACGTACCAGCCGGAACCTTTGAACTGGACAGCCGGAGCGGAGATCATCTGCTCCACCTGGCCGCCGCATTCGGGGCACTTCTTGACCATCTTGTCGGAGAACTTCTGGATTTTTTCGAAGCGGTGGCCGCACTTCTTGCATTCGTATTCGTAAAGTGGCATGAGTATGAGACGGCTGTGAGGGACACCTCAGTTTCGTATTGATTCTAGGGCGCGAGAGCGATTGCGTCAATTCTGGCAGCACCGTTGAAGTCCACGGATGGTGCCGCCCCTGACGGGACTCGGCGACCCTTCTTCTAGCGTTTTTCCGGCACTTCCGGGCCGCGCTTACGCGGCTGGAGTTTGGTGGGGCGGGTTCACCGCTTTGGGCCAGGTGCGGAGTCACCGTTTCCGATCCGCAAACGCTTGGGGGCCATGTTGCGCCAGGCGGCGTGGATGGCGTTGGCTACAGTTTCTTTCTTCGCTGTTTTCAGATAGACGCTGGTGGCGCCGCGGCGTCCCCAGGTGCCCTTCACGGGAATAAATGCGTCGGGATAATCCTTCGAAAAATTGTGTTGATCTTCGCGTGAGAGCTTGACCATGGCGCGAGTCTTGTCGGGGTAGCCGAGGGTGGCGAAGATTTTTCCGGCGACGCGGAAGTCGGGGTGGTTCATGTGCGAGCGTTCTTCAGTCTCGGGGAGGGAGAGGACTAGCTTGCGGAAGTCTTTGGCGGTCATGCCGTGCTCCTGATTCAGAAAAGCTATTTACCACGAAGGACACGAAGTTACCCGAAGGGGAACCCTTCATATCAGTTTGGGATGCTCGCACGTTAGCATAAACCGACTCTGGAGCTGGAAAGTTACGGGCGGTGGTAGACTCCGGCCATGAAGGATGCGGATTTGGAGTTCGCAGATTCCGAGCCTGAGAGCGAGGCGAAGCGCAGCGGTGAGAACGCAGCTGCGCCGCGGCAGGCTGCGGTTTCCACGGGGCCGGCGCTTTATCTGGTGGGGACGCCGATCGGAAATCTGGAGGACGTCACCCTGCGGGCGCTGCGCGTGCTGAAGGAGGTGGACATGATTGCCTGCGAGGACACGCGGCAGACGCAGAAGCTGCTCAATCATTATGCAATTGCGACGCGCACGACCAGCTATCACGAACACAACGAGATGACGAAGTCGGCGGAACTGGTCAAGGAGATGCAGGAGGGCGCGAGCGTCGCGCTAGTGACCGACGCGGGCATGCCGGGGATTTCGGATCCTGGGTACCGGCTGATTGCGCTGGCGATCCGGCATCGTGTGCCGGTGGTGCCGATTCCGGGGGCGTCGGCCTTTCTGTCGGCGCTGGTGGCGAGCGGGCTGCCCACGGATTCATTTCGCTTCAGCGGATTTCTTCCGGGCAAGCGCGGGGAGCGGCAGGCGACGCTGGAAGCGGTAAAGAGTTCTCCGCGCACGCAGGTGTTTTATGAGGCTCCGCACCGCCTGGTCGAGGCCTTGGCCGATGTGGTCGAGGTTCTGGGAGAAGCCCGGCCTGTGGTAGTAGCGCGCGAAGTCACCAAGCTGCATGAAGAGTTTCTCCGGGGGCGCGCTGGCGAAGTGCTGGAGAACTTAAGGGCGCGCGAGGCAGTGAAGGGCGAGATCACGCTGCTGATTGGGAAGGCTAGCGAAGAAAAAGTAGGGACGGACGCATGCATCCGTCTATCGGTGAGGCAGCGGGTGGAGCAGATTATGGCGGAAGAGAAAGTGGACGAGAAGTCGGCGCTGAAGAAAGTGGCGAGGGAGCGTGGAGTGTCGAAGAGCGAGGCTTATCGCGAGTTGCAGAGGAGCAGAGTGAAATCGGAAGTAACGTTGCTCCGGCGTCCTGAGTGACCTACGATTCGCGATAGGTCCCGGTTATTCTTCGCTGCCTTCCTGCTTGGCTTGTGCGTCGCTGGGGCGAGTGCGCAGAACGATGACGAAAAGATCGCTGGTTACAGCTATCCCAAAACGACAGAGTCATACAATACAAGACGAAGCTGTGGGACGGGTACGAGATTTCGCTCGGCCCGCCGCGCAATACCTCGGGCGGCGGGGGCGATGACTGCACCGTGGCGATCTACAATGCCGCGGGCAAAGTTGTTTTCCGCACGATCGGCTTTGGCGTCGTCTTCGATGACGACCACACGGGCATGGACTTAGACGGCGACGGCCAGGGAGAAGTTGTGTTCCAAGCCGACCAGGCCGGCGGCGCACACTGTTGCTGGGTTTACAACGTGGTGACACTGTTCCCGAAGCCGCACAAACTCTTCCACGTTGGCGACGGGACATCGGTTGATTTTGAGAAAGACAAAGAGGGTAGGGTGACCATCTGGGATCGGGTCGGCGGAACGTACGAGTACACTCAGGCGCGGCCAGGCCTTACGCGGAACGGGCGCTTCGCTTCGAGTCAGGCCGGCTGGTGGATGTTACCCCAGAATTCTGTGGCGAGCTGCTCAGCCCGGCGAATCCCGACTACGATCTTTGGAACCGCGTGTTGACACCGGAAAACATCAAGACTGCAATCGACAACGAAGATTGGGTCAGGAGATGACAGCGTGGTCGGGGAGACCACCAGCGCTGTGCTGGCCCGTGCCGAACAGCGCGTGCTGTGCCATCGTTACGACGACGCG
>DATDGW010000210.1:0-3925 GCA_036521895.1 Candidatus Sulfotelmatobacter sp. | reverse complement strand
GTATGCGCACGCTGTTAAAGATTTTCAGTTCGATTCCAACCGCAGTCACCGCCGTAGCGTAAATCGCGCTGTACACCCAATAGCTTCCGGGACTCTCGATGCTGAAGACGGACTTCGGGAAATGCTGCACCAACTGCGTTTGCACGAATCGCAGGCCAATCACCGTCCAGAAAAACATGATCTGCCATTCGAACAGGCGGGGACGCGACAGATTGCGCCTAATAATGCGAAAAATGCCTTCATCGATGAACGGGGAGAACGACCAGATATCATCCTTATCGACCGCCCAAGTGCGCAGTTGGCCGGCAAGAAAACCGGAAAGCACATCGAAGGGCAGCGCGGCCCACTCGCCGTGCAGAAGAGCAGGTATGCCAACCAAAGCGCCGCCCAGCGATCCCGCCCAGCGCCCGCCGATCACGCCCAGCAGAAGCGCGGTCTCAAAACTCATGTCACCAGCCTGGAAGCTCTTCGAGAAAATTCGGGTCCAGACTCCAATCATGATCGGCAGACCGAACCAAAGCACCAGGTATAGCTTCTGCCGGAACGTGCGTTCTTCGCGAAACAAGAGGCGCTTGAATTCCTTGGAACGTACGAGGCTGCTGGACACAGCCGCAGCCACGCCCAGCTTGAACAGCAAATTAAAGAGGATGAACCTTTGCTCCATGGAATTCGTTTCTAGTGATTTGACCAGAGTCTCGCTGCGACGATCAGGAGCGCCCCAGAAAACTGTAGCACGAAGCCGGATCCTCAATGTCCCTTGTGCTTATCTGACTACGAATCGCAAGGGCTGCCGCAGCGACGCAGATTGTCCGCTGCAGAGGACAGCACGCAAGAAATCCGCCCTCCCGCGATCTAACGAAAGCGGAACTTCGACGCGGCTTTCGGAGTCTTAGAACTGTAGAATTAGACTTGCACGACCTCTCAAGTAGCGGCTCTTCACGGAGGGCATCAATGCGCTTGATTCGTCTGGTTTCCCTATTTGTGGCGGTTGTTGGCTGTATCTCGCTCCTGGCTCAGACTCCCACTGCCACGCCTCCGCCGCCCCAGTCCGCCCGTCAGGCGCTGCTTGAAATGTTCTTGGGCAAGGGTGAAAACGACTTTACAAAGCACCTGCCCGAAACCGCAAACCAGACGTTGATTCACAAGGGCGACAGCCCGGAGACGAACGTAGTTCTCAAAATCTCCACCATCGGCCGCCAGATGGTTGCGCAGGGCGAACGACTCGAGACATTCGAGACGGGCCCCAATCTCCTGATCAGCCAACAAAACGACGGCCACGAGAAATACGAAATAGCTGTCGAGCATGACACCCTTCTCGACGAGGACGACGAGATTGAACTCTCCGTCCACTATTACAAAGACGGACAGTTGCAATCGCTCCCCGTTGTGCCCCGCCTGATCTTTACTCTGCGGCAGGAAAAAGAAGTCTGGCGCCTCACTGAAGTCACGGCTGCAGTGCATGCGCCGCTCACCGACCCAGACTATCTCAAGGGATTGCGCAAGGACCAAAATGAGTCGAACGAGACGGCCGCACAGAACCGGGTGACCGTGCTGGCCATGGCCGAAGGAAACTACGCAGCCCGGCACCCTGATCGTGGCTACGCCTGCACCGTGGCAGCTTTGGTAGCTGCCGAGCCGGGCGCTATGCCCGGAGAGAGTGGCTTTGTCTACGATCCCGGCCAGGGCAACGAAGAATGGAGCGGATATCGCTTCGCGCTCACGGGATGCGACGGAACTCCGGCAGCCAAGTATCGCATCACGGCGGTGCCGATCGAGTCCGACGCGGGCATCAAGACGTTTTGCGCCGACGAGTCCGGCGCATTCAAATTTGTGACCACGGGAAAAAGCTCGAGCTGCTTCAGTCGAGGGCAGTCGGTGAATTCGGCTCAGGTCCCGACGTCTTCGGAAGACTGAAGCCACCGCAATCTCTAACCGTAGGCCAGTTCTTTCGCGCGCTGCGCAGCCTTTACGACAGCTTTGATGAGGGTGACGCGCAGCTTCCCTTCCTCGAGTTCCATGATGGCGTCGATCGTGCAGCCGGCCGGAGTGGTCACTGCATCTTTGAGCAACGCGGGATGATCTCCGGTCTCGAGCACCACCCGTGCCGCGCCCATGGTGGTCTGCGCCGCCAGCAGCGTCGCGATGTCCCGCGGCAGTCCCACCTTTACGCCAGCCTCCGCAAGCGACTCGAGAATGATGTAGATGTAAGCCGGGCCGCTGGCCGAAAGCGCGGTCACGGCGTCCATGTGTTTCTCGTCCACGACAACCGTGCGCCCCACCACATCAAACATATGGCAGGTCATGGCCACGTCTTCGGCGTTGGCGTGCTTGCCTTTGCAGATCGCGGTCATGCCGGCTCCCTGCTGACAGGGCGTGTTGGGCATGGCGCGGATCACCGGGACCTTCGGCGGCAGATTTTTCTCGATCATAGAGGTCGGTACCGATGCCGCCACCGACACGATCACCTGCTTCGCTGTGATATGCCCGCTGATTTCGCGCACCACGTCCTCGACCACCTGCGGCTTCACGCCAATCACAATAATGTCGGCGCCCTTGACGGCCTGCACGTTGTTGGTCCCGACCTTTACTTTCAGCTTCACAGCCAGCGCCTTGGCACGCTCCGCATGCGCCACCGTCGCGCACGTGGACTTCGCCGAGAGCAGGCCGTTCTTCAGCAAGGCCTGCAAAATAATCCCACCCATCTTGCCCGCTCCCAGGAACGCCACTTTCTTCCCTGCTAGATCATTTTCCATGATTTCCTTTAAGGGCCTCGCTCGCCACTAATCTGAACCACAGAGGACAGAGAACGTAGAGCAAGACCGACCGGAAGAAGATTTCTCTCTGGGTACTCCGTGTCCTCTGTGGCGAAAACCTATCCTGCAGTATGCTCGTTCTGCCGCTCCATCCAATTCCATGCGGTCGCCACCACATCGCGCAGGCCGCGGGTCGCCTTCCATTGCAGCAGCGCCTGCGCCTTGGCCGGGTTCGCCACCAGGATTGGAGGATCCCCCGGCCGCCGCGGCACCATCTTGCGCGACACGCGCTTTCCCGTCACTTCCTCCACGGCAGAGATCACTTCCTGCACCGATGCTCCCGTTCCCGTGCCAACGTTGACCGCAAAACTTTCCTTCCCCGCCGCCAGGCGGTCCAGCGCCTTCAGGTGTACGCTCGCCAGATCATTCACGTGGATGTAGTCGCGAACGCAAGTCCCATCCGGGGTCGGATAATCCGATCCAAACACCTGCAACTCGGGACCCCGCCCCGCAGCCGCGCGCAGCGCCAACGGAATCAAGTGGGTCTCCGGTTCGTGCAACTCGCCGATTTCGCCGCCATCATCGGCGCCCGCGGCATTGAAATAGCGCAGGCTGGCGAAGCGGAAGCCATACGCCCGGTCATACGCCTCGAGCGCCTGTTCGAAGAACAGCTTCGTCACTCCATAGGGATTCACAGGCTGACGCGGAATGTTCTCCTCGATCGGGACTTTCGCGGGTTCGCCGTACACCGCGCACGTAGAAGAGAAGATGATCTTCTTCACTCCCGCATCGACCGACGCATTGAGCAATGAGAGCCCGCCTTCAACGTTGTTGCGAAAATATTTCCTGGGATTCGTTACCGACTCGCCGACGTAGGCGTGCGCCGCAAAATGCATGATCGCGTCCGCGCGCGGCAGTACTCGCGCCAGGGCCGCAGAGTCCAGCACGTCCCCCTTGACCAGTTCAAAGCCCGCAGCAAATCTTTCACAGCCGCTGCTGAGATTGTCGAAAATGATGACCTCATGCCCCGCGCGCTTCAGCGCCCGTGCCGCATGACTGCCGATGTATCCCGCACCACCAACGACCAGAACGACCACGAAGTTTTCCTTTCCGTCCACGTGCTTCGCCGGGGCGGCTGAGTCTCAGCGCCAAGCCACCGCAAGCGCCGTGTC
>DATDGW010000209.1:0-2803 GCA_036521895.1 Candidatus Sulfotelmatobacter sp. | reverse complement strand
GGTCAGCTACTCCGTGTTGCCCCTCGGCAGGCAGGTACTCAAGCTCCTGCTGTTCGTAACCGCAATTCTGAGCGTGGTGGGCGCTTGGGGTTACAACACTTCCACGATTCTGGCCGGTCTCGGCGTGGGTGGACTCGCCATCGCGCTGGCCGCCCAGAAGACCATCGAAAACCTGTTCGGCGGCGTCTCCGTGATCGGCGACCGGCCCGTTCTGGTGGGCGATTTCTGCCGCTTTGGCGACCGCGTGGGAACCATCTCGCACATAGGACTGCGCTCCACGCGCATCCGCACGCTCGATCGCACGGTGATCAGCGTCCCCAATGGCCAGTTCTCTTGCATGGAACTGGAGAACTTCTCGGTACGCGACAAATCTGGTTTCACCCCAGCTTGAGCCTTCGCAGGGATACCACCACGGAACAACTGATGAAAGTCTTGTCATCGGTCGAAGGAATCCTCAAGAGCCATCCCAAGGTAGAAACGGGCAACCTGCCGGTGCGCCTGGTCAGCCTGGGCACTTATTCTCTCAATGTCGAAGTGTTCGCCTATGGGACAACCCGCGACTTCGACGAATTCCTCGCCCTGCAGCAGGAGCTGCTGCTGCGTATCTTGCAAGCCGTGGAGCAGGCGGGAACGGCGCTGGCCGTGCCGGTGCAGGAGAAGGTCGAGACCCAGGCGGCTGGAGGAGCATCTTTGGATGGGCGCGCTCGCACTCCTGCGTGACCTATTGGGAGCAGCAGGCGAGCAGGAGGAAAATCGCCTATTTTCGGGCAGTGCCGCAGCGGTACCCGAAACCCTTAGATTCTTAGGACGAAAATCGTAAACAAGAATACTTCAACATTTGCACGTTAACATCAGGCTGCCGCAAGCAGATCAACAATCTGCTGGATGGCCTTATCGGCCTTATGGTATGCCGCTTCGAGTTTGCTTTTAGGGCGGTGGTCGGCGTTGGGTTGGTGATGGAAGCAGGTGTTGGCGAGCGGCCCGCAGAGACGCTTGTGAAAGAACACGAACAGGAGCGCGACCTGCACGCCTTTGGTGGTAAGCCGATAGGCGTATCGACGGCCATCGCGTTGGAGGAGCCCGTGGCCTTTGAGCTTGCGCAGGTCGTAGCGGATTTGGTTCAGTGCGTAAGCCTCAGACGAGAGCTGAAACGTTTCGAGAACGGCTTGGTGGATCTGCTGAGTGGTCCAGCCGCCCACAGTCGTGCTCCCGTGCAGGAGGACCTCCAACAAGCGGATGATGCGCACGTCCTGGATGCGGATGCCGGGATAACGGACCGTGCCGATGGTGATGGGCAGGGCGAGACGTTGCACCAGCGGGAAGTCCACATGAACGTTCAGAGTCTGGGCCTGAAAGCCGGCAAAGCGGTCGGTGATGGTCTGAAATTTCTGGCGGACGGCGTCCAGATGGTCCAACCCTTTTCTCAGACCGAAATCATGCAGATTGTTGGAAAGCAGTTCGTTGCGTAGGAAACGGGAGAACTTCTCATATTGACGGAGCAGGGCGTTTTTGAAATTCACCCGGAAGACGTGGTGACCATGCTCGATCTGTTCGACGACAGCGACGAGTTTCCCGCGCAGTTTCTTGGTCAGGCGCACGCCGAAGATCTCGCTGATGCGGTTGGCAGTCATTAGCCACAGGCCGATTTCGCAACTGCGCTCGAAGATTTTGTGGATGGGGAAATGCCGTTTGAAGATGAAATTGCGGCAGTACTCGATCTGGGTGATGGCGTAGAATCGCGACAGGTTGATCTGTTTTCGTTCCTTTTGGGAGAACTTCGGTCCGACGATCAGGGTCCAGTAATCGAGTTGCTTGCGGATGATGGCCGGACTGAGGCGGTCGGCGGCGGCCTGGAGTGCGAGCACGTCGTCCGTTCCCAGGAAGGCGTTGTCATTTTTGTGAAAGCTGACTCCGGCTTTGGTCAGTTCGCGCTCGATGAAGGAATGGCCGTTGAGCCAATAGGTGGCCTGGAAAGGGAAGAAGGAGGCCACGCGGACGATGATTGCTCCCAACACCTCGTCGCGGATGTAGAAGTAGAAATGCGTGAACCGGCTGCGCTGAGGGGCCAGGATACGGTAGTTGGGGTCTTGCGTGGGAAACTTCGGGACCGTAATGCGAAACGTGCGGCCCTGCTCCATGCTCTTGAAGATGAAATAGACACCGTAGGCGTTCTTCTTTTCCAGGCGGCGCAGGGCGGGCAGAACGTAATCCTCTTTGCGCAGACCTTTTTCCGCCCATTCGATGGGGATGCAATGGTTGCGGGCGTAGGCCTCCACCCACCCGCGGTAATCGTTGGTGCGTTGGGAGAGTATTTCTTTGCTGACCACCGGAATCCCCAGCACATGATGGAAGAAATAAACCACCTGTTCGGGGCGGGATAGGCCACTGAGGTACCCATGGATGACTATGCGGTCGAAGCAGTGGTATACAAAAACCAGCAGGCTGGAAAACAGCTTTGCAAAAAGTTCCATCGGTCGTCTGCCCTCGATCCTGTCTCGTCAACTCGATCATCAGCCAGGCGGCCGGTGGAATCAAAATTTCAAATATTTTTGGCTAGAATTTCGTAAATCTTTGATTCAGTTAACGCATAACGGCCCACGTATTCCTGGATCTGGGGAGCCGTCAGCCGAAGCGTTGGTGGATCCGTGCGTAACGCCAGCACCTGAGTTGCAATGAGCCGCCAACCCGCGGATGTCTTAATCCACGTATCCGTGTCGGTTTCTCTTAGTCTCGTTCGCTCGAGCAGCGGTGGACCAGCGGAGGAACGGCCCAAGGAATCATTGCGTGTCGAGCGGGGAAGGAA
>DATDGW010000208.1:0-6138 GCA_036521895.1 Candidatus Sulfotelmatobacter sp. | reverse complement strand
GCTTCAGCAACCACTACGAATTCCTGGCTTCGTACACGTGGTCGCACGCCATCGACGACTCCACCGACCTGCAATCTACACTGACTCCGCAGGACAGCTACTACCCCGCTTATGATCGCTCGACTTCGCTCTTCGACCAGCGCCACCGCTTCGTGTTCAGCGGCGTTTACCAGAGTGGAACGATTGGCGGTCACGGCTTCGTCGGCAAATTCTTCAGCGATTGGACCGTCGCCCCATTGCTCGACATCGCTTCGGGACGTCCTTTCAACATCGTCACTGGCAACGGGGACAATCTTCAGCTGTCCTCTCTGACTGGCCGGCCTAACACCTATACGAACCCCGCTTGCGGCCCCGTTTACAAATCCAAGTATTCGCCGACGAGGCAGTTGCAGGAGCCTTGCATCCTAGGGTTCGTTTTGACCGGAACCAATCCGACTCTGCTGCAACTCGACGGGACTCTCGGGCGCAACGCAGGAATCACTCCCTGGACCGTGTTCAACGACTTGCGGATTGCCAAGCGGGTCAACTTCAGCGAGCGCTTCAGCATGGACCTCATCACCGACATGTTCAACATCGCCAACAAGGTGAACGTGGCGGCTGTGAGCCCGCTCTGCAGCAGCTCCTCCTGCAATGCCGGCCAGCCCACGGCCGACTACGACATGCGCCAATTCCAGTTCGCCATCAAGCTGAACTGGTAGAAATCTCCTTCGCAGCTTTTCCTCTGGATTCCGTGCAAACGGAATCCAGATTTCTATTTGAGCGTTGTCATTCTAAGGAGGTTGCATTTTGCCCGCCGAAGAACCTGTGCAACTCCGCTGTAATCGCGTTTCCCAGGCGCGGCGATACAATAAATCCTCGTCTCGGAAGACCTCGCCATGACTGATCCCAACGTTTTGTCCCCAGTGCCACATTCCGCAGAGCTTACGTTGCCACCCTCACCCCGCGCTTCGAGCAGGACATGGTCGGTCGGCCCCCAGCGCCAGCCCGCTCTCGCCAGCGAGAAGCTGCTTTTGCCCTGGGCATAGAGGAACGACGCCGCCAAGCTGCTTTTCAACGCAGCGATATTGGTGCTCGTGAAGGTAGTCGGCCCGCTGATCGCGAGAAAACTCACACTCTGCCGCGGCGTGAGGTCGTAGTTCAGTTTGACGTTGGCATCTTCGTAGCCGATGTCCTCATAGCTGTCGACCCGGTTCTGCACCAGATAGTTGATGTAACTCTTTCGGCCTGACACCAGCCACGATCCCTTACGCGACTGACCGAAGCCGCCTTCTGGCAGAAAATCGCTGGCCGCGATTCCCGCTGACACGCGAAACAAGGGTCTGCCGCGGCTGCCTCCACGGGTATGCACGTCGAGCGCAGCGCCCACCGCATCGCCAAACTTCTCGGGATAGGCCGCGGGCATCAGCTTCATCTCTTCCACCACTTCGCTGGTCAACACACCCAGCGACGCGCCCTCGGTGAAGTTTTCAATCTCGTGAAACGGCTGGGGCACGAGCACGTCGTCCATGTCGATCGAGACGCTCGAGAACGGTGCGCCCATCACGGAGAACTCGGCGAAGAATTCATAGTTGGCCGAAGCAGAGACTCCCGGCAGCGCCTGCACCGCGCGAAAGGGATCGTCGGCAAACACCGTAGACGCCTCGCGGATCTCGGAGGCCGTCAGCGTCATCTCGCTGATCGCGGGCGAGTCCGCGCTCTGGAAAACGTCGCCGTGCACCTCAACCTTGTCGGTGTGGTGGAAATTATCGGGCACCATGGTGATGGAGAATTCCTTGACGTCCGCGGAACCCGCCAGCGTGAATGGGATCGTCAGCATCCGGTAGCCGACGGCGTTGAGCCGCAGAGTGTAGGTGCCGGGCACGAGGTTTGGTAGGTCGAACTCTCCGCTGATCGAACAGACGGTGCTGGTCTTCGTCTCGAGAATGACACCTTGGACGCGCCCCAATACCTCTCCGCCGAGCGCGTTCGTAACCTTGCCTTTGATTTCGGCCTGGGCAGCCAGCAGCAGGAATACGGAAAAACGAAGGAGCATATCACTCCCGGGCAGGGGCACAGCTTTTTCGCAACGAGAGGAACGATGCAGGATACCTTACTTGCATTTACCCGGTGTTACACTTTTCTTTTCCCATCCTTGGCGCTTGCCCGGAGCAGTTCCCCAATGTCGGAGACTCAATTGCCCACCGCGAGGACTCGTGTCGTCCGCGAAGCCGATCGCGCTGTCTACGATCGCGAGGCCGTGTACCGCATCCTCGACCAAGGATTTCTCTGCCATGCCGGTTTCGTGGTCGATGGCCAGCCGTTCGTGATCCCGACCTCGTACGGCCGCAAGGGCGCCAGCCTTTACATTCACGGCTCGGCCGCCAGCCGCATGCTGCGCCAACTCAAAGACGGCGTGCCGGTTTGCATCACCGTGACTTTGCTCGAGGGACTGGTGCTCGCCCGTTCGATCTTTAATCACTCGATGAACTATCGCTCGGTCGTGGTGTTGGGAAGGGCGACGCTGGTGGATGATCCGGACGAAAAGCTGGAGGCCCTGCGAATTCTTTCGGAACACATTCTGCCCGGCCGGTGGGCCGACTCGCGCCCGCCCAACGAACGCGAACTCAAAGCCACGTCGGTGCTGCGCGTGCCGATCGAAGAATTCTCAGCGAAAGTCCGCCAAGGCCCAGCGATCGACGACGAGGAAGATTACTCCTTCCCCACGTGGGCCGGAGTCGTGCCGCTGGAGATGGTCGCGGGCAGGCCGATTGACGATGCGAGGTTGCTGCCGGGGAAGGAAGCGCCGATGTACGCGCGCAACTACACTCGCAAGCGTTGAGCGCCGATGGATCAGAGATGAAGACGAATTATTCCCAGCGTCACGGACACGCGAGGCGGGATTACCGTACCGCGTGCGATCCGCCGCCGCTTGGGACTTTCCGCAGGAGATCGATTGACTTTCGTTGTCGAGGGTGGGAGGGTTGTCCTTGGGCCCGCGCGCCTGATCAAGAAGGTATTGGATAAGAACATCGCAGCGCTTGGCACTGTTCCGGGCGGCAAAAAGCAAATCATCGTCCGGCTGCGCAAACTATGCGAGTGAAACGAGGCTCAATCCCTACGGGATCAGAAGCAACTTCCCCGCAACCTTCCGCGCTTCCATGTCCTGATGCGCCTGCGGCGCATCCGCCAGCGGATACGTCTTCGCAATCCGCAGCTGGAGTTTTCCCTCCGCGATCATCGCGAACAGCGCTCCCGTGCGCGCCAGTAGTTCCTCGCGAGTCGCAGTGAAATGCGCAAGCGTGGTGCGCGCCATGTACAACGACCCTTTCTCCGAGAGCTTCGCCGGATCCACGGGCGGCACCGGACCGCTCGACATTCCGTAGAGCACGAGCATCCCCCGCAGGCGCATGACGTTCAGATTTTTCTCGAACGTCGCTTTGCCCACACCGTCATACACCACGTCGACGCCCTCGCCCCCGGTCAGGCGCTTCAGTTCTGGTTCAAAATCCTGCTTTGTAAAGATGATGACTTCATCCGCGCCCGCCTCGCGCGCCAGCTTGGCCTTCTCCTCGCTCGAAGCCGTGCCGATCACCCGGGCCCCGATCGCGCGCGCCATCTGCACCAAGAGGAGACCAACGCCGCCCGCGGCGGCGTGTACCAGCGCCGTTTCTCCAGCTTTCAGTTTGTGCGCGTCGTTCGCTAGATAATGCGCGGTCAGTCCGTGCATCATCGCCGCGGCGGCCTGTTCATCGGTGATCGTCGCGGGCACGGGAACCAGGCTATCCGCTGTGGCCGCAACATATTCCGCATACGAACCCAGCGATCCACTCCACGCCACGCGGTCGCCGACCTTCACCGTCCTCGCCTGTGAGCCCACGGCCGACACAACTCCCGCACCTTCCTGCCCGGGAATAAACGGCAGAGTCGTGCGCAAACTCCCATCGCGGAAGTGCCCATCAATCGAGTTGACGCCGGCCACGGAGACCCTCACCAACGCCTCGTTCGACTTTGGCGGCGGGACGGCGACCTCGGCAAGTTCCATCACCTCAGGCCCGCCCGTGTGCTGCACGCGAATTGCTTTCATAATTTTCCTTGAGCCCGGAAAAGAGTAGTGCGAGCAAGGGCGAGGACAGCCGCCGAGACGGCGGCGCTACGAAGATCTACGGTATCAGCAGCAACTTCCCCGTCGTCTTTCTTCCTTCCAGATCGCGGTGCGCCCGCTGCGCCTCTGCCAGGGGATATGTATGCTCAATCCGCAACTTGAGTTTCCCGGACGTCATCATGCCAAACACCGCGCCCGAACGCGCCATCAACTCTTCCCGCGTGGCGATGTAATGCCCCAGCGTCGGGCGCGTCACGTAGAGCGATCCCTTCTGCGACAACTCGATCAGATCAAACGGAGGCACCGCCCCGCTCGATCCGCCGAACAGCACCAAGAACCCCCGCGGCCGCAGGACGTTCAGTCCCTTCTCAAAAGTCGTCTTCCCCACCGAGTCGTACACAACGGCGACGCCCTTGCCTCCGGTCAGCCGTTTGGTCTCCACTGCAAAGTCGGATTGCGTATAAAGAATGACTTCGTCCGCTCCCGCCTCGCGCGCCAGCTTCGCCTTCTCGTCCGTGGAGACTGTCGCAATCACGCGCGCGCCGATGTTGTGCGCCATCTGCACCAGCAGCAAACCCACGCCTCCGGCCGCTGCATGCACCAGCGCCGTCTCACCGCGCTTCAGCGTATACGTATCGTGCGCCAAATAGTGCGCGGTCATGCCCTGCAGCATCGCCGCAGCCGCCTGCTGGTCGGTCACTCCCGAAGGAATCGGGACCAACGTCTCTGCAGGCATGGCGACATATTCAGCGTACGATCCCAGCAGCCCGCTCCACGCCACACGATCGCCGATCTTCACCGAGGTTACGCCGGATCCGACCGCGGTGACCACGCCCGCCCCCTCCTGGCCCGGGGTAAAAGGCAATGGCACTTTGTACCGGCCCTCGCGATGGTACACATCAATAAAGTTCACGCCCGAAGCGGCGAGTTTCACCACCGCCTCATTCGCCCTCGGTTGCGGAACCGGCACTTCCACCAGTTCCATGGCCTCCGGTCCGCCGGGTTGCTTGACCTGGATCGCTTTCATGATTGCATTGGATTCTACTAGGAATTGTTGGGGACTTTGGGCGGCGTCTTCGGATCACCGATCCCTGCCGCAGCGATAAGCGCCTGCCCAAACTCTTCGGCAGAGATCTGGAATGGCTGCGTCCCGGCGGGATTGGCCGCGCCCGCTTCTCCCCCGACGAGGATGTCCGGCACGAACCGGTAGCCGCGTCCCACCACCGTTTGCAGATACTGCGGTTGCGCGGAATCGTCCTCCAGGGCCAGGCGGACTTTGCGGATCGCGGTATTGATACCCTGCTCGATGTCGACGAAGACGTCCTTGCCCCATAACTCGATGGCGATCTGCTCTCGCGTTACCAGCTCGCGATGGTGTTCCACCAGGTACATCAAGAGTTGCAGGGGCAGGCCTTCCAGGCGGACGGGGCTGCCGCCGCGAGAGAGTTGAAAGCGGCCAAAGTCCAATTCGAATTCCGCGAACCGAACGGTCTTCTCGGGCATGGCTGAAGGCGTCCCCGGAGATTTCAGTCATTCTTGTCTGCCTCTGCGGCTCTGTCAAGCCTCCTCCCCAGTTCTTCAGATCAATTGATCTCGCTTCAGACTGTCTCCATGGACCTTTTCATGGGATGAGAGCAAGATCGCTTCACTTCCGCGAATCGCGGAACAAGAATTTGGGAGGTGCGTGATGAAATACACGACTCGGTTCCTTATGCTGACTTTGACCTTGCTGCCGATGCTGGCCGCCGCACAGCTTCAAGGCGACACTGAGATCCAAGCCCAAGTGCCGTTCGACTTCGCTATCGGATCCAAGATCCTCCCTGCCGGCGAACTCACCCTGCAACGGGCAGCCGCGGGCGCCGGCGTACTGGCCCTGCGCAATCAGAAAGCCAAGGTCAACCTGTTCGCCGGAGTCATCCGCGTTGAAACGAAGAAGCCGGCTGCCACCACCGCGCTCGTATTCCACAAGTACGGACACCGCTACTTCCTGTGGGAAGTGAAGGTCGAAGGTTCTCGGACGATGTACCAACTGCCGCAGAGCCGGGCCGAAGCCGAGT
>DATDGW010000207.1:0-1596 GCA_036521895.1 Candidatus Sulfotelmatobacter sp. | reverse complement strand
AGGGGTCGGAAGTCAGTGTCCTAGTATTACTACGTTATGTATTTATGGACTGCGAGAATCCCTCGCTTTGGCGCCGCAATAAGCGCAAACGCCGGTCCAGGTGAACAAGATATATTGAATCTCACGTCGCGTCCTCGGCAGGGTCCACCCAGAAGTTTTTTTTACTACGCAAGGTTTCCAGGGTGAGAAAGGCGTGTGCAACCATGACCATCGTCACGTGATGGTGCCATCCTTGCCAGTTGCGACCTTCGTAGTGATCCAGGCCGAGTTCTTCTTTGAGTTGGTGATAATCCTGCTCGATCTTCCAACGGCACTTCACGAGTCGTACGATACGTCGTAGGGAGTAGTCAGCAGGTAGGTCGCATAAACAGTACTTGGTCGGCGACTTCTCAGACTCCGGCCACTCAGCCATTAACCACACTTCCTTACCTGGCGGTCTGCCGTCCTGATAACGATGGGATGGCTGCACGCGAGTTGCCCAGAAGCGCGACTCCAACCAGCCCTTAGTTCCTTCGCGCCACCGAATCTTCCGCCAAGCTTTGGCCTGCGTAGCCGCTTCTTGCGCGGTGCTCGGCCGCTGCTCGCCGTAGCGGGACGCCGTTCGAGGACGCCCTTTGCCGGTGGTTTGGAGCGGAGTGATCTTGGGCGGCTTCAGCCATAGTCCGACTTGCGGCAGGACACCCACGGCGTATTTCAGTTCCCGTTTTTCCAGTTCTTCTCGGAACTCGGTGCCATCTCCGTAACCGGCATCGCCCAACACCACTCGATCCGGCAAGCCCCAGTCCCGGATCTGATCGATGATCTCCAGCGCCAGTTCCCATTTTTTGCGAAAGACGATTCCCTCGGGAATTCCCGCCTCGCTGCGCCGTTGGGCATCGCTAGCCCAACTCTCCGGCAAATAGAGCCGCCACCCCAACGGTACATTTCCTTGTTCGCCCACATGATGAACGCTCACTGCGATCTGGCAGTTGCCCGTCTTGCCTAATGTACCTGAGTACTGCCGCTCCACAGCTACCGAATGCGTGCCCTGTTTGGGAAACCCGGTATCATCGACCACCCAAGCCGGATCCGGCTCCAACTCAGCCGTCATTCGTCTTCCTAACCTTTCCCAAACCGGGTTCCACTCCCACGGACTCTGCCCGATGAACTGCTGCATGGCCTGCACGTTTCCCTCTGGAAGCCGAGTGGCCAAAGGCTCGATGGACTTCCGCTCGCCATCGAGCAGCAGGCTGCGCACGTATACCTCGCCCCAATGGCGTCGCTCACTCCGGCCCACCGGCTCCAGTAGATCCACAAGAAACTGCTCCAGTCGCTTCCGACAGCGCACCGCTTGAGCATCGGTCATGCCCAAACATATCAGGGTTTCTCTGTTTTGTCAATACTTAACGTAGTAATACTAGCAGCCCGTGGCAAAAGTAGGTGTATTTCAGGCGGCGAGTTGCGGGCGAATAACCTGATATATGCCTGAGCCTGGCGGCAGTATCGGCGATTTGATTTTACTTTGCAATGCAAAGTGATCTGATCCCGGTCCTGACGTCCTGGATGTCACCCAGAGCCACGAAAACACACGTATGAATGGCGTAAAAAGCTGCAAAG
>DATDGW010000206.1:0-1769 GCA_036521895.1 Candidatus Sulfotelmatobacter sp. | reverse complement strand
CGGCCACACGAAGAAAACGCCCCTTAAAGGGATGCGCTTCGAGAGCCTGGAACAGGCGCAGGCGTATCTGGACCGTTGGGAAGAGCGCTGGGCTGACACGCGCATCCATGGCACGACGAAACGCCAAGTCGCAGCCATGTTTGCCGAAGAAAAGCCGCACCTGCTGCCATTACCGCTCGAACCCTTTCGCTATTACCAATACGGAGAACGCGTGGTGCATCTGGACGGTTGCGTGGAGGTGGAGGCGGCTTATTACGGCTTGCCGCCAGGATGGATCGGACGAAGTGTCAAAGTGCAATGGGATGCGCTGCACGTGCGCATCCTGCATCCCAGCACCAACCAACTTCTTCGCGAACACTTGCGCCAGAGACGCGGCGGATATCGCATTCAGGAAGAAGACCACCCCAAGAAGATGCCGCTGAGCACGGCGCAACTCTTGCGGCGCGCCGAACACGCCGGAACTCAGATCGGCAAGCTCTGCCAGTTGATCTATCAGCGGCAAGGCGAGACCGGCATCCGCCGCATCCTGGGAATGCATTCCCTGATCAAAAAATACGGGGCGGCGGCGGTCGAAGACGCCTGCGCCGCCGCTCTCGACATCGGCGTGTATGAATATCGCTTCGTGCGCCGTTATCTGGAGCGCCGCCCACACCCGCAAATGTTTTTGCGCCAGATCGATCCCCTGATCCGTGAACTTACCGAGTATCGCGATTTCATCAATCTCAAAATCAAGGAGCAACCAGAATGAATCTGATCGAGTTGAATCGTTCCTTACGGCAACTGCGTCTCGGGGGCATCGCTGCGGTGCTAGAGACGCGCCTGCAGCAAGCCCAAGCGGAACCGATGGCCCCCATCGACTTCCTTTCCTGTCTGGTAGCCGATGAAATGACGCGTCGCGGCGACCGACTGCTGGAACGGCGCCGGAAACAAGCGCAATTTCGCGATCCGCAGGTCACGCTCGACAACTTCGATTTCAACTTCAACAAGAAGATGAACCGGAGCTTGGTCTTCGATCTGGCGACAGCCACATTCATCGCTCGCCGCGAAGATGCACTTTTTCTTGGTCCGCCCGGCACCGGCAAGAGCCATCTGGCCCAGGCCATCGGGCAAGCGGTCATCGGCCAGGGCTATCGGGTGATCTACCGCGAGGCGCATCTCCTGCTCGAGGAAATCGCCGAAGCGGCCCTCGATGGAAAACGCAAAGAGCACATGGAACTGCTGGCCACCGTGCCCCTGCTGATCATCGATGATTTGGGAATGCGTAAATTAGGGCCCACAGCGGCAGAAGAGCTGTTAGAGATCGTGATGCGCCGTTACGAACGCGCGAGCACATTGGTGACGTCGAACAGACCGGTCGAGGACTGGGGAAAACTGCTCGGCGACAGCGCGGCCGTCACCGCTATGCTCGACCGCCTCCTCCATCACGGCCATATCCTCAAATGTGGGCCGCGGAGTTGGAGAACCAAAATAGGCTTGCCTGATCAGGAGAAAGCGGGATAAAAAGGATCACGTCCCGGGCCATCTCATATGGCCGGTTTTGAAGTGACCCCGCATGGCCGGTTTTGCACTGACCCCTGAGGTTACACTTTCCAAATCCTCATTTTCAACTAAGAAGCTCCGTTTAGCCTTTAATTGGCTAGCCTGCAAGTTCAACATTTGGACGCGATTATATAGAGTGATCGCCATATCAGAAGGGGAATTGTTTCCATATGCGGATTCCGATGAAGGTAATCAGTATTCCGGGCTGATCGTGATCAGCATTCCGGGAT
>DATDGW010000205.1:0-5496 GCA_036521895.1 Candidatus Sulfotelmatobacter sp. | reverse complement strand
CACTGCAAGATCGTGCTCGCCTTGGTTTCGATGATCGACTCCATTACCACTCTTCCCTCGCCGTTCATCACCGCAATCGAAATCGTTTCCTTGTGAATGTCCATGCCGATATACTTAATGTCCATACGGGTGCTCCTTTCGGTAGAGTTTTGCTTCACACTCAAAGCCTACCTCAAAGGGGCGCCCTTTTATAATGCGTAGGAGGAGGGGGCAGGGATACGAACTAGTAAACTTTCCCCGCTCCGGCCCTTGCGCGTAAGACACGGCCAGAGATTTTTCCTGGCCGAGCTCGGCTCGATGCTTTCTGCATCTCTGCAGCATCTAACGTTTATCAGTTCATTAACCCCCTAAAACTTAATCTGGAACGGAGAACGCCATGATTCAGATTCGTCCCAGCCAGGAACGTGGTGGCGGAAACCACGGCTGGCTCAAAACCCAGCACACCTTCAGCTTCGGCGACTACTGGGATCCGAAGTGGATGGGATTCCGCTCGCTGCGGGTCATCAACGAAGATTGGGTCGCGCCCAACACGGGATTTCCCACGCACTCGCATCGCGACATGGAAATTATCACCTACGTTCTCGAGGGCAAACTCGAACACAAGGACAGCCTGGGAACCGGAGCGGTGATTCTTCCTGGCGATGGTCAGCGGATGACCGCCGGCAGCGGCATTCGCCACAGCGAGTTCAATCCCTCGACGACGGAAGCAGTCCACCTGCTGCAGATCTGGATTCAGCCGCAGAAGGTCGCTCTCCCGCCGAGCTACGAGCAGAAGTCGTTCCTCGAAGCGGAGAAACGTGGCAAACTGCGCCTGATCGCGTCGCGCAATGCGAGCGATGGATCGGTGAAGATCAACCAGGACGCGAAACTGTACGTCACGCTGCTCAAGCCTGGAGAAGAAGTCACGCACGAGTTCTCCGCCGGACGTCACGGCTGGCTGCAAGTCGCACGCGGCGCTGTCGAGTTGAACGGGAAGAAACTCGCGCAAGGCGACGGTGCGGCGATCAGCGATGAGGAGAAGTTGAGCATCCAAGGCACTCAGGACTCCGAAGTGCTGCTCTTCGATCTGGCATAAAAAGCTATCACCACAGAGGGCACAGAGGACACGGAGTAAAACTCGGTGACCTCTGTGTCCTCTGTGGTTCTAAGGTTTAGTCTCTCCCTATGCAGCGGCCCGCTGGCGTTATCCTTATTTCGGCGCTCTTCTCGTTGGCCGGGATTTATCTGTGGACGATCGGTGTGGTGAAGCGGCTCGCGCCGGAAGCGATCTCGCTGATGAGCGGTGCGCAGCTCATGTATGGACTGGAACTCGCGGGACCGTACATGGCGATGCTCGTCGGCACTGGTTACGCGCTCGTTGGCTTGGGATTATTCCGATTGCATAATTGGGCGCGCTGGGCCGCGATGCTGGTGATGGTGGTTGGCGTCGCATCGCTTGTCCCGAAGATTTCGATGGCGGAACTCGGCGTTCCGGTGATCTGGTACGGGTTCGAGATCGCGCTGCGCGCGGCAGTTGCGTGGTATCTGGCGCAAGCGCCCGCCGTCGTTGAGGCGTTCGCGGGGAAGTCATCTACGCTCTAGAAATCACTTCCCGACCCGGGGACGAATGCGTCCGCCGCTGCGCGAGTCTTCTCACTGCCCTTCTTGCAGTTCGCGAATCCAGATGTTGCGGTAGCGCACGGGATTGCCGTGGTCTTGCAGCTGGAGCGGCATTTTGTCCGGACCAGCTTTGTAAGGAGGACGCTCGCCGTGCGCGGTCGGTCCGGTGAGTTCTACGTTGTCCTGTACGAGCACTCCGTTGTGCAGCACGGTCACGCGCGCCGGTTGAGTGACCCTGCCGTCTTTGAAGTGCGGGCGGTGAAAGATGATGTCGTAGGTCTGCCACTGGGCCGGAGGCCGTGCAGCATTCACGAGCGGCGGATATTGTCCGTAGACCGCTGCTGCCTGTCCGTCGGCGTACGTTTTGTTCTCATACGAGTCGAGCACCTGGATTTCGTAGGTACTCATGAGAAAGACGCCGCTGTTGCCGCGCTCCTGGCTCTCGCCGACGCCGGGTGATGGCTCGGCGAACTCTACGTGCAGCTGGCAATCTCCGAAAGCATCGCGCGTGGAGATGTTGCCGGTCTTGGCCACGACTTCCATGTAGCCGTTTTCGACTTTCCACTTTGCAGGCTTGCCGTCACCGTCGACCCAGCGCGACAAGTCTTTGCCATCAAAGAGGACGACAGCATCCGACGGAGCGCGTCCCGGTGTTGGCTGCGTGCTCGCGGTTCCGGGATCGATGATTGGCGGTACTGGGCGATTGAGGTCGTGAATCTTCCATTTCATGGGAGCTTGTGCGACGGAGAGTTGGACGAGCGAAATCAGAATGACCGCTGTGAGCGACGAGAAGGTTCGGTTCATGAGCGGCGCCTCGCGCGCCGGAGAACATGATACTCGAATGTCTCCGGTGCGCAAGGGTTACCGCTTGGCTTTTGCTGGTGCCTTCTCGCCCACGCGCTGGCTGACCTCGAACGTCATCTTGCCGGCCTTCTTGTCGGCGTCGACGATGACGTGATCGCCGTGTAGGATCTCGCCGTCGAGGATCTTCAGCGCTAGGGGATCCTGCACCAGCTTCTGGATCGAGCGCTTCAGCGGGCGCGCGCCGAAGTTCGGGTCGTAGCCCTGGGTGAACAGCAGTTCCTTGGCAGCGTCTGTGAGTTCGAGCGAGATCTTGCGGTCGGCGAGCAGGCGGCGAACGTCTTCCAGGCGCAACTCGATAATCTTGACCAGCTGCTCTCTGCCCAGCGGGCCGAAGACGATGATGTCGTCGACGCGGTTCAGGAACTCGGGCTTGAAGTGCGTGTGCAGCAGGCTTAGGACCTGCTCGCTGGCCTTTTCGAATTCTTCCGGTGTGCGCACATGATCCGACTGCAAATAGCTGGAGCCGATGTTCGACGTCATGATGATGATGGTGTTCTTGAAGTCGACAACGCGGCCTTTGCCGTCGGTCAGCCGTCCGTCGTCCATCATCTGGAGAAGGACGTTGAAGACGTCGGGATGCGCCTTTTCGATTTCGTCGAAGAGTACGACCGCGTACGGACGACGACGAACCTGCTCGGTGAGCTGCCCGCCCTCTTCGTAGCCAACGTAGCCCGGAGGCGCGCCAATCAGGCGAGCCACCGAGTGCTTCTCCATGTACTCGGACATGTCGATGCGGAGCAGGGCGTGCTCGTCGTCGAAGAGGAATTCGGCGAGGGCGCGGGCGAGTTCGGTTTTGCCGACTCCGGTTGGGCCCAGGAAGATGAACGAGCCAATGGGACGCTTGGGGTCGCTGAGCCCGGCGCGGGAACGGCGAATGGCGTTGGCCACGCGCTCCAAAGCCTGGTCCTGACCGACGACGCGCTGGCGCAGGCGTTCTTCCATGGTGACCAGTTTCTTGACTTCGCCTTCGAGCATCTTCGAGACCGGGATTCCGGTCCACTTGGAGACGATACGCGCGACGTCTTCTTCGTCGACTTCTTCTTTCAGCATGCGCTTGCCGCCTTGGGCTTCCATTTGCTTGCTGAGCTTGGCCAGTTCGTCTTCGGCCTGGCGAATCAGGCTGTAGCGGATTTCGGCGACGCGCTGCAGGTTGCCTTTGCGCTCTTCGGCTTGCTCCTCGGCCTTCAGTTTTTCGATCTGCTCTTTGAGGGCGCGAACGCGGGCGATGAGATCTTTTTCCTTCTTCCAGTTGGCCTTGAGCGTGTTGGATTTCTCGCGAATTTCGGCGAGTTCCTTTTCGATGATGGCAAGACGCTCGCGCGAGTTGGAGTCGTCTTCCTTCTTCAGGGCCTGCTTTTCGATTTCGAGCTGCGTGGCTTTGCGTTCGAGCTGATCGATGTCCGTGGGCAAAGAATCGATCTGGATGCGGAGGGAGGACGCAGCTTCGTCGATGAGGTCGATGGCCTTGTCGGGTAGAAAGCGGTCGCTGATGTAGCGGTGCGAGAGCGTGGCCGCGGCCACAATGGCCGAGTCTTTAATGCGCACGCCGTGATGCACCTCGTATTTTTCCTTCAGGCCGCGCAGGATCGCGATGGTGTCTTCGACGTTGGGCTCGCCGACGAAGACGATCTGGAAGCGGCGCTCGAGCGCCGTGTCTTTTTCGATGTACTTGCGGTATTCGTTCAGCGTGGTGGCGCCCACGGCGCGCAACTCTCCGCGGGCGAGCGCTGGCTTCAGCATGTTGGAGGCGTCGATGGCGCCTTCGGCCGCTCCAGCTCCGACCAGCGTGTGCAGTTCGTCGATGAAGAGAATGATCTGGCCCTGCGAGTCTTCGATTTCTTTGAGGACGACCTTGAGGCGGTCTTCGAACTCGCCGCGATATTTCGCTCCGGCCAGCATCGCTCCAAGATCGAGTGCGACCACACGCTTGTGTTTCAGCGCCTCGGGGACGTCGCCGGAAATGATGCGTTGGGCCAGGCCTTCGACGATGGCGGTCTTGCCAACGCCGGGCTCGCCGATGAGCACGGGATTATTTTTCGTGCGGCGCGAGAGGACTTGCACGACGCGGCGGATCTCTTCGTCGCGTCCGATGACGGGATCGAGCTTGCCGCGGCGGGCTTGCTCGGTCAGGTCGCGGGCGTATTTGTCCAGGGCCTGGAACTTGGCTTCGGGATTCTGGTCGGTGACTTTCTGCGAGCCGCGTACTACCGCAAGCGCTTTCAGAATCGCGTCGTTGGTCGCGCCGTGGGCCGCGAGGATTTGCTGTCCGGCATCGCGCTTGAGGCTGGTGATGGCCAGAAGCAGGTGCTCGGTGGACACGTATTCGTCCTTGAAATTGGAGGCTTCCTTGAAGGCCTGCTCGAGCAACTTGTTGACTTCGTGGGAGAGCGTGATTTGGGCGGATTCTCCGGAAACCTTGGGGAGCTTGTCGAGTTCCCCGTAGATCTCGGCCAGGACGGCTTGCGGGCCGATGCCGATTTTTTCCAGCACTGGCGGGACGATGCCTTCCTGGTCTTCGAGCAGGGCCGCGAGCAGGTGAATCGGACGCAGCTCGGGATTGCCGTGCTCGGAGGCGAGCTGGTTCGCGCGCTGGACGGCTTCCTGCGCTTTAATCGTGAACTTGTCCCAACGGATTGCCATGGGGGACCTCATTTTGGTAATTGGGAAATTTAGTAATTGAGTAATTTGATGGCGAAGGTGTGCTTCGAGATCAAATTAGTCGATTCCGAAATCTCACGCCTAAAATTGTAGCGGGAGGCGATCCCCTCTACCGCCTCCCGCTGACCTCAGGGGCTAAAGCCCGCATCTCTCTCCCGCTTCAGACGCGGCGCTAATGCTCCGCTCCTCCACAAGGAAGCCGCTCGCAATGAGCCACTCGGCTTCGCCTTCGCTGGGCGGACGAATGCGTCCGCCCCTACCTGTGCTGGTTATGCGGCTTTGCTGGGGCCTTTGCTTTCGAGGGTCTTCTCGGTGCCGACGGTGACTTTGATCTGCTTCGGCTTGGCTTCGGCCTTTTTGGGGAGGTTGATCTTC
>DATDGW010000204.1:0-1679 GCA_036521895.1 Candidatus Sulfotelmatobacter sp. | reverse complement strand
TAGGTGCCCTCATCCAGCAAGATCGCGTAGACCCAGGACTCCTGACATGGAGTGAAATTTGGTGTGCTGTGGAGAACTCGATGAGCTTCAGATCGAGCCGCGACTTCCGCGTTTCCCCAGTTCACAGACTCAAGGGTGCATCAGCTTTACATAATTCCCTTGCATCTATTTTCACCCCTCCGGGCGTGACGACGTGGAGCGATATGTCAGGAAACGCCAGAAAGAACCAGGTCACCCGACTCGTGGCACCGCGTCACCGGTCGACAATGTCAGGAGTCCTGAACTCCGGCACACCTATCCAGTTACGAACGATGAGTTGAAGGTCTTCAGCGGGCGGCGATAGTCGGTGAAGAGAATCCGCCACGTCTTCAGGGTGGCAACGGCCCGTTCGACTGGCGCGCGGAAGGAACTCACCCGGTTATTCCACTGGTGTTCCCATTGCAAGAGCTCTCGGCATTCCGGCTTGCGGATGGGAGTGGTGATGTAATCGGTGCCGATGAAGCCCTTGTCGCCGAACACGCCTCCTGCCTTCGCCAGGATTTTCTCGACGGCTGTTCCCTTCAGCTTTGCCATATCGTGCCGGTTGCCGGTAACGGGCTCGGAAACGAATGTTATGCGGCCTTGAAGATTCGTGACGATCAGCGAGCCATGCCCGGTGGTCTTGTATTTCCCTGACCACAGCTTGCTCTCGCCCTCCCATGACCAGCACGGCCAGAGCGTGCCGTCTACCAGTGCGATCGCGTTCCTGGTGGTCTCGGCTGCGTCCTCCGCCGTCGGCCGGTCTCCTTCTGTTGCCTTCTCGACGAATGGCGTGAGAAATGTGATGTACCGCGATATCGTCGACTGGGCGACATCGAAGATTTCGGCCCATACATCCTCGATGATGTTCTGCCGCATATATCCGCAGGTAACGATTAGCGCTTCTCGCAAGGTCAGTTCCCGCGGACGCCCTTCTTCTTTATCCCACGGTTCTTCGAGCAGTGCGCTTACGCGGCATTCAAGTTCGTCGAGTTGCTCTTCGTCTAGTCCTGACATACGCTCGAACCGCAACGGCTTCTCCGTCGTGAAAGGTTTGGCTTAGGAACCTCCTTTCTATCGGCCGGAGAAGCCGTTGCCTCGTATTGGTAAGGCGTGTCGGGAACTTAAGTAAGAGTCTGGCCAGGGAACCTGTGGATGGATTAACAGCCGGGTTTTGCATAAGCCTCTTGATGTCCATTTTCACGTCGCCAGGCGCGAAACCCGAGGCAACTGAGAGGAGAAGCCAGGTCACGGCGAACGGGGCGAGGGCCGCGGTAAAGTCCGCTGACATCTTGACCGGGAGCAACGTTACCGCAATCAGCAAGATGAGCGGCAGGGCGCCCAACAGAAGCTTGCGCAGTACCTGGAGCAGCCCCGAACGGCGGCTAGAGGGCGGATGCGCATAACTGGTTTGTCTGGGTGCGGACGCGCCCATGGCCTACCCAGTTCTCATCCGCTCCGAATCGGCAGCACCTGCCTTCGGTAGCTGACGTCGTTCCAGTTCCGGTTTGTTGGTGACGCTACGTAACTGGCAAATACCGTCTACGTTGGGTGTCCGCTCAATCGCTGGGACCTGCGGCTGGCCCAGCCCTCCGGGACTCAGCCCGTCCGGGAGGTGCCCGATGATCACTGCCGCCCCATCCACCGCGCTCGCCACGATC
>DATDGW010000203.1:0-2453 GCA_036521895.1 Candidatus Sulfotelmatobacter sp. | reverse complement strand
TCATTATTACAAGTGCATTGGCTCCGATAGCTGGCGGAAACTGGGCGGCCCGGTTTGCGAAAATAATCAGTTCATTCGACAAGAACTGCTCGATCAGATCGTGTGGGCCGAGGTGGTCCGCCTGCTGCAAGACCCAGTTTTGATCCAACAGGAACTTGATCGCCGGCTGGCAGCCGCACGCACCTCTGATCCAACCAGGAAACGTGAGCAGAGTCTGCAGAGGGAGTTGAGCCACGTGGGCAAAGGTATCGAGCGACTGCTCACGGCCTATCAAGAAGAGCTCTTGTCGCTTGAGCAGTTACGTGAACGCATGCCCATGCTGCGTCAGCGCGAACAGGGACTCCGTGCTGAGCTGCAGGCCATCGCCGATCAGGCCAATGATCGCGCCGCATTCCTGCGCTTAGCAGAAACTCTCACAGCATTCCTTACGCGCTTGCGCAGTGCTGCGGAAACTCTTAATGTCATGGAACGCCAAAAAATCGTGCGGCTGCTGGTTAAAGAAATTCTAATCGGCGAGGATACCATCACCATCCGTCACAGCATCCCGATCCCTTCAGGTTCGCCGCAAACCGGAGGACCAGAAACCTCACATGGGCAAAATTACCTTTTGTGTAAGGGGCGTGACCTCACCGCTCCTTGCAAACATCTACCTGCACTACGTCTTCGATCTCTGGGTGAACGTCTGGCGCCAGAAGTGGGCGCAAGGCGATGTGGTGGTCATCAGATACGCTGATGACACCATTGTGGGATTCCAGTATCAGGCGGATGCGGATCGTTTCCTGGAGAACCTACGGGAGCGATTGGCTAAGTTTGGATTGGAGTTGCACCCGGATAAGACGCGCCGGATCGAGTTCGGCAGGTTCGCCGAGGAGAACCGGAAACGAAGAGGAGAAGGGAAACCCGAGACGTTCGATTTCTTGGGGCTTACCCACATCAGTGGGAGGAACAGCCTTGGCAGGTTTGCAGTTCGGCGCAAGACGATCCGCAAACGCATGCAGGCAAAGCTTCGACGCATCAAGCCGGAGCTCCGCAAGCGAATGCATGATCCGTTGGCCCAAACCGGCCAGTGGCTGAAATCGATCGTGCGAGGATACTTCAACTACTACGCGGTACCAGGAAACACTGTTAGCCTATCCGTGTTTCGCACCGGTTGCATGTGCTCTGGTGGCATTCAGTTCGCCGCCGGACTCAGAAACGCCGGATCTCCTGGACACGAATGCTTGCTTTGGCAAAGCGCTGGCTTCCTTCACCGCAAGTGCTCCATCCTTTTCCCGATACCCGTTTCGCCGCTAGTCATCCGCGATAAGAACCGGATGCGCTAACAAGCGCCCGTCCGGATCTGTACGGGGGGTACCGCGTGAGCGGTATCCCTACCGTGATCAACGTTTCAACAGCTATGCCCTGCACCCGCGCTCGCGCGAAAAAAATCCCGGGACGCGAGTCTCGGGCCCACAATCCCAACAAACTATTTCTGCACGAAATTGGTGTTGATCGTGCCTGCGTCGGTCTGGATCTGCATGCTCGACTGCCCGGCGTTCACGATCACAAAGTTCGTGTGGGCAACATTCCCGGTGCTGCCGTTGAAGGTCGCCGTCCCGGTACAGTTCGAGCTGACGCTGTAGCTTCCGGTCAGCGAAAAGCTCTCAATCGGCCGATTCGCTTCAAGTGATGCCTCCCAAACCATCCAGCTTGACCTGACCGGTGCAGCCGGCCTTCGCTGCCACCTTTGTGCCTTCCGGTGAACTCGACGAAGAGATTGAAGAGGTTGCGCGATTGATCTACGCGCGTGGCGAGCTTTGCTTTGTGTGCGAGGAAATCCCGCTATACACCCAAGCCGGGTACATGCCTCCATTATTGGGAAAGTTGATTCGAACAGGCCGGCACCAGCAGATAGACATCGTGTGGACAGCCCAGCGCGCCGCTGAAGTGCCAAGGACCATGACTTCCCTTACCGATCAATGGGTACTGTTTTCCCAAACTGAGCCGCGGGACCTCTCAGCCTTGGCCGACCGCTGCGGGCGGGAAGTCGCTGACCGCGTCGCCGGCCTTGGGCTGCATGATTATTTTCTCTGGGACTCAATAACACACGCAGAGCTCGAGGATTCGCCTCGATTGCTGAAACGATGATCACAGTCAATCAACGATGCGAAACGGTCTTAACAGAAGCCGCGCGGTCATGGATAGCAGAGCCTTGGTCGTTTCGGCGGAACGAATCACGAGACGGAAACCTTGAAACCCAGACGACGGCTGACTTATATGAAACGAGCTTACAACGAACTAACCCGCATTATTCATGAAAAGTGGAGTGGAGCGTGATTGTTCGCATGAGTGATATGTAATTGCGACAACGGCGGAATTTCCTTCGATCGCGTTACTGATTCCAAAAGAATTAGTCGGGTTCAAACGTCAATTTTGACAAGTGGCGACACACCTTCGCCATAGAGTGCAACCAG
>DATDGW010000202.1:0-1599 GCA_036521895.1 Candidatus Sulfotelmatobacter sp. | reverse complement strand
GCTTTGGTTTCCACAATCGACTCCATGACCTGCTTGCCACTGCTGTTGAGGACAGCGATCACCACCGCTTCCTTATGCACGTCCATGCCGATATACTTAATGTCACGACTCATGTGAGTTGCCTCCTTGGGGGAAAGATCACTCGCGTCAACGGAGTCTTTCCCTCAAGGTACAGTGCCATGGTTCCCTGAATCTTCCTACTTTTATCTCTTTCCCGATGTATCACTCGCCTTTGGACCCCGTCACTGTGATGACCCACTCGCGCCGCCGTAGCGGAGCGAAGCCCTGCACAGCGCAGCGCAGCGGAGGCGGCGCCTCACCATCTGCTTAAACCTTCTGAAGCAGGGCGCTCTTTCATAATGCATCATCCCGCAAAAAGGCGAATGGAAGGCGCAAGCTTGTGATAACGGATAGCGACATTTGATTCTAAACTTCCACCAGTGTCCGAATCGTGTACACTTGCGGACCATGCCCAACCTGGATGTGACGCACTTTACGACGGTCGACCACACATCCGACCCCGGTTTCTTTCTCCGCTTCCTCGACGAGGCCAACGCAATTCCAGGAATCGTGGAATGGAAATCGATCATTCTCGCTGCTCTGCATATTGAGGCGGGGATGAGAGCTCTAGACATTGGCTCCGGCCTCGGAACTGATGCTTTCGATCTCGCCGAGAGAGTCGGTTCTTCGGGGCACATCACCGGCGTAGATTTCAGCGAATACCTCGTAGCCGAGGCTATCCGCCGTGCCGCTGGTCGAAACCTGTCTGTAAGCTTCGAGGTCGGCGATGCACAGAACCTGCGTTTTCCCGATGAGACGTTTGACGCGGTTCGGACCGAACGCATGCTGATGCACGTTCCTGATGCTGAAAAAGCCCTGTCAGAGATGGCTCGCGTGCTCCGGCGCGGCGGTAGGATGGCGGTCGTCGATTTCGACTGGGAAAGCCAGTTTTGCGACTCGCCATACAAGGCAACTACGCGCACAATCGCGCTCTCTTTTTGCGACAGCATGAGAAACGGCTGGATCGGACGCAGGCTGCCACGCCTGTTTCGCCAAGTCGGCATGGCGGACATCGCCGTGTCTTTTCGCACCATCTTGGTGAGTTACGATTTTCTGCAACTCCTGCTCGGCGGCCACGTCGTTCACATGGTTTCCGCAGGCACGCTTTCTAAGGATGAAGCTGACCTCTGGTGGACCCACCTCGCCCGTGCCGACAGCGAAGGCACGTACCATTATGGCTTGACTGCATCCGTCGTTTCTGGCGCAAGACTCTAGGATTAAATCGAATGCAGCCGACGGTTCAGTTCCCAAAACGTCTACTAATCAATTACTCTGCCCCGTCCCCTCAATCACGGTCAATGCATTATGAAAGAGCGCCCTGCTTCGAGAGGTCGAGGCCGGTTGTGGCGCCACCTCCGCTCCGTTGTGGCCCTCGGGACTCAGGATGGTTAACGTCGGTTTCTAAGAGGGTGGAGCTGAACAATGGCATTTTTGCCTTGGGGGAAAGGTAGACGTTGAGGCGAATGAGCTTCCCCCCAAGGAGGCAACTCACATGAGTCGTGACGTTAAATATATCGGAATGGACGTGCACAAGGAAGC
>DATDGW010000201.1:0-4971 GCA_036521895.1 Candidatus Sulfotelmatobacter sp. | reverse complement strand
ATATTCGCGACGAGCACCGCGAGCTGACCGGCAAGCGGTTATCGGCGAAAGAGGCGCAGGAGCTGCTTAGCGAAGCCGACAAGCGCGGGCGCGCTGGCAAGCCCATCTCTCTCAAGTCGCTATGGGAAGAAAAGTACGATGCGCCCGCGATGCGCCAGAAGTATCACGACGACCAGCTGGAGAAAACACTGCGCGAGAGATGGGATTCGGAGCAGGCGGTGAAGATCAGCGAAGCGGCCATGCAGGGCATCCGGCCCGGCATGCAGCCGCAGGCTGGTCTCAGAACCTCGCAGATCTTCGACCACAAATTCAAAGTGCACGAGGAAATGGAGCCGCAAGCGGCTCCCAAACTGCGTGAGGTGCCCAGCGCTGCCGACCGGCAGTCGCTCTCGGGCGCGGAGCGGGCGACTAAGACATGGCTGGAACGACGCGGAGCAGGCATTCCCATGGGAGCGCCTAAGCCGACAAGGGTGGCATAAGGACGTAAATTATGGCAGATCCACTTCTCGATGAAATCAATACGACTACGTTGCCGGAAATAAATGACGCGGCAATTGAAGACAATTTTTTCCTGGCAAGCGTCCTGCAGGCGCACCTTCGCGCGAAGTGCCTCGTGCCGTTTACGGGCGGGGCGTTCACGAGAAACGTCTTCCTCTACAATCCGCTCAACGCAGGCGCTTACGCCAAAGGCATCGGCGGTTTTAACTTGACGAAACCGCAGACACTAGGCAGCACGGTGTTCGATCCCAGGTACTACGTCTGCATGATTATCGAGTACCTGGAAGACATCAGCGTGCTGAACACCGGCGACCTGGCGGTGTTCAGCTTGCTTGAGACCGACATGGCGAACGCCTACCAGACCATCAGTGCAGTCATGGCGCTCGACATCCAGCAGAACGGCCAGATCGCGCCGCGCACGATCAACATCAACGGCTGGGTGGAGGCGGTCAACGACGGCTTCGTGCCTAGTTGGGACGGCAATGTTTACGGCACTTACGGCACAGCGCTTAGGAATGGCAACGTACGCAAAGCGCTAAACGGCAACGTCTACTGGGCGGGGAAAGCCGATGGAACCGCTGGAACAATTACCTATCCGGTTTTTAACGCTGCGTATAACCTGGCGAAACGGGGAACCGACGAACCAGACCTATTTTGTTCCAATAAGCCTTTCGTCTCGTTTGTCGAGAACCGGATTCAACCTCAGCAGAGATTTGGGCAAGATAGCGCTTCTGTCAAAGATCCATATTTTGGAGCCGTGGGGTTTCGATTTAAAAATTCGGTTGTCATGATGGACGACTACTTCCCGTCCGCGCTGGGGTTCCCCTATTCCGATCCGGCCAACGGGGGCCTGGGAAACAACCTCACCGGAACCATTCCCTACACGGCACCCGGCCCTCCGGCACCGCCCGCGAACAACTTTCCGGGTGCTGGGATCACTACGCTGCAGGTGGGCGAAGTAGGCGTTTTCTTCAACACGAGTCGCTGGAAATTCCGGGTCAGCAATGACAGTGAGTTTGGTTTTAATCCGACTGACTTCATCCGTGCTCCCGACAACACTCGCGTGGCGAGTCAATTGAAGGCAGCGGTCAATTTAGAATGTGTTGCGCCGTGGAGCAACACACAAATTTATGGCGTGAATTCCTGAGGAGGAAATAAATATGCCTATTGGTGGAACCGCGTCTATAGGAGAGAATCAGTCACCGCGCATCACGACTACTTATTTGAACCAGTTCGGGCGGCAAGGCGACCCCACGCCCGGCGCGCTGGTCTCGACAGCCCAGGTGTCCGGCTCCATCGTGCAGCCCTACAGCGGCTTCGAGGGCGGCAAGACGACCATCACCAACCCCTTTGCCGGGGCGTTCGCGGACCCTTCTGTCGGCCCGCTCTACGGCGGTGTCCACCAGTATGTCCGGTTCTCGCCGAATTCGACCGTCGCCGCCATTCGCGCCCAGCTGGTTTTCTGGCTCGATCCGCTGAACTACATCGTCACTCCGGACATCAGCGCCGCCGCTGTCGCGAACGGAGTCGCGGGTGTGGCGATTAACGCGACGGCGCGGGGCAACTGGGATTTCATCCAGGTCGCCGGGATCGCGATGATACAGTTCGCAGCCGTGACCGCAGGCGCGATAGGTTCCATCGTTACGCGCAGCGGCGCTTCGGCCACCGTCGTCGCGGCCCCGATCATCGATCAGAATTTTATCGGTTTCGCGTCGCTGTCCATTCCGGTGGCGAACCAGATCAATCCGGTACGGTTTCAAGCGCTGTATAACTACTGAGCTATGGCTACCACTGTAATGACGGGGTTCCTGTACCCCAAGCCGCCCGGAGATCAGCCATGGTCCGTGGTGGATATTCAGGGATCGGCGTCTTATGACTCGATTATCAACGCCAACGGAGGGCAGCGCGTCACCGCAGCTCAGTGCGGACTTGAGTCCATCGATTGGGCCATGGTGATGGGTGTTGGTGTCAGCACTATGCTCCGCGTCATCGTCTCTCTCGCTGGATTTAATAAGGGGAGCCCGGCGTCTGGTTTGATTTTGCAGTGGATGACCACGAGTGGTGAAGTTCCCCAAGGCTCAAATCTGAGCACTTTGCGCGTGCGTCTGTTGGCTATAGGGCAATAGGAAAGGAGTTATATGGCCGCCGCTATAATGTCGAATTTTTCCTACCCGAAGATGCCTGGGGACCAGCCATGGTCTGTGGTCGATGTCACCGGGCCAGCCAGTTATGTGCAGATCGCGCCTGGTCCCATTGGCGGGCAACAGATCACGGCGGGCGATTGCGGTGTCGAATCGATTGATTGGGCTCAAGCGACGGGCGCTTCCGGCACCCCGCTGGGATACAGCGTCAACGTCATCCCCGCTCAATTTGCGGTGGGAAGCCCCACGTCTGCCGTGCTCCTGCAGTGGGTAAATTTAAACCTTACCGAAGCCACTCAGGGACAAAATCTGAGCACCCTGACGGTGCGCTTGCTGGTGATCGGACATTGATTATGGCGAAAAAAGCAAAAGGACGAGCAACTTCCATCCTGCCGACCTCGTCGGCGGAGTTTTACGGAGACGCCAATCGCGGCAAAGGGGGCGGTAAGGGACGCAAGCGGCGCGGTCGTGTGAAACGATAATGATATGGCCTATGCGGACTACGTAGCGGAACTCGTGGGGACCGTTCCGCGCATGTCCGCGCTGCACGCGCAACAGGTGCTTCAGCGCGCCTGGAGGCGTGTGCGCGATGGCCGCCGTTGGAGCTTCCAGTTCGTCACAGACGCACAGCTGTTCTGCCCGGATGCAATCGTGGGCGGCTCGGTCTCGGCAACCTTCGGGTCGAACCAGGTGACCGCGGATGCGGCGGCCGCGGCGGCGTTCAACACCGTGGCGGCGGCGAATCCTCCGTTGGCCTCTACCGTACTGGGCGTGGGACGGCAGCTGCGGGTAGGCTCGCTAAATAACATAAGTACGCCGACCGGGCCGAATTACAATATCGTCGCGTGGGACGGGGTCTCGACGCTCACCATTGATAAGCCATACGGTGAGCACACGGTCGCCCAGTCGACCTATCAGGTCCTGAAATGTTACTACGCGCCTCCGGCCTCGCCGCCATTCGCGGCGTTGCAGTCAGACCTGCGCTTCGTGCGCTACGAAGTGATTACCAACAAGTTTTCCGGCTACGCGATTTTCGGGCCGAATCTCTACTGGAGCCAGACGCAGCTGGATGCCATCGATCCGCAGCGCGGCGGCCAGGGCGACGCTTATATCGTCGCCAACTACATGACCAATCAGCTGGGCCAGCCGGTCGTGGAGTTGTATCCCAACCCGGTGCGGTTTACGACTTACAGCGCGACTTACTACAGCCAGTGGCCGGGCCTGTCGCCGACGCAAGACTTGCCGCAGGTGTCCTACGAGCTGCCGGATCTGATGATGTTCCAGGCGAAGTGCTTGGCGAGCGACTGGGCGCTGGCGAACGTCAACACCTTTCCCGAGCTGCAGCAGACCAACTGGGTGGCGTACCGGCAGGCTCAAATGGCGGAGTACGCGCAGAGCCGGATCGAGTGTTACAAGCAGGACGATGAGCAATTTCCGCTGATTCCGTTCCGGCAGGGCCAGGGCTTTATGTTCCCGCTCGGCGGACAATTCCTTCAAAGTCACGACGTCACTAGCATTTTGCCGAGAGGTTATTAAATGGCTACTAGTCCAATGTTGCAGTCCGTATTGCTGTGGCAGCATCATCAGAACACCACGCCTTACCTTCCGGCCCCTCCGGCCGTCGCCGCGGCTGCTGTGACCATAGAGCAGGGGCCGGAGGTTGAAAAGGAAGACGAGGAAGAGGACGAGGAAGAAACCGGAGAAACCGAAGAAGAGGGAGAAAATGGCTAAGAACATCAACTCATCGAAGGGTGCCGCAACGTCCGGAAAGATCGGACCTATGCGGAGCCCCATGTGCTCGAACCTGGTGGTCGGCGAGAACAAAATGAAGCTGAGCCCATCGGTTGCGGCGAACACGACCAGGCCCGGCATCGCCAAGAGCAGCGCGCCGATCCGCAGCCCGATGAACGGCGGCGCGGTCGTGAAGTACTAATGCCCAACGACAAATTTGGAAGGCCGGTCACGGTAGGCGACACGGTTACGCTCATAGGGCAGGTGACCAGGGTTTCCGACGACCTGAACTTCATCAATTGCACGGTCAGGTTGGCGACCCCGATGCCGCCTGCGGGCACCGAGGTGCTCATCCAGGTCAACACCGTGCAGGTGACGATGTCAGATGCTGCGGTGCCGCCGGAGCCCGAGGTGCCGCCGGAGCCGGAAGAGCCCGAGGTGCCGCCGCCGAAGCCGCCGTTCTTCCCGCCGCGACCGGGCCATCATGGAACAGCGAGATGAAACACGAATAAGGAGATAAACATGTCACAAGGAGATTTCATTGCGGGGTACTTCACCCCGCTCGAAAAGCCGGGTCTGCCTAGCAAGCCAGAAGGATGGC
>DATDGW010000200.1:0-2714 GCA_036521895.1 Candidatus Sulfotelmatobacter sp. | reverse complement strand
GCTTTGTAAGCGTCGGAGCGAGCACAGAGTTGACGAGTTGACGAACCCCGCATTTGCGGATTACTGACGCTGGGAAGCCCAGGCCGTTGGGGTGAGCGCAGGCAAGCACTGCACACGAGTATTGGCCAAGCCGGGGAGCACGGCTGACAGATAGTCTCGCGCTGAGATTTTTATCCGCCGGCAGGTTTCGATCACCGACATGATGGCGGTTACCTTCGGTCCCGCTTGCGGACTTCCGATATGGATCCAGTTCTTTCTGCCCAAAACGATCGGGCGCATCGAGTTCTCTGCCAGATTGGTGCTCAGTTCCAACTCTGGGTACTCCAGGAAGCAAGTCAGCCTCTGCCAGATTCCCAGAGCATATTCGCAGGAGCCCACCAGCGCTCCCCCAGGCAGCGCTCCGGGTTTTGCCGCTTCAATGTCGGCTTTGATTTTCTCCAATAGCGCAGGAGCTTTCTGTTGCCGTAGCCGATGCCGCGCCTCCACGCTGAGCCCCTGCTCGCGGGCCTCGCCGTCCACCGCAAACAACTCATTGATCTTGACCACGATCGGGCTCGCCACCGGATCGCCGGGATTCAGCTTGACCACATTGGCAAAACCGCGCCGCGCATGCGTCCAGCATGCCGCATGCACCATGCCCGTCCCCCCGACCTTGTTATAGGCCTGGTAGGCATCGGTCTGCAGAATGCCATGAAAGTTTTCCAGAAACTGTTTGGGACCAGCACGATCTCTCCCCAACTGGAAGTCGAACACCGTCGCTCCTCTCGGTCGTCCGTACTGCCACAGATACGCCTTGTGATTTTTACCCCGACCATCGTGCATCTGCACACCCACCGGAGTCTCATCGGCTTGCAGATAACTCCCTTGCACCAACTCCCGCCCCATGACCCGGACCAGGGGCCGTAACATTTCTCCGACCTGCAGCACCCAACCGTCCAGCGTCGCTCGGCTGATCTCCACTCCCGCCTCCCGGTCCAGAATCACGCTCTGCCGGTACAACGGAAGGTAATCGCAATATTTGCGAATCACCGTGTCGATCACCACCCGATCACTCGCCAAACTCTTCTCGATAATTCGCGTCGGGGCTGGCGCCGCTACGATCTTCGATCCCTTACAGTCGGTACAGGCACGCTTTTCCCGTTTGGTCACCAGCACATAGTATTTCGCCGGCTCGACCTCTAGCTGCTCGCTTTCTTCGTAACCGATCACCCTGGTCGGGTTACCGCACTGGCCGCACACACATTGTTCGGCCGGGCACCCGATCACCTTCTCCACGCGGGGCAGCTCTGGCGGCAACGTTTGCCGGCCTGGATGCGTGCGCCGCTGCGCCGATACCCCGCCACCTCCAGGATGTCGCCCTCGATCACCGGGCGTTCACTCTCGGCTTGCATTTCCGCTCGGCTAACCCCGGGCTCCTGCTCCAACAACTCCAACTGCAAGTTCGACAACTTCTCGCTGCCCACTCCATATTTCTCGATGCGTCGCTGCCGTAACTGCTCTTCCAAAACCAGAACTCTTAACTCGCTGAATTGCAGCTTCTGTTGCAATTGCTCGCTGTTCCGTTGCAGTTGCTCGATGATTTTCTCGGCCTCGGAAAGGGTCGCCGGTCGAGGGGCAGAAGGTTGGGAAGTAGCACTCACGATCAGCTACTTAGTAACAGAGGTCAGCTGTGGAATACAATCACTTTATGCAGTATTTATGCGGTCAGAATCAACTTCGTTGCTGTCGATCTGACTTCTGTACCACGGCCGTTGTCGCGTCTGACTAAGATCAATCCCACCCAACAACATCGCCAGTTCTTCATGACTCAGTACCACTTTCACTTCTCCCGCCGCCGGCTCCGGCCAGCGGAATCTTCCCTTGCTTAATTTCTTCGCACATACCCACAGCCCGCTACCGTCCCAAAGCAACAGCTTCAGCCGATTCCGCTGCGCGTTGCAAAATAGAAATACGTGGCCGCTGAGCGGCGCGCATTGCAATCGGTCGCGCACCAGCCCATACAGGCCCTCAAATCCCTTCCGCATGTCGGTCGCGCCCACCGCCACATAGATCCGCATCGCTGGCCCGAAACCAAACACCTACACCGTCTCCAATGCCTGTACCAGTCGCTGCAGCGTAGTGGCATCGAAGCCTGCGCTCACTGCGATCCTGCGACCCCTCGCCAAAACCACCGCCAAACCGGAGCTCGCGGCCCGCTCCCCGCCTACCTTCTGGTCCGTCAACTCCACCGCGACCAGCCCATCACCGCTCCCACCACTCCCCGATGTTGCTAGCAGCCGCAAATAACGATTCAACACTCCCAGCGTCAGACCTTGCTGCCGGCAAAACTGGCTACGGTTCAGACCACTGCTTTTATACTCGCGCACTATCGGCTCAATCTCGGCAGCAGTGCGCCGCTTTTTTCCTACCACACCTGGTTCATCTGTCATGCAGTTCACTTCAACACAGAACTTGCTCGCTGCCTAGTCTGTGGTTAGCGTGACGCTTACGGTCGAGGCGGCACCGCACGAGGCACCCGCGATTACAGGACGAGCAACGCGGTTGACGAGTGCAAAGGTAATCAACCAACCGCTTCACACTAAGCCCAAACTTACTGTGATAAAGATGACTGACAGCACGTCCAGATACAAATCAAGGCTGGACACCTGCATACACGGGAATAGCGCCGCGCGCGGAGTTCTTGTAAACGACGCCGCCCTTCATCACAAATACAA
>DATDGW010000199.1:0-6561 GCA_036521895.1 Candidatus Sulfotelmatobacter sp. | reverse complement strand
TCATATTGAACGGAGCATTCTTCAGAGAGGGCGTCATTGCGACCGGAGCCGTTCTTCCGGCGGGGGGAGGGATCTCGCGCGGAGCCCGGTGGTCCACTCAAACAGAAAGCGCGGACCCTGTGATCCCAGCCCTAGATAAATCCCCCTCGATGCGATTACCATAACCAGTTCACAACGCAATCGAAGTCCTCCGTGTGTGCTCGTAGCCCACCCTGAGCGCAATCGAAGGGTGGCTAATGACTTTCATCCCGAGGCCTAATGATGAAGCGCATCCATAAAGTCGCCGTCCTCGGCGCCGGAACCATGGGCGCCCGCATCGCCGCGCATTTCGCCAATGCCGGCGTTCCCAGCTACCTCTTCGACATCGTCCCTCCCGACGCCGACGGCCCCGCCCGCAACAAAATCGCCGCCGCCGGTCTCGACGCCGCCAAAAAGTCCAGGCCCGCAGCTTTCATGGAACCGTCGCTCGCCAAATTCGTCACCGTCGGCAACTTCGAAGACGACCTCAAGAAACTCGCCGACGTCGACTGGATCATCGAAGCCGTCGTCGAGAATCTCGACCTCAAACGCGCCCTGCTCAAGAAAGTAGAAGCCATCCGCAAACCCGGCACCATCGTCACCACGAACACCAGCGGCCTGCCCGTCGGCAAAATCGCCGAAGGATTCTCCGACGACTTCCGCCGCTCCTGGTTCGGCACGCACTTCTTCAATCCGCCGCGCTACATGCGCCTGCTCGAACTCATCCCCACACCGGACACCGACCGCGCTCTCATCGACGCCATCGCTCACTTCTGCGACGTCCGCCTCGGCAAAGGCGTCGTCATCGCCAAAGACACTCCCAACTTCATCGGCAACCGCATCGGCACCTTTTCCGTGTTGAACGTCATGCGGCTCATGCAGGAGATGGGCCTCACCATCGAAGAAGTCGACGCTCTCACCGGACAGGCCGTGGGATGGCCCAAGTCCGCCACCTTCCGCACCATCGATCTAGTCGGACTCGACATCCTCGGCCACGTCGTCGGCAACATGACCACCAACGTCCACGACGAGCGCGGCGATCTCCGCCTGCCCGAATTCTTCGATCTGATGCTGCAGAAAAAATGGCTGGGCGACAAAACCAAAGGCGGCTTCTATCAAAAAGCGAAGGGCGGCCTCGGCAAAGAGGAAGAACGCCTGGCCCTTGATTGGAAAACGCTGGAATACCGTCCCCGCCAGAAGCCGAAGTTCCCCGCGCTTGAGATGGCGAAAAACATCGACGACACCGGCCCGCGCCTGCGCACCCTGCTTGGCCTCGACGGCACCGGCCCGCAAAAAGGCGACAAAGCCGGCGCCTTCCTCTGGTCCGCTCTCACCGACCTCTGGACCTACTCCGCCAACCGCATCCCCGAAATCTCAAACTCCATCGTCGAAATCGACCGCGCCATGCGCCTCGGCTTCAACTGGGAACTCGGCCCCTTCGAACTTTGGGACGCCGCCGGCGTCGAAGCCACCGTGGCCCGCATGAAAAAAGAAGGCAAGCCCGTCGCCCCGAACGTCGAGCGCCTGCTCGCCACCGGACAAAAATCCTGGTACACCGACGATCCGCAGTCCTCATCGGGACGCAAGTTCTGGGAACTCGGGACCGAAAGCTGGGAGGCCGTAAAAGTCCCCGCTGGGGTGTGGTCCACGACGGTCGCCAAGAAATCCAACGGCGTGATCAAGAAAAATTCCGGCGCTTCACTCATCGATCTCGGCGACGGCGTAGCCGGCATCGAGTTCCACAGCAAAATGAACTCGCTGGGCGCCGACATCATCAGCCTGATCATCCAATCTCTGAAGCCCGGCGGCCCCGGCGAGGCCTTCGACGCCTTTGTGATCACCAACGACGCCACGAATTTTTCGGTCGGCGCCAACCTCATGCTTCTGCTGATGAGCGTGCAGGAAGAAGAGTGGGACGAAGTCGACCTCGCCATCCGCCAGTTCCAAGGAATGACTCAAGCCATCAAGTTCTCCCCCAAGCCCGTGGTAGCAGCGCCGTTCGGCCTGTGTCTCGGCGGCGGCACCGAAATTTCACTGCACTCCGCCGCGCGCCAGCCCCACGCCGAGCTTTATGCCGGGTTAGTCGAGGTCGGCGTTGGCCTGCTCCCCGGGGGCGGAGGCTGCAAAGAAATGCTGCTGCGCACCGTCGACAGCGCAGCCGCATCACGCGGAAAAGTCTCCGGCGAAGCCCTAGCCGGCTCCGTCGAAATGATGGAGGCCATGAAGAAAGCCTTCGAAACCATCGCCACCGCCAAGGTCGCCACCTCGGCGCAGGAAGCCCGCGGCCTGGGATTCATCTCCGACAGCGACCGCATCACCATGAACCGCGAGCGCGTTCTGTCCGACGCCAAAGCTCGCGCCCTGGAACTAGCCCGCGCCGGATACGAGCGCCCAGTCCCCCGCACCGACATTCCCGCTCCCGGCGAAAGTCTCCTCGCAGCGCTCAAGATGGGCGTCCACCTCATGCGCCAGGGCGACTTCATCACCGACTACGAAGTGAAGCTGGGCGGAAAGATCGCCGAAGTCCTCTGCGGCGGCAACGTCACCCCTGGCACTCCCGTGAGCGAGCAATACATCCTCGACCTGGAGCGCGAAGGCTTCAAGTCGCTCTGCGGTGAGAAGAAAACACAAGAGAGAATTCAGTTCACGCTGAAGACCGGAAAGACGCTGAGGAACTAAAGACGGCAAAGACACCGAGGAACCAAAAGGGTGCCCCATCCTAATCTCCCTCAATGCGAAGCTGCTCGGCGCCTCCGGCGTTTCGCGCGAAACAATCCAGTAGTACCTTCAGCTTGCAGCAGTATGCGCAAACCTCCGCACCGCAGGTTGCCGTGCTCGCTTGGCGCGCCCGAGATCATACTGCGACTCCATATTCATCCACAGTTCTGGCGTCGTACCGAGCGCCGCCGCCAACCGGATCGCCATTGCTGCGGAGATTCCCGCCTTGCCGTTGAGTACACGCGACAGAGTGACACGCGTGACCCCAGATGAGCCGCGGCCGTCGATACGGCCAGATCCCCAAGATACGCTCGGAGAACCAGCCCTGGATTTGCCGGATAGTGCATCCGCTGCCAGCTAATTCTATTTGCATACCACGATCGCTCTTTGGCATCCAACTCGGCCCCTAACTCCTAGCGGCTCAAGATTTTGCGACTAAGTTATTGCAGCCTTAGATTTTTTCGAGTCCCCCCTAACTCAATGATTCCAATGGACCGAGGGGGGAGGGGGATGGGGTGCTGCCAAACCGTTAACGCCATCCCAAAATGAGACTCTCCCCGCCAGCGCGCTCCGTCACATTTTCCTGAGCTACAATCGCCTCATGCGCAGACCTCTGCTCGCGGCTGCCGCGGTTCTCACTCTGACCGTCCTGATTCCCTCTCCCCCACTCGCCAACGCCCAATCGAATCAGAACGAACCTTCCGCGCAGGAATCGGCTCCCGATGTTCCCGATGCCATTGCCGTTCCCGCCGGCGAAGCCGTCCAGTTCTTCGTCACCGCCAGGGGATCGCAAATCTACACCTGTCAAGCAGGCGCAGACGGCAAGTTCGCCTGGACGCTGAAAGGTCCCGAAGCCGAACTGCGTGACCGCAAAGACAAAGTCATCGGCCAGCACCTCGCCGATCCCACCACCAAACTCCCGACCTGGAAAATGAAAGATGGCAGCGAAGTCTCCGGCAAAGCCGCTGCGCACGTCGACTCGCTCAATTCCGACTCCATCGCGTGGCTGTTGGTCAACGTCGTGAGCCACGCAGGTAAGTCTGGATCGCTAACCAACGTGACCACCATTCAACGCGTCCACACGCATGGCGGAAAACCTGGCAAGGACGACGCCTGCGATGAGTCGCACAAGGACGCAGAAACCAAAAGCAGTTATACGGCCGATTATTACTTCTTCGCGCCGGCGAAGTGACAGCTGTTGCCGGGAGCGGCGTGTTGCACCGGCACCGAATGGCAAGCATCTAATAACAGCCTGCCGAAAACGGAGAAATCATATGCGTGAAGTCATCATTGCATCGTCAGTCCGCACGCCCGTCGGACGCGCCTACAAAGGCACGCTCCGCGCCACTCGTCCCGATGAACTCGCCGCCATCGCCATCAAAGGCGCGCTCGAACGCGTGCCGCAACTCGATCCCAAAGAGATTGAAGACATCATCCTCGGCTGCGCCATGCCCGAGGCCGAGCAAGGGATGAACGTCGCCCGCATCGCCTCGCTCCGCGCGGGCTTGCCCGTGGAAGTTTCCGCGCTCACCATCAACCGCTTCTGCTCCTCAGGCCTGCAGTCGATCGCCATGGCCGCTGAACGCATCATGAGCGGCGGTGCGGAAGCAATCGTCGCCGGAGGGACCGAGTCCATGTCGATGATCCCAATGGGCGGTCACAAGATCGCGCCCAATCCATGGCTCGTCGATCACTATCCCGACGCATATCTTTCCATGGGACTCACCGCCGAGCGCGTCGCCCAGCGCGAGGGCATCACGCGCGAAGCCGCCGACGAGTTCTCGCTCCGCAGCCACCAGAAAGCGCTGGCCGCGATTCAAGCCGGAAAGTTCGCCAATGAAGTTGTGCCAGTTCCAGTGATCTTCAGCACGCCAAACGGCTCGAGGCCCAAACGTCGGGAGATCGTCTTCGAAGTAGACGAAGGCCCGCGCGGCGACACGTCGCTCGAAGCCCTGCTCGCGCTCAAGCCCGCGTTCCACTTGAAAGGTACGGTCACCGCTGGAAACTCGTCGCAAATGTCCGACGGTGCAGCCGCCGCCGTCGTAATGTCCGCCGAGCGCGCGAAGACACTGGGCATCAAGCCGCTGGCCCGTTACGTCTCATTCGCAACTGCCGGATACAAGCCGGAAGAAATGGGACTCGGTCCGGTCTTCGCAATTCCGAAGGCGTTGAAGATGGCAGGCCTGAAGCTCTCCGACATCGACGTGATCGAGTTGAACGAAGCCTTCGCCGCCCAGTCGCTGGCAGTGATCAAGGAAGCCGGACTCGACCCGGAGAAAGTGAATCCCAACGGCGGCGCGATCGCGCTAGGCCATCCCTTGGGATGCACCGGAGCCAAGCTGACCGCCACCATAATCCGCGAACTGAAACGCCGCAACGCCCGCTACGGCATAGTCACCATGTGCGTCGGCGGAGGCATGGGCGCAGCGGGAATTTTCGAAAATCTGAATTAACCGTACCCCTTTACCCTGCTCTCGATCTGCTGGCTCATTTCCTTTGTGATCGCGTCGCGGTCCGCGAAGAGATCCCACATCGGGCCTGAAGGGCCCGATTGGGCTGGGCTCGCGATCCGATTCACGAGTCGAAATCGGTCCGTCGGACTGGGATGTGTGTCGTCCTCAGAAGTCTGGCGATTGATGGCGCTATCGACCTTCTCTTCGAGCGCTTTATCGGAGGGCACTTCGAGAGTGTAGAGGTTGCGCAGCCCGCGGTTGGCTGTTACGGCTGCCTGAATTTCTGTATTCGCAAGATGCGGGAATTCGATCTGGCGTCGCACCATCGAGGCGAGCAGACGCACGGTCGGCGAGAACCGCCTGCAACCGCGTCGCTCCATGGCTGATGCGCCGGAATCGGAAGTGATACAGGCGCAGGAACTGAACCGCGATGTTCCACCAAACCGCTTGCCCCGAGTGCGCCATGGCGTAAGCAAACTTCATCAGGTCCTGGTTGACGCGCAGTGCCACGTCGCCTTCTGCGGTGTCCCGAAGAGAGAGGTGTCCATACTCGTGGGCCAGCACAGCGCGAAATGGATTCTGATCGAATCCCGGAAGCAGTCCGAGCCCCATGATGAGGGTACGTTGGCCCCGCCCCTTGCGGCGGTCACGGTAGCTTCCGCGTTCGTAGACTGCCATCTCGGTGCCGGGAACAACGCGAATAGCATCAAGGGGTCGAGTTTCGAGCTTTTCGGCGACCTCCCGGGTTAGGTTCCAAAGGCCTGGAGCCTCGTCCGGACTCATGCTGCGGCCGGGCTCTTCGGAACTCACTCGCACAAAAAGCGAGCGGATCATCTTGTAGACCGTGACCATCGATCCAATCACGAGAATAGCCACGAGCTTGAACGGAATATGTCCCAGAGCCAGGAATCCGTACACTTTCGCAGCAGTTACCGCGAGGACCAAAGGAACACCACAAACGGAATGGAAACGTAGTAGTAGGTGCCGGCGACAGTGATGAGTTGTGCCACTGTGATCGTCCTGCGATTCCGAGCTATAATTCCGCTTAGGAGGGTTCCCATGACTCTCATCCGCCTTTTTGCTGTCGCGCTGGTGGTGTGTTCTACGCTGGTATTTGCTCAGACCAAAACTGATACCCGGGCAGTTTCAGAGCAGGCTTCTGCGAGCCAGCCAGCAACAGCCGCATCCTCCGAGCCGTGGAAGTTCATCCCCAACAAGCTCGCGGATGCCAGATCTGGGAAGGACGCTCTAAACCGTCTCCAGGTCGACAAATACAAGGTCTCCCGATCCAACACCAACACCCGCACTCTCCTCTTCGGCCCGGACGCCGACGCTGGCATGGTTCTTTCCGGCTTGGGTGGAGACCTCGACG
>DATDGW010000198.1:0-2637 GCA_036521895.1 Candidatus Sulfotelmatobacter sp. | reverse complement strand
AGATGCACGGGGGTGCTCTCCGCTCTTGAGCCCGGGACGGGGCTTGGTTATTTGCTGGAAAGGGCGAATTGGTTGCCGTCGGGGTCTTTGAAGACGCTGCTTGATCCCCATTCTTCTTTCTTGGGTTCGCTGGTGAATTGGACGCCTTTGGACTTGAGGATTTTGGCGGTAGCGAAGAGGTCGTCGCACCAGAAAGCGATGGATTGGAATTGGCCGATGCGGTCTTCGTGGCCTTCGGTGGTGAAGAGTGCGAGGCCTGTTTGCGAGCCGGGAATGGAAAGCTCAATCCAGCGCTGGGTTTCGGTATTAGGCTGATCGGTGATGACTTTGAAGCCTAGTACTACTGTGTTATAAACAATCAGCAGCGCCTGCGGTAACAAAACGGGCAGGAGGGGAGTTGCTCGATAAGATGTCTGGCAATCTGAATTCGTAGGGTCGCGATGGAATGAGGATTGTGACGTTCAACACGCACGCGGCGAGCCGCGAGGGTGGAACTCGGGCGGAAGTTTCGTGGCGCGTAAGTCCAGTCGACCGGCGCCTGCGGAGGGGGAAAAACGACTTCTTTCCGCGACGAGGAAGCCATAAGCGGCGATGCATAACGTGGCGTGATGATGAAAACCTCGCCAGCCCCGACCTTCGTAATGTCCCAGTCCCAACTCTTGCTTCAGTTCTTGGTAGTCGCGTTCGATAATCCAACGGTGTTTCGCTCGTTTCACCAACTCTCTCAGTGTGGTACGGGCCGGGAGAGTAGAAAACCAGTACTTGGTCGGTTCGCTCTCCCGCTCCGGCCATTCGATCAACAACCATTCTTCGTCACGAGGTTCGCTTCGCCAATAGTCCCGATGAGCAGGTCGCACTCGCAGTGCCGCAAAACGGGAGCGCAATTTCTGCTTCGTCCCCTGACGCCAGGAGACCGCTCTCCAATCCTTGGCCGGCAAGGAAAGAGCCACTTGTTGGACAGAAACCGGTTGATGTTTTCTATCCCGTCGCAACAACTTCGGTGGGCGTCCCAGCCCGCTTCCTGGTTTTGCCGGGAGTGGCGTTTCTCCAGGTCGCCAAACCGTCGTGTGCCCGCGCACGCCAACAACATACGGTAGGCCCCATTGGCTGAGCTGTTCCCGAAACTTAGTTTCATCGCCGTATGCTGCATCGGCTAACACCGGCGCCGCGGTAACTCCATCTGCCAGTGCTTGGCGAATCTGTCCGAGGGCAATCATCGGCTTGGTTGTAAACGAGATCTGTTCCGGAACACCAGCCTTCTTGCGACGCTTCTGGTCCTGGGCCCAGGTCTCCGGTAAATACAAACGGTACGCGATGGGCAGGCTGGCGTGCTCGGTGGCCATCGACAGGCTTACCGCCACACGACAATTTTCCTGCTTCCCTAACTGTCCGCAGTACTGGTGCGTCACTCCGACGGAGTGCGTTCCTTTCTTGGGGAAGCCGGTGTCGTCCACAATCCAAGCTATCACCGGTCCGTTGCGCTTCATGGCGGGTAGGACGGAGTGGCGCACCTGCTCGAGCAAAGCTTCGTCACTCCACGGAGCATCCGCTACCAAATGATGGAGCGATTGATGCGTCTGCCGCACATTGTCCGGAGCCAGCCGTGCCGCCATGGGTTCGACGCTCTTGCGTTCCCCGGGCAGAAGCAGACCCTTACAATACGATTTCAGCGGTTCCACGCGATCGGCGTGCTCTGCGGCTTGCGCCAGGCTATCGAGATAGGCCGCGAAGCGTTGCTGTTGTGTGCCTGGCGCCGAAGTAGTGGCGCTCATGCCGACAGAGTGTAGAGAGAACGGGTGCAATCGCTACTAGTTTTTGCAGGAAATGTGCCTTATTTTATAACACAGTAGTACTAGGCTTCGAATATCGTCTCATCTTAAGTCGTAAGCAGGTGTGGCGACCGCAGTACACGCCCAGGTTGAAGAAGCGTACGGCGCTATTTGCAAAGCTCCGAGAGATCTTCCGACGATTTATGAGCCAACCCGTGGAACGAGTGATCGAGTTGATCAACCCGATCTTGCGGGGATGGGTGAACTACTTTGCTGTAGGGCACTCCAGCCGGTGTTTCTCGCTCGTCAAAGACTGGGTAGAAAAGAAGATTCGGCGACACCTGATGCGATCCCGGAAACGTCCAGGATTCGGCTGGCAAAGGTGGAGTAGGACGTGGCTCTACGAGAGGCTGGGACTTTACAACGGTTACCGGCTTCATCGACTAGGCCCACTGCCGAAAGCCTCTCCTGCCGGAGCGGTCTCATAACCCTCGACTAGAAGCGAGCAGGTAAGCCCATTGCTGGAAATCGGCACGATGGGTTTGATGAGGCGGGGGCTGGAAACGAGATTACGGTTCGGCTAGTGAGGCACTCCCAGAGGAAACGGGGAGCAACTGCTAGGCTGCACCTTCGGAGTATCGCGCCAGTCCTCGACCCAACTCGCGAATGCAAGAGTCGTACAGGTAAGGCGTAGCGAGCCAACCTGGCCCCGAGTCATGCGCGGGCAGTCGCAAGGCTGCACGTGAAGCGTTGACAGGGGGACATGCAGGCAGGGTTATTGAGCCGTGAAAGGGGTCGGAAATCAGAGCGCCGACGCTGTTCCAATGTGCGGAAGGCAACACCGACGGATACGAAACGGCGAGCATCC
>DATDGW010000197.1:0-2172 GCA_036521895.1 Candidatus Sulfotelmatobacter sp. | reverse complement strand
GGCCTTCGATGAGCTTCCCGATGTCGTAACCGTGGCGAGGCCGATCCTCAAGCAGGGAGAGAATCAGTAGCTCAGCGCTGCCCTTCTTCCATTCCTGGTCCAGGGTCGCGCCCATATATGTCACTCCCACATATCACTACGTATGTCACCGGCCGGAAGTTTCACATGGGGTACTCCTTTTTTGACGGTGGTTAGCGCCAGTCGGAAGCATCACGTGCCGCTAATCGATATGAACCCGGGGGAACGGGCCAGGAGTCCGGTTCTGGGAAGGTTGCAGGCCCTAGTGACGTTTGCGACCGATTCAGGGCGGATCACGAGCTATGCGGAACTTATTCCAATAAACTCGACCGCACTATTCTCGGGTCGGAGGAGGCGCGCTTACGCGCTGGCCTCCGTCCGCCGCCCAAACTGCCCGTACACATTTCGTGTAGGCAGCTTTCACGAAGACTCAGCAATGCCGAGATGCAAGAGAAGGAATTAAGTCGATCAGACGAACAAGCTCGTACTCGCCGTAAAGCTGGGCCGTAGGCAGCCGTTTCCAGCCAGCATTGCGCCAATGCTTATAGCGATGCGACCAGATGCGCCGCCGGACCCAGCCGTCGAGACGTTGAAAGAGCTTTCGGATATGGGCGCGTTTGTAATACTCGCCCCACCCTCGCAAGAGCGGGTTTAGCTCCTCAATCAGCTCCTTGGTTTGCAAAGGCATCGTCCGCTTGGTTCGCTGCCGGACCTGGTCCATGAAACGACTAATCGACTTCTCCTTGGGATACGCATACAGCGCATCCTGTCGGGCCTGACTACGAATCTTGCTCTCGGGCAGATGAAGCTTTTTGTACCCGCGCTTGATTTTGTAGCCGAGGAACTCGAAGCCATACCGAACATGTACGATCCGCGTCTTCTGCGGATGTAACTCTACGCCCAGTTGTTTCAGGATTCGGCGGGCCGCATCCACTGCGGCTCGTGCCTCTGCTGCCGATTTGCAGGTAATCACCCAATCATCGGCATACCTCGTTAGCTGATACCCTCTCAGCCGCATCTCCCGATCAAACGGCGTCAGAAGTATGTTACTGAGCGTCGGCGAAACTACGCCTCCCTGAGGAGTTCCGCGCTCGGATGAAAAGAGCTGCCCCTTTCCGTAGCTTCCCGCCTTGAGCATTGCCTTGATGAGGCGCAGCACTCGGCCATCCGCTACCCTCTGGGCTACCAGCGTGAGAAGTTTTTCGTGATCTACGGACCCGAAAAAGTCTCGGAGGTCCGCATCTACGATCCACTCCGACCCGCTTTGAATCTCTTTCCAGATCTTGCGTAGTGCATCCTTTGTCGACCGCCCTCGCCGATATCCGAAACTAGCATCGTCGAATACTGGCTCGAAGATGGGTTCCAACCGATTGAGCAGCGCTTGCTGACACACGCGATCATAGATCGCGGGTATACCGAGCATGCGATACTCGCCGGGTTTGTCCCTCTTCGGGATCGGGTGTTGTCGCACCGGCAGAGGTTGATAGGTGTCCTCTTTCAGCTCTCGCTGCAACCGATCCAACTGCTGCTCCAGCTGCGTTTCGAAAGCCTCCAGACTCTGCCCATCTACTCCTCCACTACCCCGGTTCTCCTTCACCTTCTCCCAGGCCATCTCCAGGTTCTTCCGCTTGTACACCTTGTCGATCAATGAATGGACCTTCTTGGCACCCGTCAGGTTGATCCAATCCGCCAGTCTCCTCAGACGAGAGCGTACGGGTTTTTCGCTAAAGGAACTGTTCCATCCTCCCTCATCTTTACTCATCTGGTTTCCTTTCTCTTCCTGACCATCTTCGCCGGCTGCCTTCCCCGACCCACTCTGGTCGCCGATCGCTCGGTCACGCGGCTTTCGCCGCGCTTCAGGTACTATTCAGCCGTCGGACTACTGACCGAGCGTCGCTCGCCATTTCGCTTGCGCTTATAGGTCCGCTTACCCCAATGCCATCCGGGGACTCTGTCAGTTCTCCTGAGGTCACGCGCTGTTCTTCTGTACCGTGCCGTCCGCAAACACCTTGGTGCGGTGGGTGAATGAGAACGCCTTCGTCTTAGAAGTGCAGACTCGACCTTGCCCCACCTTTGGCCGACCGGTTCATCTTGAGGATTGTCCCCATCGATTACGGCCCGGTACTTCTCCTCATGCCCTTCGGATTCCACCTT
>DATDGW010000196.1:0-2209 GCA_036521895.1 Candidatus Sulfotelmatobacter sp. | reverse complement strand
TCGAACCTCAGCGCCCCGCTGCCCGCTTCACCCGTCGGGTCCCCCATAGCCGCCCCAGTCGACCCCCTGCAAGATACTGAATCTTATACCATAGTGGAGGAAGGCCCGCTCAAGATCGCTGCTTCATCCGGGGAATGCGGGTTAAAGCGATCTAGTGGGCCGGGGGCGCCGCGCTCTCAAAGACGCCTGATTTGCTCAACGTCCATGGCCGCTCCAGCTCCTCGCTGATCGCTTCGATCCGGGCGGTGATCTCCTTGAGCTTTTTCCGCTGAACCCAGGACCGGCCTTGCAGCATAGTGCTGATTTCCCTGAGTTCCCGGGTCGCGGCCTCCAGGCGAAGTTCTCGCTCCGTAATATCGAGACCTACCCTCAAGACTTCATTTACCTGACCTTGATCATCGTAGATGCCTTTATTGGCCCAGAATATCCAGACTTTCTGACCGTCGCGCAGTATGTTCTGATTGACACTGAAGGCATAGCGATTCGGGTCGCGCTTCAGCCCGTCCAGAAAGCTGGTCAGATCCCGGTCTTTAAACCCGCTAGCGGGTGTCAGGGTGCCGAGCATCGGTTTGCCGATGATCTCTTTGGCGGAATATCCGAAAAACTCTTCGCCATAATGATTGACAAAAGTGATTTTGCCTTCGGGGTCCAGGCTTAAAATAATAGCATTGACTTTGTCCATCAAAAATTTACAACGGTCCTGCTCGCTTTGTTTCTGCTGGGCGCCCGGGTTTGATGGCTCGTTGGCGATTGCTTCAAATCGTACCGGAGCCGCAATCAGAACCGCAGCAACCGCGAAGCCCCATAAAGTCCTTGGGAAGAACCGCCGGAAGATCTTTCCTCTCATTGGTTTGCCCGCCTCTGCCTCTGAACGAGTGATCCGAAGACAATTCTAACCGGCACGAGGCCTATATCCGAGCAAGCGTCGTTGAGGTAACATCGAACATCGGCCTCGACGGAACGGCCGTGTGGGGCTTGGGGATGCGCTCGAAATCGCTAAGGGAACGACGCGCCATCATTGCAGGCATCGCCGGCAACGTGATGGAGTGGTACGATTTCAGCGTCTACGGCTATTTTGCAACCAGCATCGGGCGCCACTTTTTTCCGGCGCAAGACGCGGTCTCCTCCCTCATTGCGGCGTTTGGCGTCTTCGCCGCAGGTTTTCTGATGCGCCCTTTGGGAAGTCTGCTGTTCGGCCATATCGGTGACAAAATGGGCCGCAAGGCGGCGCTCACGGCATCGGTCGCGCTGATGGCAATCCCGACCTTTCTGATCGGCACACTTCCCAGCTATCAGCAGATTGGAGTGATAGCCTCGGTGTTGTTGGTCCTGATGCGGCTGCTTCAAGGACTTTCGGTAGGCGGAGAATATACGATCTCTGCGATATTTCTTGTGGAACGTTCAGCTGCTGGACATCGCGGGTTTTTCGGAAGTTTCGCTGAGGTTGGCGCCTGCAGCGGCGTTCTCCTGGGATCGGCCGTCAGTGCGCTGGTGACGACGGTGCTGGACCGGGCGATGGTGGACAGCTGGGGCTGGCGCATCCCGTTTCTCATCGGGGTCACGGTCGGCGTCGTCGGCCTTTACATTCGTCGACACGTGATCGAGGAAAGTGCGCCACAAGGTAGGCAGCGCAAAACTGATTCGCCGATACGCGAGGCCTGCACCGAATGGCGCACAATTCTCCGCCTCGTCGGGCTGGGCGCGGTCGGCGCGGTCGGCTTCTACATGTCCTTTGTTTATGTAACGACTTATCTCCGGCAAATCGACCACATCGCGCAATCGACGGCGCTTGACATCAACACGATCTCAATGGCGGTGCTGTTGCTGCTATTAGCCCCCGTCGGCGCATTGTCCGATCGCTGTGGCCGGAAGCCTGTTTTACTCATCGCGACCGGCGGCATGTTCTTGATGGCGTGGCCGCTTTTCTGGATGCTGCATCACAATACGCCCTTCGTGATCCTTCTCGGGCAGATCGGATTTGCGGTTCTCAGCGCATGTTTCTGGGGCACCATCCCAGCCACGATGGTCGAGCTGGTGCCAGAGCGAGTCCGCTGCACTGTGCTGTCACTCGGCTACAACACGGGCATGGCAATCCTTGGCGGGCTGACGCCGATGGTCGCCGTGTACACGATCAAGCGAAGCCAATACGACCTTTCCCCGGCCTTCCTGCTAATGGCTGCGGCTGCGGTTTCCTTTATCGTAGTCACCG
>DATDGW010000195.1:0-2974 GCA_036521895.1 Candidatus Sulfotelmatobacter sp. | reverse complement strand
GCCTGGATGGCCTCGAGGGGCTTCATCCCCGCCCGCACCATCGCGGCAAACTCCTTGGGACTGGCTTCTGGTTCGTCGTCTACACCAAAGGCGATCCGCACGTGAAATTTGAGAGCGTATGGAAAAGTTGCGGTCTTCAGTGCGATGTTCGCCTTTAGCTTTTCGATGCTGTACGGTGAGAGCCCTCGCTGCGCACCCTCCGCGAGCATGTGTTCCCCAATATACAACGTCGGGACGAGCCACGTGCCCCTCTTTGCCATCAGCGCCGCCGTTTCCTCATCGAGGACACTCCCGTGCTCGATGGAATCCACACCGGCGTGGACGGCCGCGCGGATACCAGCCAGAGCGTGCGCGTGAGCCATGACTTTCTTATGCGCCCGATGCGCGATGGCCACAGCTTCTGCCATCTGCTCATCGCTGAGCTCCTGGGCGGTCACGTCACTCAGCGGATCCGAAACACCACCGCTGGCCATCAGCTTGATCCAGTCGGCGCCATATTTGATGTCCCGTCGAACGGCGGTGCCAATTTCTTCCACATTGTCAGCAATGTTAGGGGACCGGGTGAGCGCCCACTCGGGAGCGAGAGCCATGAAATCGCCATGCCCGCCTGTTAGGGAGATGAAATTCCCGGCGGACACAATGCGCGGTCCCTGAATCAGGCCGGCCTTCACCCCATCGCGCAATGCGAGTTGCGCGTAGGAAGGGTCGAATTCGCCCGCGTCGCGCAGCGTCGTAAAGCCTTCGCGAAGCCAAATCTGGAGATTATGGACACCCCATACCGCTTTCATCGGAGAGGACAACCGCAGATTCGCAAGTGGCGTCCGGTCAGAATGATTCCCAAGAATGTGTTCATGACAATCGATCAAACCAGGCAAAACGGTTTCGTCAGAGAGGTCAACCAGGGGCACCCCCTCCGGGGCGGCAATGCCGATACTCTTGATGCGTCCATTCTCCACGAGGATGAAGGCGTTCGTGGTTATCGCTCCCGTGCGCACATCGAGCAGGCGTCCCGCCTTGATGGCTATAGGCGACACCCCCTGAGGGCTGCTCGAACCAAGCGCGGTGGGCTGCTGGGCCCACGCTGCGGCGGTTAGGAAGGCCAAGGCCGTTCCGAATAAGAATCCGAGAAAGCGCCGCTGCTTCATCGCAACCACCTCCAAAGAATACCTTTTGTCGCCGACAGCCGTTGTGATGACTTCACGAAGGCTTCTCTCCTCCCTGCGCACCACCGCAAGACCAATCTGTACGGCGCCATTGTACAAGCGCCAATCGATATGGCGAGTCGCCGAGACTTGCGATTCATGAGACTCTCTAGGAGTTTGTCGGGAATACGTGAGCACAAGCTTGACCTTGCGGTGGAGCTCCATTGAGCAGCACCAAAATCGGAAGTGGAAACCGGCGTTACCTGATTTGGTTGCCTCCCTACGTCCGCAAGGCCCTTTTTCGCAGCCCATGCAAGGCTTTTCCCTCTTGATTCCTTAGGACATCTGCAAGGCTCTGCCGGAGCGGAACAGCTTGAGTAAATTGTGGGTGAGACAGATCAGTTTCCATTCCGCCCGCACTTTCTGCAATCCGCGCAGCAGGAAGCGTCGGAATCCACGCCACTCTTTGATCTGCCCGAACACCGGTTCCACGATCGCCTTGCGCATCCGGTACAGCTCCCGTCCCGCTTCCGTTTTCAGCTTTTGCTTCATTTGCTCCAGCAACGAAGTTTCTGCGGTTGACTCCGTCGCCTTCTCACCATCCGCCGCCTTACTCGGCTCCCCATGTTTCTGCTTCCCGGCGGCCACGTGCAAGTCGATCCCCTGGACCCGCGCGTCTCCCACTTGCTGCGCACTCCAGTAGCCGTTGTCGGCGCTAGCCGCCTGGGGCTGGGCACCCACATTCTTCTTCACCTGCTCCAACATGGGCACCAATTGCTGCTTGTCGTTGCTCTGCTGCGTCACCTCGGCCGCTACGATCACCTGGGCTTTCCCATCCACTGCGATCTGCGCGTTATAGCCTTGCACGAAGCTGCCTTTGTGACTCCCATCAGGCATGATCCGGCTCTCCGGGTCAGTAAAGTTGCGCTGCGCTTTCGGGTCCGGCACCGCCTGCTCCGGATCGGGCACCTGCGGCTTACGTCCGCTCACCTTCTTGCCGGTACAGGCTTCTTGCTCCCGGCGCTGCTCCATCTGGGCTTCGGCGGCGGCTTTTTTCTCCCCGGCCTTCTGTTTGGCTTCCGCCTCCAACTCCGCTTTCGCCGCGCGAATCTTCGCCAGCCGGCTTTCCCGCCGCGCCAACTCCGCCGGTAACTCCTCGCCCCCTTGCCCTTTCCCGTACTTCTCGTCCTCGGCCGCATCCACCGCTTCGGCTCGCTGCAACAGCCCTTCCACTTCCGCCTGCAGTTTCTTCTCCGCCTCGCTCATCCGCTCATAGCTCATCGCCTTGTGTTTGCTCGCATTGCCCGCGATCTTGCTGCCATCGATCGCCACGTGTCCCAGCTTCACCAGCCCCGCCTTCTGACACAACTGCAAGGCTTGGCTAAACAGCCCAGCCAGTGCCTCCAGATGCCGTTTTCGAAATTCTGCCAGCGTACTATGGTCGGGATGTTCGTCGACCGCCAAGTACCGAAACGCTACATCCTCGTAGGTCTTTGCTTGGATCTTGCGCGAACTGTAGCTCCCTGTGCAGTAGCCGTACAGTAACACCCGCACCATCATCGCCGGGTCATAGGCGGCTTGCCCACGACCGTCTTTTTCCTCATAGGAATCGTAGATGCCCCCAAGATCCAAGGCATCGACCACATCCACCAGAAAGCGTGCTAAATGCTTTTCCGGCAGCCAATCATGCAGCGAGGGCGGCAGTAGCAGCGCCTGGTTCACATCCGCGGACCGAAAGCACTTTCCCATGACCGCATCTTAAGCGCAAACACCCTCTGGAAAAGCTGTTATGTTTGATACTTTGGCAGAATCTATTCCCGACAGACTCCTAG
>DATDGW010000194.1:0-1573 GCA_036521895.1 Candidatus Sulfotelmatobacter sp. | reverse complement strand
CTGCTGTGGCACGTCATGATTCACGAGATGCGGCACACGGCGCAGATTGCCCTGCTCCTGCGCTCGTAGGGCATCAAGCCGCCTTCTCTTGACCGGTTGAATTACCTGCCGTCCGCGTGACCTTCTCCCAAGAAAGGGCGGGGAACCCCCGACGCTACTTTCTTTTCCGGCTCGGGTTCAGTAATCTCAAGAAGCTCTGGACAGCTTCTTAACCCCAGCAAGCCAACATCGGCTCGCCGGGGACCCGGTTCTTCGCGGTCCACCTAATGCGTCGTCTTCCATCTGTCTTCATTCTCGCACTGGCTTCGAGCCTCGCGTTGCCTGCCGCAACGGTTTCGCACAGTCAGAGTGCGGCTCATCCGCGCACCTATACCTTCCAGCCAGCCACCTATCACGGTCATTCGGCGGGACACCACGCCCGGCATGGCCACGTTAGCCATGGCGCGAAGAGCGCATCGGTGCACCGCCCTGGGAGTCGATCAGTTGCAGGCCATCATCACGCCGCGCTCGTGCCAGAAACCCGCACTGTTAGCGCCATGATTCCTCCCAAACCATTGATAGACATGCATCTGCCGCCGCTTGCCGGGTCCCACGAGTCGCTGGTGAGGCAGAATGAGCGGACGGAAGCCGACGGCATCGAACGTATTGAAGACGATTCCCAGTTGAACGAGTTGCGCCGGGAGAAAGCTCTGGTGGCTGTGCCGGTGAGTGCATCCTTGCACATCAATGAGGGTTTACCGATAAACCGGCGCTATTGCCGGCCATGGACAGCGAAATTTCTGACCGACCTGGCGCGGGCGCATCATGCCCGCTTCCATCGCTACCTGCAGGTAAACTCGGCGGTGCGGACTGTCGAGTATCAACGGCAATTGATCGAAGTGAACGGCAATGCCGCTCCAGCCGATGGCGATATTGCCTCGCCGCATTTGCGTGGCGCGACGATCGACATCGCGAAAAAGGGTCTGTCGACTTCAGAAGTCGCCTGGATGCGAGGCTACCTGCTGCCTCTACAGATGGCAGGCAAGCTCGACGTAGAGGAAGAGTTCTATCAGTCGTGCTTCCACATCACTGTGTACAAATCGTATGCACCGCCGGTGCAACTGAATACTCCAGTACGGCACAATTCGGCAACGCTGCTGGCGGAGCGGGTGCGATAGAGCTGCCCAGTCCTCGCGGCAAGCTACGATTGCTGCCTGATGCAAATTCCTGCCGAACTAACACGATGGACGACAGTCGCAGCCGCGATTTTTGCGTTTGCGCCGGTGCTGGCGTTCGGGTTCTGTGGCGCAGGGCTGATAGGGCGCGTACGTACATTGCCGACCGCAATTCAGCTCACGCTGCCCGCGCTCCTATGTCTTCCCTATCTGCTGGCAACGTTGCCCCTGGGACCGCCGGGGCCTACCGGTGGATTTCGCTGGGATTGGTTCACGCTCTACGCGCTCCTCCCGGTCGCCGTGGCGGCGTCTCTGGTGCACGTGGTGAAACTCGATCCCGACCAGCGCGGGCATTGGCTCGAGTTTATGGTCCTGCTGGCCCTGGGGCTGGCGGTCGACTTGCGCTGGTTCGAGGGCGC
>DATDGW010000193.1:0-3746 GCA_036521895.1 Candidatus Sulfotelmatobacter sp. | reverse complement strand
GTTGATGCACTGGCAAGGACGAGCTCGGACTTACAGCGGTTTTAGAGCTCCAGCCCATCCCTGAATCCACACTTGGATCGAAGCTCAGAACTTGTGCGGTCGATGTTTCTTCTTCGGTATAAATGTTAAGAGCACAGTCCGTTCCGTAGGCGAACGATTGTAAGGCCTGGAGGCTGTTAGAACCTAGACTGCTGTTGTACAACTGGACTTGTCCCCAATTTTGAGACAAATGGTTAAGACTCATTTTTCATTGAATGGAGAATTGAGTCATGGGATTGTCACGTAGGCAGTTCACCAAGGAGTTCAAACTGGCCGCCGTTCGGCGGTTGGAACAAGGGGTATCAATCGGCGAAGCGTCGCGGGCGTTGGAGGTAAACCCGAACGTGCTGCACCGCTGGCGGCGGGAGTTCCGTCAGGCTCCGGGCAATGTGTTTCCGGGCAACGGGAAGCAGCGCTGGTCGGAAGGCCGGATCGCAGAGTTGGAGCGTAAGGTCGGTCAGCAGGCGCTGGAGATCGATTTTTTGAAGGGGTGCTTGCAGCGCATCGAGGAGCAGCGGATGCTGCAGGCACTGACTGGAAGTCCGCGGTCTACCGGAAGGTCGAAGAAGAAATGAAAGCCGACCGGGGGCTGACGATTGCGCGGATGGTGGAACTGGGCGGCGTGAGCCGCGCCAGCTTCTACCGCTATGACGAAGACGCCGCTCCGCTGCCGGATCGCGACATGGACCTGCGCGACGCCATCCAACGGATCGCGCTCGAATGGCCCAGCTACGGCCGGCCGCGGATCACGGCCGCGCTCCGCCGAGAAGGGTGGATCGTCAATCCCAAACGGGTTTACCGATTGCTTCGTGAGGACAACCTGCTGTGTATCCGGAAGCGGAAGTTCGTGGTGACCACCGATTCCAGCCACAACCGACGCGTTTATCCGAATCTGGCGGAACAGATGGCGCTCAGCGGTATCAACCAGCTGTGGGTGGCCGATATCACTTATATCCGGTTGGAGGCGGAGTTCGTGTACCTGGCTGTGGTCATCGACGCTTTTTCGCGTCGCGTGGTCGGCTGGGCGCTGGATAGGAGAGTGGAGGACGACCTCACCCTGGCAGCGCTCCGCATGGCGTTGGAGCTGCGGCGACCACGGGCTGGGTGGGTGCATCATTCCGATCGCGGTAGTCAGTATGCATCGGGAGATTACACGGACCTGTTGAAGACTCACGGCTGTGAAATCAGCATGAGCCACAAGTCGAGCCCTTGGGAAAATGCGAGCTGCGAGTCGTGGATGAAAACCCTGAAGTACGAAGAGGTGTATCGGCAAGAATATCGCGACCTGGCCGAAGCGCGGGCTTCGTTGGCGTGCTTCATCGACAAGGTCTATAACCAGAAGCGACTGCACTCGGCGCTGGGTTACCGGCCCCCGGTGGAGTTCGAACAAGCGCTGGCGGCATCCGGTGGCGCGGGAGGTGGAGCATGACGTGGCGGGCACACAACTCCCCCTGGGGAGAGAAACGCGGCGTGTGCGACGGTGCGACGCAGGTAGTCCTCGGGATCGCCATGCCGACGGGGAAAATGTGGGCTGGCAAGGCGCAGGATGGTTTGGATCTGAACAGCGGGCCTGCCCTGCGAGAGCAGGTGTCTGGCGACCCAGAGATCTACGATGCTCCAATCCGGCTGCGGGAAGCGTTCGCGAATGTGCCATCGCTGCATACAGCCCTGATAGATCGTGACGGCCTCTGCGGCGTTGGTTGGGTCAGGATCTGGGGTGGTCCAGTCGATGGGGAGAGGCGAGGCCGACGGCTGTATCGATTGTCTGACGGATTCCAGCAACGACTCGCTGCGCGGCGCCAAACCCGCATGAGCATGGACGAGTCTCACCCACGGGGCATAGCGGTCGGGTGTGCATCGTGCGGGCTTTTGATTGGTGAATCCCGCAAGGCGGCCCAAGTGACGCCAGTCGGTGCTGGCCCGATCGCCCCCGTAGAGATGCGCCAAGTGCCTGCCGGCCGCAGTCGCCATGGTCGGTTCCAGCGGAGAGGAACTGAGGTGGATCCAAGCCTGCAGATGGCCGGGGCTGGTCTGTACCACCACGCAGGGATCATGTCCGTTGGCGCGCATCAGGTTCATGGCCGTCGGATCGGCACGATCCAGATCGACCAGAATATAGCCAGCGTTTTGATCTGCGGCGTAGGGCTGCATGTAAATGTCACACCCTTCGCAGTTGCGAGCACGCAGAAAGCGGATGGTAGCGGCGCCTGCCAACTGGGCGGCTGTCCAAAGTCGTTCGCCAGGAAATGGGCGGCCTGTCAGGTTGTGAATCAAGCGGACCAGAAAGAGGTCGTTGGGCATGGCGGCCAATTGCCTGCGAACGGCTTGCCCGGTGAGAAAGAAACCGCAGTCTTTCATGAGCGCAATTTTGCGGTCGGAACCAACCGCCGTACAATGAACTTTCAGCGGACGGCGAACTGTGTCTTAACTGTTTGTCTCAGCCGAGGGGCAGGCGCACCGCCCTGCTAAGAAACTGTTAGCATAAAGTCTACCTTTCGCCATAAAAAAGGAGGTGATCGTTGGCCGAGGTCCACATTCAGGACGGTGTAACCCTTGAGAACGCGCTCCGGCGCTTCAAGTCCTGGGATCGATTTCCGGCCCGACGCTCCGGCCCGAGGCGGACCCCCTGCCGGAGGTGCCGGCGCCATTCCTTCTCCGCTTCCCGCAATTGGATAACGAACACCTGATGCGCCGCTTCATGAAAGCGTCAGCGCCCTGAATGAGGCAAGCTCGCACTTAGATACCAGCCCGCCGCGAACGCCAGTGCGAACCCCAGGATGAGGCCGATCGAAGGCCTGCTCCGCATCGATGACGGCCTGTAAGGACGGTGTAACCCTTGAGAACTGCATGGAGGGGCTTGATAGCCAGCCTTTGGACAAGTCGTTCGGCCTATTTGCATGGCGAGTGATCAGCTTGTAAAACAGGGACTGAACAGGAAATTTGGCGTCCCTGGACGAACGTTACATTCAATGCTTTCAGCAGCTTATGGCACGAGAGTCTGCTTCAGACTAACAGGCGATAACAGGGCCTGTGTTTATTAAAACGGCGAAATAATGGCAATTTTTGATTGGGACCCAAGCCGGCTGCCCCTGTTATCCCCTGTTGTTCTGGATCGCTTTCAATGCGTAAAGGGCATTTAGAATGTGGAGCTTGACTCGAAAAATCGGGCCGCAAATTCCCTGTTTCGCTTCTGTTTTACAGAATCTGGCGGGATGGGAATCGGAGCGAGTACCAGAGTCCGATGGTGACTTGAACTTCCTCCATCAATACTTCGAAACCGACCCTAAGAAGCTGCGCCCCTTTATCACTTTCGCGCTGGAGGCGTTCGCTGCAATGGAGACCACATTCTTCAAGTCCTTCTCTGGCAGACTGGAACTTGACGTGTCATACCTCCAACGGCGGCGTAAGCTTCAGGCGACAGTGCAAAGTGCTAGGCGGAAGGCCGGGGCCTGGTTAGCAACCCAACGACCGCGATCCTGATTATGTGTTCGCCGAATGCGACCTGTTTTGTAGAGAATTGAGTCATGCTGTCCGCCGGCCGCTCGCAGGATGGGCGATTCCTGGCACGTCGCCGAGCCGTTGCTGACATTTGCCGGGCAGAACGGACCAGATCGTACCTGAACGCGTAAGTCGCTGATCTGCAGACCCTTCGCGTTCAGGCGACATATTAGGACTGAGAAACGCCCTAGCATAAGGCGATCCACGAC
>DATDGW010000192.1:0-1720 GCA_036521895.1 Candidatus Sulfotelmatobacter sp. | reverse complement strand
AGGACGGAACGGGGCTGAAAGTGGTGCAGAAGACGAATTATCCGTGGGACGGGACGGTGGAGATTTCCGTTACGCCGGCGAAACCGACCGAGTTTACGTTTTATCTGAGGGTGCCGGGGTGGTCCGCAGGCACGCAGGTCTTGATCAATGGCCAGCCTGTTTCTGGGGCCACTCCGAGCCAGTATCTCTCTTTGCAGCGCCACTGGTCGCCCGGTGACGTTATTAACGTGAAGTTCGGCATGACGCCGCAGGTGATCGAAGCAAATCCGCGCGTAGTGGATGACTACGGGCGAGTGGCGGTGCAGCGTGGGCCGCTGGTTTATTGTCTTGAGCAACTGGATCAGCCCGATGGTGTGCAGCTGTTTGATGTTTCTCTCGATGTGCGGCAGAAAGGCGAGTTGGGGTTTCACGAAGAGTTTCGCGGCGATCTGCTCGGGGGAATCGTAGTACTGAAACATACGGGAGCGGTCAGCGTGAAGTCCTATTCGCATGGCTCACTCTATCGTTCGTACACTGCCGATGCGCCCGAGGCGCGGACCATGGAACTAAGGTTTGTCCCGTACTACGCGTGGGCGAACCGTGCGGCGACGCCGATGCAGGTTTGGACGCCGGTTCTGAAGGCGTAGGAAGCCGGAGCGCGCCAGGGCGACCCTAAGTCGCCAACGTGTTGCCAACCAATGGCCATACTGACTGTTAGCTCAGCTGAATATTCAGGGCGACCACCGAGGCAGGTGGAAATTCAACCACGAGGGCCCCGTGGCTCACGCTCAGCGACTTTGTTTGAGGAATAAGCACCTCTCGCTGATCGAACGTATTGTGTGCGTGGATTTCAGTGTTGGTCAAAAACTTCATGCCTGCTTCCTTGATTGTTACACCCCTTAGAGCGATCTCCGCCAATCGAGGCTCGTTGGTGCTCGGATTAACCGCCGTGATGGTCAAGATTTTTTCGCGTACGGATGCAGAGCCGCGCAGTCCCCAGAAGGTTGCCGGACTTCCATCGCGATCATAGTACAAATTCGGTGACGAAAAGACGGTGCGCAACGCCTGCCCACCCTGATGGCTCGCGTACAATTCGAACACGTGGCCGACCGGCGTAATCACGAAATTGTCTTCGTGCGCGAGGTAGAGGCTGTTCAGGCAGTTGATGAGCTGTGCGCAATTCGCCATCGCAACTTTCTCAGGATGCCTATTGAAGATGTCCAGCGTCATCCCGCTGAACACGGCATCGCGCAACGTGGGCATTTGTTCAAGCTGGTCACCTGGAGTCGCCTCGCTCCCGGGCCGGTACCACGGTCCCCATTCATCTACGACAAGCTTCACCCTGTGCTGAGGATCAAATTCGCTCAAGACTTGCCAGTGGCCGTTGACCAGGCTCTCTATTCGTTGGCCTTCTCGCAGAAGCTCGTACCAATCTACGGGTTCAAACTTTATCGCGTCGCCTTTTCCGGCTTCCCAGTCTTGTGTTTTTCCGCGGCTTAGGTTCCAGGCGTAGTGATGGAGGGCCATTCCGTAAATCCGGCGCAATTCTCCAGGACCTTTGCGCAATACCTCTTCCAGAAACTCTCTCGTCCAACTCCATTCGCCCGTGTTCGGCCCAGACGCGATCAAATTCAAGTTGTCACCGTAAGTAGGGAGCCACGTGGAATATCTCCGAAATTCCACGGCGTATTCCTGTGGAGTGAATTCACCGCCGCAACCCCAAGATTCGTTTCCGACGCCC
>DATDGW010000191.1:0-4964 GCA_036521895.1 Candidatus Sulfotelmatobacter sp. | reverse complement strand
CCGCGAAGCGATGGCTGACGTTCCTCAGAAACCATCGCGAGGCCATTGCGGCAATGGATTTCTTCACCGTCCCAACGCTCACGTTTGGTGTTCTGTACTGCTTTTTCGTCATCGGCCACGACCGGCGGAAGATCCTGCATTGCAATGTGACACGAAATCCCAATGCACTTTGGGTTGTGCAGCAATTGCGAGAAGCATGGGCCTACAAGCAGCCGCACAGATTCTTGCTATTCGACCGTGACGCAAAGTTTGGAGCGGAGGTGTTTTCGGCTGTGGGGGACATGGGAAGCGAGCCAACTCGAACGGCCTTTCGCAGTCCGTGGCAGAACGGCGTTGCGGAGCGCTGGGTGGGAAGTTGCCGACGCGATTTGCTGGAACCGAGTAGCCGGGCCCCATTGCTGGGGCCCAGCCCTCTAAGAACTGTGCATGCAAGTTTCCCCGCACACAGCTCAAGCCCTGCGAACGCCTCTTTAAGGGAGACGCGGCTTCGATATGGGAAGGCGCTGACGGTGAACCCTGTCGTGGCACTCTGGATGAAGTAGAACGCGGTTGTCACAACTCTTTGATCCACCCGTCACGAGAGGAACGCAGTGGTGAACGCGCCAGCCCGTGATCCGGGTGATTTTGGTATAGCAAAGAGCACAGAGGCCGCGTTGTTCCTCCCAGAGAAAGCGAAGAGTTTGGGTACCCCGAAACGTGTCCAGCATGTGAGAACCTTCCCGATCTTCGAAATAGGTTTCATACGCCGGATCGTAGGGGTTGGCTTCGCCTTTGACTTTTGTGTGTCGTTTGATGGGGGTGCTCTTGGCGCGGCACAGCCAAGTCTTGCTGGGCTGCCCCTCGTCATCACATCGTTCCCCGAAGAGACACCAGTCGTGTCCCCGATTGCGCTCATAGTATTTCTCTTTGAGCCAGGTAGAGGACTTTTTCGGGTGCCTTCTCCGTGCCCACCGCCACAAACTATGGAAGATAGAATGATCAACGTGTGTGAAGGTACTTTTGCTGACCACGTGCCGATGATAGTTGGCCCACCCACGAATCTTCGGGTTGAGTTGATCGATCAGATCGGCGGCCGACATGCCAAGTCCGGCTTTAATCGTTGCTCGGATCCCCGCCAAGAATGTTTTAACGTTCTTCTTGGAAGGCTTGATGCGCAGTTTCCCGTCAGGGTAGCGGCGTACATTTTGTCCGAGGAAATCAAAGCCTTTCTCCACGTGCGTAATGACGGTCTTCGTGGGAGAGAGTTTGAGCCCCCGTTGTTGAAGGAACTGTTCGACGAGGGGTTGGACCTCTCCTTCCAGCAAGTCTTTCGATTTGCTGGTGATGACGAAATCATCGGCATAACGAATGAAATTCACAGAGGAAGTTAGGCCTCCAAGGGACTTGAGACGCCGTCGGGTTGGGTAGTCTTCCTTCAGGAGTTGCTCAAGCCCATCCAGTGCACAGTTAGCGAGCGCTGGGGAGATAATGCCGCCTTGAGGAGTTCCATCCGTCGTTTCGTGGAGGACGTGTTTTTCCATGTATCCAGATTTCAACCATTTTTGGAGCATGGCTCGGTCCGTAGGGACGTGCGCCAGAAGCCAATCGTGGGAAATTTGATCGAAACAGCTTTTGATGTCCGCCTCTAGAATCCACAGCGTGTTCGGTGCGTTGGACAGCGTGGTGAAGCACTGTGCAAGCGCATCGGCGCAGGACCGTTTCTGACGGAACCCATACGAGTTTCGATCAGCATTGGTTTCTAGCACCGGGTCGAGCGCGAGCAAATGCAATGCTTGGTGAGCTCGATCGATCATGCAAGGAATTCCGAGAGGGCGCCTTTGGCCATTCGATTTGGGTATATAGACACGTCGCAGGGGTTGAGCTTGATAACCCCTGCTCTTCAATGCATGTACAGCCTGAGTTTTATCTTCCGGTGTTTTCCAGATTATCTGGTCCACACCTGGAGTTTTCTTGCCATTGTTTTCCGTCACTCGTCTAACGGCAAGAACCTTGCCGCTGTAAGAGTGGGTCAACAGACGTTGTAGGGATTTCACCTTGTTCCATCTGCCGGCCTTCGTTGCCTGCACGATACGCACTTGGAGTCGGCGAACGTTTTGGTTGATGGCCTGCCAGTCAATGGCATACCATTCCGCCGCTTCGCTTGAGACCGCACCAACAGTGGTTGCTGTCGTCATCTGCTTTGCCCCATGAGCCGATTAATCAAGTTCTCGCGTGTGCAGCACCACGGGGAAGTCTGCCCGCTTTCGCGTTCGGTGATGTTGTCGATAGAACCGACGCAACCGATATCTGCTCCGTTACAGAGCAGCATTCGCTTCCTCTCCGATCTCCTACCCGCACCGCCGTCGATCCCCCTTACGGTTGACCTTTCCCCATTTATTTTCGGGGAACGATACGGGTTTATCCTGTTCCGTTGAAGTGACGTATCAATAGGTTAGGTGTTCTCTTTACGCCGGCAGCGTTGGTTTGCCCATGACGGAGGAACATGGAGCCTACCGTACCCGCTGCAAAAGGAGCGCCAAGCATCTTCCGCTCTCTGATGATGACGACGCTTACGAGAATTTGCATATGCTCACCAATACTATTCACCCTTGCCCCTTGCCGCCTTGATGCTAGCAGCAGCACCGTCCCCTCACGGCTCTTGTGCCAACCTTACGGTTGCAGGATTCGTTGTCGGAACGCTTTCTGACCAGTTGTTACCTTCCAGCCATGGTCCGTAGGGTACTCGTCATGGAAGACGAGGTTCGTTCGAAAGAGTACTTCTTTCGATGAACAGTCACTTCAACAGCTTTCAGTTCGCAGCCATGTGATCATCCTGAATGAGCGGCATCTCAAACGGCTGATGTCTTCCTACCTGCTCTATTATCACGAGGACCGGACGCATCTCGGACTCGCGAAGGACACGCCAGCAAGTCGGCCTACAGAAATTCCCTCTGCGCGTGAAAGGAAGATTCAATCCTTTCCGAGACTCGGTGGCCTGCACCATCGTTATGCGCTGGCAGCGTAGATTCAAGAGCTGTTTTTCTGAGAGCCAAATTCTTTATTGAAACCCGGCCAGGCACAGTCCAGGTTCTCTGCGAGCATTTTCGCGGGTCGACGAATCAGCGTGCAATCCCAACCGAAGAACCTCCGCCAAGGAGAAAGAAATCCTTTTAATGTGGTGCACGACGATTTGGCGAACTATACCGTGCAGATTATGAGTCCGTTGCCCCCGCTTGGTAGATTATGTAGCGTACTGTGCCCGATTTTTGGCCTACAAATGGCCTACGGACTGGCCACTTTGTCGGTTTTATAGGTTTCATCGTTTGACTTTTCTGTAAGTTCAGAACTCCTGACATGGTTAGTCGGGAAGGTGTCCGCTTTTTGCCTCCGGATGAGAGGGCGTGACCGAATAACGCATGCGAAGCTGAGTACCCGGGAACAGCGTGTTTGTCTTGTTGAGCACGTCGCAAAGAGTTTCGAGAACTCGTGATCGATGTGGCGAACTGAGAGGGGCCAACGTGATTCGAAGTTGGTCAACCGTAGGCTCGATGTCCGCCGTGTCCTGCAGCACCGTCTGAATGAAAGTACGCCCTTCATCTTCCACTCGTTTATATTCGGGGCGAATCAACTCAACCAGATCACTTTCTATTTGGTAGGCGACCATTTTCAAGACGTTGGTCAGATGCTTGCGTTCGGTGGATAGCTTCACCGCCTCTTGGCCCTTTCGGGCATCTGCAAGCAGCACGCGAGCAGGAAGAGATTCACACCGAACCTTGAGTTTCTTGATGCGATCTGTGGTTTTATCAATCTTCTTTCGGATTACCTCTTCCGCAATCTCGAAGCGAACCACTGTGCGAGTACGCCCCTGAACATAATCGATTGCTGTTGCCCCATAGCTCTGCCGCAGTTTCCTGAGATGAACCCGAGCAGTGTGGATCTCTTTCTCGACGGCTTTCCGAGCCGGGTTGGGGACGGAACGGTTGGGGTCATCGGGTTCGACCTGATAATCCACGAGCGCATCGATTAGATATTCCTCCCGCAGGTACTTGAAGAAATTCTCCTGGCGCCAACGCTCGAACATGCGATGCGCAACGACGATAGCCCGCAGATCCCAGCGACTCGTCACCATCGGCGTCTGATGACCGGTCTCGGTCAGGCGAGTCACCTGACGGAGTCGAAGCTTTCCCTTCAGAAAGCGGACGGGTTGGTCATGGAGAAGGTATTCCACTCGCCGACCGTCCAACCTTGCCCTGTGCCAAGTGAACCTCTTTTCAGTGATGTGACGAGTACGACCTTTGCGATAGGTCAAGACGTCAAAGCCCATGCTCAGCAGGTCCCGAAACAGTTTGGGACTCCAGCCGCCGCGGTCAAAGACAACGGTGGAGTGCCGGTGCGGCCCCAGGAGTTCGCGTACTTCGCGCAGCACAGGCATAAGCATACGGGTCATTCCGGCGTTCGCATCGGCAGTGACCACGAACAAGGGATCGCCGCGCTGATCGTTGACCCAATAATCGGTACTTGCGGGTGCGGCGAGATGCATGCGCGTCACATAGGCCTTCGGAATCGTGTGTTTGCCGTGGTAGGCCCGAACATGGCCATCAATATAGAGGAACCCCAGCACCTTTCCCCGCTCGGCGATGCGTTGCCGAGCGATCTCACGACCGAGTTGATAGCTGCCCTTCAGAGAAGCGAGACATGCGAGTTTTCGGCGCAAAGTCTTCACTTCAGGCATACGATCCAGACCGACAATGCGCCCCAGTTCTCCAGGCGGATATTCTTTGAGCGCTTTAGGCTGAGAGATCCTCAGGAGCGCCAACAGAACATAGGCCACCAGAGTCGTTCGTAGTCCGTAGAACGAAGGGCCGAAACTACCGTAAATTTTCTCTGCCGTCGAAAGCAGGCCACTGGCAACGAGCGTTGGAATAGCCAACAACACACCCGCTCTTGGCAGGCTCCGTGCGGAAGCAAATACGGGAAGAGCATCG
>DATDGW010000190.1:0-3966 GCA_036521895.1 Candidatus Sulfotelmatobacter sp. | reverse complement strand
ATTTGCATCTGGTAGCGCGGGTCTTGGTTCACGCGGGCGAGTTGCTCCGCCGTGCCCGGGCGCGAGAAGATGACGCGGCTGTGAGTCCAGTCGGTGGGCAGGGGGATGCCCTGCTTCGCGGGCTTACCCGCCTGACCCGTTAACACCCAACCCAAAACCATCAATCCAGACAGACTCACACCCAACCGGAGAAATCTTGCGGCGTTACCGTTCATTGTCCTGACTCCATGGGTCGCGCGATATGCAAAAGAATTGCGGGCGGTACTCAACAATATCTCGACGTCAAATCCGTCCCGAGTTCAGTGAGCTGCAGTCCAGGCTGACTCATCAGTACTCCAGCTGACGGTCTTTTCCAAACTTGCACGCTCGAAACCCCGAAGGAAAGCGGACGTAGGCTTCCCCTCGGTTGGCTGGATTGGGGCCGATTTTACTCTTTCTCGGGAGCGCAAGCAAACAAAGGTTTTCGTGTCCAGGCAAGATTGTGCTGACAGGTCCGCCGCGCAGAATGTGGCCGGGGCAGTGCCCGAAGCCGTGAGTGGGGCGTCTGCTTTTGGGTGAAAATCTGTACACGGTTCGCGATTTCATCCGCTGCCCGTACAATAGAAACAATGGAACCTCTGCCGCTGATGACATCATCCAAGTAGCTCGGCCGAACGAAGGTCGGCAGGTCATAAAGCTCTGCAGATGATTAGCTCTGCAAGTCAAGACCCGGCAGATTAAGATCCAAGACCCGTTACGGAGGCTAGCAAACCAGATTGGAAGCACACGAGAACGTAGCTGAGGAAATGGAGCAAGGCGTGCATTTGAGCAAGGTCAGGAACGTGCTGACCATGGCAGAGATTTCGGACCTCGCGGCGGACGGCGGCCAGCCAGCCGAAACGCTGATGAATGTGGTTGCCCTGATCGCGAAAAGGTTTCAGACCGACGTCTGCTCGGCCTATTTGCTTGAACCGGATCGAGCCAATCTGGTGTTGGCGGCCACGGTCGGACTTCGCCGGGAGTGTATCGGCAATTTGCGGATGGCAGTACACGAAGGGCTCACCGGCCTGGTAGCGGAACTGGTGCGGCCGGTTGCGGTGAATCAGGTGAAGAACCATCCCCGGTTCAAGTATTTTCGGGACGCCGGCGAGGATGCCTACCAGTCGTTTCTTGGGGTTCCGCTGATCGATCGCGGCGTTCTGCAGGGTGTTCTGGTGGTGCAGACGATCGAGGCCCGCGTTTTCAGCGAAGATGAAATTCGGATGCTGACGGAAGCTGCCACTCAGGTGGCTCCAGTCGTGAGTGAAGCGCGCACGCTTGACCGTTTCATTGCTCCGCTGCAGGAGCGGCTGTGGGCGCTGGCACGCAATTTGTGGTGGAGTTGGGATCACAATTCTTCCAGCCTGTTTCTCGATCTAGATCCAGCGCGCTGGAATGAACTCAATCACAATCCGGTGGCGCTGCTGGGAGAGCTTCCGCTTGCCAAGCTGGAAACGCGCGCGGCGGAACTCATGCTGCATAGCCGCGTGAACTATGCGTACCGCCGTTTGCTGGAGTATCTGGAAGCGGACCGCACCTGGGGTACCAGGCACGCCGGTGTGCTGCGGCCTCACCCGGTGGCGTATTTCTCGGCGGAGTTTGGAGTGCACGAATCGCTTCCGGTGTATTCGGGCGGTCTGGGGGTGCTGGCGGGAGACCACATCAAGAGCGCGTCGGATCTGGACATTCCTCTCGTCGGCATTGGTTTGTTCTATGGCCAGGGATATTTTCGGCAGAGGCTCGATCTGGGTGGATGGCAGCGGGAAGAGTATCTGAAGACCGACGTCAATCAGATGCCGATGGAAGTGGCGATCGGAAAAGACGGTCGGCCGGTGGTGGTGGAGATCGAAACGCGCAGTGGCCGAATTCGGGCGAAGGTCTGGCGCGTGGAGGTGGGTCGTCGCGACCTGCTGCTGCTGGATTCCGATGTGGAAGGAAATGCTCCGGAGGACCGCGAACTGACCTCGCGGCTGTACGGCGGAGATCTCCGCATCCGCATTCGTCAGGAGTTGCTGCTGGGCGTGGGCGGGTTGCGGGCGCTGAAAGCCCTGGGAATCTCTCCTGGCGTTCTTCACCTGAATGAAGGACACAGCGCCTTCGCGGTCCTGGAAGCGATTCGCATGCGGATGGAGGAGGAAGGGCTGGCGTTTGATGCGGCGGTTCCGCGGGTTTCACGCGAAGTCGTCTTCACGACGCACACTCCGGTGCCTGCGGGGCACGACCGCTTCGATGCCGGGCTCATTGAGGAGCATATCGGTCCTCTTCGCGAAGCGCTGGGACTCTCCCAGGAAAGCCTGATGGGACTGGGCCGCGAGAAACCCGGCAATGGGGACGAACTGTTTTGTATGACCGTGCTGGCACTACGCCTCTCGCGGCGTGCCAATGCGGTTTCGGCGCTGCACGCCGAGGTATCGCGCGCGATGTGGACCGGGCTGTACCGCGATAAAGTGGAAGACGACGTTCCCATTGGACACATCACCAACGGAGTGCACGTTCCCTCGTGGCTGGCGCCGCAGATGTTCCGTCTTTACGACCGACATCTGGGCACCGACTGGCACCAGCGCAGCAGCGAAGGCAAGATCTGGCTGGGAATTGAAAATGTAGACGATGGGGAGCTGTGGGAGACGCACCTCAACCTGAAGTCGCAGCTCATCGAGTTTGTGCGCCGGCGGGCGGTCGAACAGGCGAAGCGCCGCACAGAATCTCGCGAGGAGTTGCAGCGCCTGGAGCGCGTGCTGAGTCCGGACGCGCTTACGATCGGGTTCGCGCGCCGCTTCGCCACATACAAGCGGGCCAATCTGATCTTGACCGACATGGAGCGGCTGGCGACCATGGTCAATGATCCGAACCGCCCGGTGCAGTTCGTGTTTGCTGGGAAGGCGCATCCGCTCGATGAGCCGGGCAAGCGCGTGTTGCAACAGATTGCCGAGTTGATGCGGGATCCGAAGTTCCGGGACAAGTTCGTTTTCGTCGAGGACTACGACATCAACGTCGGACGCCGTTTCGTGCAAGGCGTAGATGTCTGGCTCAACAATCCACGGCGGCCGCTGGAGGCCTCGGGGACGAGCGGACAGAAAGTCGTGCTGAACGGTGGCTTGAATCTTTCCGTTCTCGACGGCTGGTGGGCTGAAGCCTATGACGGGATGAATGGCTTCTCGATTGGAACCGGCAGGACTCACTCCAACATGAGCGTGCACGATGCCCGCGATGGGGAAGACTTGATGCGCACGCTTCGCGAAGTGGTGATTCCTCTGTATTACCAGCGCGACCGCGACGGTCTTCCGAGGGGCTGGATCAAACGCATGAAGCGGACAATCCGCACGCTGGGCTGGCGCTTCAACGCCGATCGCATGGTGATGGATTACACGCTGAAGTGCTACGCTCCGGCGGCGGGTGGGACTTCGAGCGACATGCGGGCCGGTTCGTAGGGGCCGCGATCGAGCGCGCTGCTTGTTGCAGAGAATCTGTGCTTGACCCATGCAGCGAAGAAAATTCATCAAGGTCGCAGCGGTCTGCGGAGGCGCGGCCGCCGTTCCAACGGCGTTGTGGCTAAGTTCGAGGTGGGGCACGGCGGAAGCGGCGACCGACGCCCGCCCCATCGTGTTCAATCAACTCGGATATCTTCCAAGCGCGACGAAGATGGCGACGCTGCGCTCTCCATCCGCGACATTTCTGGTGCGTGCGCTTAGCCATGGTGCGGTGGTCTTGCGAGGAAAACCTGGCGCGGCTCGCGACGACACGGCTTCAGGCGACCGCGTTCAAATTGCCGATATTTCTGCGGTGCGCCAGCCTGGGATGTATATTTTTGAGACCGCTGCTGGTAACAGTCTGCCGTTTGAAATTGGAAATGATGTCTATCGTCATGCGCTGTGGTTGACCATGCGGGGATATTACGGCCAGCGCTGCGGTTGCGATGTCGATTTGGGCGACGGCTATTCGCATCCGGCT
>DATDGW010000189.1:0-10661 GCA_036521895.1 Candidatus Sulfotelmatobacter sp. | reverse complement strand
AGCGAGCGCTGAAGGTTAATATTTGCTAAACTCCAGCTGTTCATGCGTCCGAAGACCGCCGCAGTAGAGCGGCCTCATTTTTTTGCAGTTGCTGATCGGCGGCCCGGCGCCGATTGGCGGATGCCGGTTCACCCGCGTTTCGGCGCTGTTCATCACTCGGCTGTTTGAACCTCGCTTCAGACTCCACTCGAGCTGGCGTGTCCTAACGCCTCGTGCGATTCCGGTGCAGATGCGGCAGTCGGCTTAGGCCGCAGCAGCAACCCAGCAGTGACGCCGAGCGGCGCGTTCTGCGTCAGGATCTCAAACACATGGATGATCCGCTGTGTGCTTCCCATCAAGGCGTTGGGCACCAGCAGGGGGGCCAGTCCACCAGCGACCCAGATCAGGACTCCAATTGCGATCGCGGTCTGCCATCGGCTCAGGCGCAAGGTGTATATCGCAGGAACCACCGCCAAGGTCATCAAGACCCCGCGCCCGAACTCGATCACCCAGAACCAAATACCCATCGCCTGGGCAGTTTGCACGGCTTCGGGATAGTAACCCTTGGTGAAGTACTGGTAGGTGATCGACCCGAAGATGAAGTAGTACCCCAGGTAAGCGATTCCGCAGACTGAGACCAGCGCGATCGTACTGGCTACCGAGCGATGCTCCACGATGCCGGCCGTGGCTTTGGGCAGTTTCAGCCCCCACGCCAACACGGCGAGCACGGCGGCCACGATGAAATACATCACCAAGGCTCCGATCAAATTGCGAACGGCCTGCTCCTTGAATCCCGCCGCGAAAATCAGGGCCTCGGACCAGGTGCAGAGCACTGTAATAATCGCGAGCGCCGGTGCGATCACACTGAACTGCCCCAGCGCACTCCGTGGGCCAACCAATGCTACGGGCACAAAGGACGCTGCCAGAACAACGCCCGAAATCCACCACCAGGCGAAATGGCCGGCACCCATAGCGGCGATGAGCATCGGCAACCCGCCGAGAGCACAGTAAAGAACAACGCGTGACTTCATCATGGGCCTCCTTTTTTCTTTCCTTCCTTTTCGTACGTTGCAAGAGCGTAATGAGTCCAGTCGAGAAAACACTGATTGCCCCGGATGCCGCACTCGAAGGCCAATCTTCCCGAGGTCGGCATCGCGGTTTTCATTTGTTGCAGTTCTTCCTGCAGCGCGGCTACGTAGGCCTGCAGCGCAGCCTCGAGCCATTCCAGCAGTTCGACTGCTGCAGCCGGTCCGACGGCGGTTTCACAAAACGCGAAGCGCAGCATGATTTCCTGCTGGCCCCAGACCAGCTCTTCGCGGGTGATGGGGCGCGTGATCCATTGCTTGAGTTCTGAGTGACCTTTTGGAGTGAGCCGGAAGATTTGCCGACGGCGCAGGCCGGAGCTCTCTTCGATCGAGCCGCGGATCAGCCCCGCCTTCTCCAGTCGCGCTAGTGCGGGGTAGATCGCGCCAGGGCTGTCGCTGTAGGTCTTCATCGACGTCGACGAGAAGACCTTGCGCAGGTCGTATCCCGAAGAGGGCTTCTGCAGCAGGCCGAGCAGCGCGTAGCCGAGCGATGGAATCTTGGTTGAACTCATCTAGGGCACCAGGTGCAACTCGATCTGTCGATGAATCTGGTGGTCGGAGGGCTGGCCACAGTCAGAACGGCCGCGTCGGAGCATTCGCGATTGCGCGTCTTCACCACGTTATCGAGCGTCGCGGACAAGGATCTTTCCATCCTTCAACTGATCTTGATCTCGACGTCGAAGGTTTCCTTACCCACCCCGGCTACGTACTTGCCGGCCTGACCCTTACTCACTTGAACCCAGTTGTTCGGAGTGTCCGCGACCGGAGCCTGCATCCACGCGGCGGGTAGCTTCACGTTCGGCTTTGCCGGAGGAACGTGGCGCACAAGCAAGGTCGCGACTTGGTTGGAGGTGTTGAGCTCGTTCAAGGTGAGATCGAAGTCGAGCGAGTCTTCGCCGAGGGTCACGTAGCTTCCATCGACCCAGGACGCCGGCACACCGACCTCGACGTAAGCGTGGTCCCCCGGACGTTTCAGGTCACTCTGCTGGATGGCCAGCCACAGGTCGCTATACAAGGTCAGCATGTCGGTTATCGGCCCAATCAGGAAGGTCTGGACCTGGCTGAGATTCGGGATCCCCGGGGGAGTCGCGGGGTCGAGCGATAGCGTTTGGCGGAAATTCAGGCTAGGGGTCGACAGCGACATCGGCGCGTTCGATTTCAGGTCAGACCAGCCGTACTCCTCGATGAGGTGGCCAGTCGCGTCTTTCTTCACGACGCCATTGGCCTGGACTTCATAGGTCCAGCCATCGTTGTCGCCCTTCATGTGGTAGATCAGTTTTTCGCCTTGGGTGTAATGCCGGACCAGCGGACTGTGGTTTGTCGTGGCCGGAGTCGCATTCGGGGTGGCCGAGGTTTGCGCGGTGGAGAAGTTCGCCGCGTACGATCCGCACAGGAGGCTGAATCCCAAGATGCGGGTGGGACGATTCAAAGTCGGCTCCTTTGATAGTACGTAACGTACTATTACGCATCGTACTATAACGCATCGTACTATGGGAGTCAAGCCCAAAAAAACTAAGGGCGGCCATTGCTGGCCGCCCTCATTATCGAATTGTGGCTCGCAAAGCGGTGTTAGACGCCCTTGACGTTCTCAGCTTGCCAGCCCTTAGGGCCTTTGACCACGTCAAATTGAACTTGCTGACCTTCCTGCAGGCTGCGGAAGCCGCTGGCCTGAATGGCGGAGAAATGCACGAAGACATCTTCGCCGTTCTGGCGGCTGATGAAACCGTAGCCCTTGGCGTCGTTAAACCACTTCACTGTTCCTGTTTCCATGATGTTGCTTGTTCCTTTGTTGTTGATGTAGCGCTGAAACTTTCAGGATCTTCTGCAGGCAGGTCACGCGCTGGGTTCAGCGGAGAGATGCTTGTACTGCGAAGAAACTCTTAAGTCAAACGCAGCTAAATTGTAAAGTAAAGTGCCCAGAAATAGCTACATAATTTGCTGTAGGCTATGGCTAAACAGTTGATGTGGAAGGTGTTATGGTTGGGTCGCGGGCTGGAAAACGTGCTTCCGACTTGCGACCTTTTCCTAAAGCATTCATCATCTAGACATGGGTTTGAGGATACTGCTGGTTTCGGTTGCGCTCACGGTTTCGGCGTGGGCGGGGATTGTCGACGACGTGCGCATCGCCCTGATGCAGAACAGTTTTTCGTCCGCAGAGTCGGCGCTGAATTCGTATCGCAACCAGCAGGGAGTCACGGCCGAGTACGTCGAAGCCTATTCGTGGATGGGGCGCGCGGCGCTGGACCAGGGCCGGTACGACCAGGCGGCCGCTTATGCCAAGCAGACTCAGACACTCGCGCAGGAGCTGCTGAAGAAGCGTCCGCTCGACGCTGAGCCACACCTGCCGGTTGCCTTGGGCGCCGCGCTGGAAGTTCAGTCGCAGGTATTGCTCGCACGCGGGCAGCGCACGCAGGCAGTCGCGCTGCTGCAGTCCGCGCTGCGGACTTACGGGAGCACGTCCATTCACGACCGCTTGCAGAAAAACCTGAACCTGCTGTCGTTCCAGGGGAAGGTGGCGCCCACGCTGAAGGCTGATGAGTTCCTGGGTGCGAAACTGCCGTTGCCGGGGCAGCTAAAGGGGTCGCCGGTGCTGCTGTTTTTCTGGGCGCACTGGTGCTCGGACTGCAAGGCGGAAGCTCCCATCATCACGCAGTTGCGGTCGGAGTTTGCCAGCAAGGGATTGCAGGTGATCGGACCGACGCGTCTGTACGGCTACACCGCGCAGGTTGAGCATGCCTCGGCTAGTGATGAACTCCAATACATCGATGCGGTGCGGCATCGTTTTTATTCCGGCCTGCTCGACATGCCGGTGCCCATCAGCAAGTACAACTTCGATACTTACGGGGCTTCGACCACACCGACGCTGGTGCTGCTGGATCGCGAGGGGAAAGTCGCCTGGTACCATCCAGGGGCCGCGCCTTACAACGACCTGCGGGCGGAGATTGAGAAGGTCGTGACCCGGTAAGCGGGCGAAGGAAGTGCTACGGATTCTTTGCTTCGGTTTTGAAATATAAGGTTGGCGTCGTCCCCAGAGTTTTCCTGAACATAGAAATGAAAGCGCTGGGCGTGCTATAACCCGATTCCAGAGCTGCGTGTGTGACCTTTGCTCCCTCGGCCAGGAGCCTCATCGCCCGCATGAGACGAAGTTGTTGCCGCCACTTACTGAACGTCATCCCGACGTCTTTCTGAAATAGTCTCTCCACTGTCCTCTTGCTGGCGCCCGCTGTGTTGCAGAGAGCGGTGAGCGGGCGTCGGTCGCTCGGGTCATCCATGACTGCCTGGGCGACCCGGAGCGCTCTCGGATCCGCAGGATTCGGGAGCTGCAAGGGAACCACCCGAATGGCTTCCAACTGGCTGACGATCACGTGGATCAAGTGGCCCTGCCACCGGATCGTTTTGTTCAGGGCGCCCACGCCGCAAGCATGGAGAATGAGTTCCTTGAGCAGCGCCGACACGTGCACCACGCAACAGCCGGGCGGCAATGTCCTCGCCAACCGCTGCTTGAGGTACAGAGTCCGCATCGCCACTGTTCCGGACATGGTGATGGTGTGGGGGACCGTTGCCGGGATCCAAACCGCCCGGTGCGTGGGCACGACCCAAGCGCCGTGAGTGGTACGAACCGTCATCACTCCGCGGGAAGCATAGACGAGTTGGTCACGATCATGGCAATGCGATGGGACGACGTGCCCGGCGGGATAGTCGCGGGAGAGAGTCGTGATCTGGGAGTGGAGATCTCCCGAAGCATCGAGAATTGCGGTTTGGCGTTTTTTCGACATTCATTGGCACAATATCGGAGGCGCGCTAAAGTCGCAAGCTCTTAAACTGGGAATGGTTGATCTCAGGAGGATACGGTTATGAAGCAGCATCCAGTGATTCGACGTTCCCAGCGGCTGCGAAGCGCTCTCTTGCCGGTTTCGAACAGCAGCACGCGATTTAAATTGACGCTCCTTGCGGTGCTCGTCTGCTTCGCCGCTCCTAGGTTGATCGTTGCGGTCGACGACGCGGACTCCACCGGAATTGGAACACTCTCAGTGGAGGGATTAGTACGAGACATCGCCTGCCCCCTGCAAAACAAGAAATCAACTTCCACCAGCTATAGCAAGGAGTGCATCACGATGTGCCTGAAGTCAGGCTCTCCGTTGGGAATTCTGACGAGTGACGGCGCAGTGTACGTTCCGGTTACCGAATCCATGCCCGATACCGGACAAAATGCACTGAAGCCGTTTGTAGGCGAGCACGTGAAGGCCACCGGAAAAGTGTTTCTGAGAAACGGCACGCATGCCATCGAAATCAGCGAAATACATCAGCTGCCAGACGATGTTGCGGGCAACTGAGACCGAGGAATTGGTGCCCCGCGTGGCCATGGATTGCTCCCGGCCGCCTCACCACAATGTCGGTGCCATGCGGGGGTTTTATCTTCCTTCTTCGACCGCTTTCAGCTTGCCGGTCTTCACGTCGTAGACGAACCCACGCACCGGAATATGGCTTGGAATCCACGGGTGCGATTTCACGCGGCGCATCTGTTGGCGGACGTTTTCTTCGAGGTCGTCGAAGGCGTGGAAGAGTGTGGGTTGGTCTGCGGGGGCGCCCATCTTCTCGGTTAGTCGTGCTCTGAGTTCGTCCTCGCGCACCTTCAGCAGGCCGCAGTCGGTGTGGTTGATGATGATGAACTCCTGCGTGTCGAGCAGATGATGGGAGACGATCAGGGAGCGCAGGGCGTCGTCGGTGGCGATACCGCCGGCGTTGCGGATCATGTGCGCGTCGCCGGGATGCAGGCCCAGGCAATGCTCGAACAGGATGCGGGAATCCATGCAGGCGAGCACGGCCACGTGGCGTTTGGGTCGGACGGCCAGATCTCCCAGCGTGAAATTGCGCGCGAACGCTTCGTTCGCTTGTAAGAGTTCGTCAGCTACGGACAAGGTAGTGGCTCCTCAGCGGTGTTCGGATGTTCCGCTGTCCCCGTTGGTTGAGTTTAGTTTACCCGTTACAATCGGCGCGTGAACGTCGCTATGAATCTGGACGACACGATCGTCGCGATCGCCACGCCTGCGGGGCGCGGGGGGATTGGAGTCGTCCGATTGGCCGGGCCGAGGGCGCTTGAGATTGCGTCGCCGATGCTGCGGCTGAAGCATGGACTGGAGCCGGGGAGAGCCGTATTTGGAGACTTAGTGGAACCGTGGGGAGCGGGTACTGCTGCCCGCGTGCCGGAAAGCGGAACGGCTTCTGCCGTCGTTACCGATAGGACGCCCGGTTTGCCCCTTAGCGGCGGTCGGACCGGAGGGTCCGACCCCCACGAGCAACGCATCGACGAAGTGGTCGTCACTTACTTTTCAAGGCCGCACTCTTACACTACCGATGACATTGTCGAGATCTCGGCGCATGGGTCGCCCGTGGTGCTGCGGCACATTGTGGAACTTTGCGTGGCCGCCGGGGCGCGGCTGGCCGAGCCCGGAGAGTTCACCATGCGCGCGTTCCTCCACGGGCGCATCGATCTGACGCAGGCCGAGGCGGTGCGCGATCTGATCGACTCGCAGACGTTGTATCAGGCGAAGGTCGCGGCGCAGCAGCTGGAAGGGGCGCTGTCGCGGCGGTTGCAGCCGATCAAGCAGAAATTGGTGGAGCTGATCGCGGGGCTAGAAGCCGGTATTGATTTCGCGGAAGACGATGTGTCGGTGATGCCCGATGCCACGATTCTCGCTCACATCGCCACCGTGCGGACGCCGCTCGAACAGCTCGGCGCGACTTTTGCTTACGGCAAGATCGTGCACGAGGGCTTGACGCTCGCGATTGTCGGCCGCCCCAACGTAGGCAAGTCCAGCTTGTTCAATCAGCTCGTGGAGCGGGAGCGCGCCATCGTGACGGCGACTCCGGGCACCACGCGCGATCTGGTCAGCGAGACGGTGGCGATCGGGGGCATCCCGGTCAAGCTGGTTGACACCGCTGGCATTCGCCAAGCGCTCGACGAAGCGGAGTCGATCGGCATTCGCAAGTCGATGGAAGCGCTGGCCGAGGCGGACCTGGTTCTGGTCGTGCTCGACGCGTCGAGGGGGGAGACCGTCGAAGACGCGGAGCTACGGCGGCAGGCGGAGAACCGGCCGGTGATTGTGGTTGGAAACAAGAGCGACCTTGGGAGGGGTGGTCAGTGGTTAGTGTCTGCTGGTCAGAAAGTTCTCACATCTGCAGTCACCGGGGAGGGCATCGCCGAATTGCGCGGAGAAATCCTGCGGCACATGGGCGGGGAGCGGGGAATCCAGGCGGAGTCCGGCTTTCTGACCAATGTCCGTCATCAGGGATGGATTCAAGTGTCGCTGGCTGCCCTGGATGCAGCGAAGAACGCCGTGGCCAGGAAAGTGCCGCACGAGATGCTGCTGCTCGATCTCTACAACGCGCTGCGCCCGCTCGACGCGATCACGGGCGCGACCACCACCGACGACATCCTCAATCTGATCTTCAGTACCTTTTGCATCGGGAAGTGAATGCGGGCAAGAGAGCTGATTGTTCAGAAGTGACCGGGGCGAAGAAGCCTGACGATCATCCCGGCGACGATCAGCGCCAGGCATGCAAACGAGAAGATGTAGTAGAGCCACTTCACCTTCGGCCAAATGAAGGCTGGCCACTGGTCGACAAGTTTGTCGAAAAACGTTTCTCCCAATCGTGGAGGCAAACGGGCTTCTTCCGACTCGGGCTTCCAGTTGCCTGCGATCCAGGTGGCGCGAAGATTCGACAGCAGCAGAGCCATGATAATGATCTTGACCACACCAATTCCCGGCGAATTGAAGAGGACGAAGACGAACGATCCAAGGAAGTCGGCCAGGTAATAGAGAAATACTACCGCCGCCGCAAAGGGATTGTGCTCGCGGACCCCGACACCGCCGAGATGAAACAACAGGAAAACCAGCATCCCCCTGATGGGTTGGCCGGCCAGCCCAGGAAAGCGAGCGACATGAAGCCCACTATCGTCGACACCCAGAAGCCCTGCACGGCGAGATAGTCGACGTCCCGCGCCGTTTGGATCGATGGCCAGAACAGGCTTTTGAGGCGGCTCTCGCTGCCAGTGGTCGAGTCCGACAGGCCAAGCGTCTGCATGGTGCAGCATTAAATCGCAAGCTGGGTGTCTTGTCTACGGGAAAGTCAGGCTACTTCGACAGCGCCGCTAACGCATCTCGGAACATTGCGTCGAACGACCCACCCTTGCCGTTTTTCGCAACCGCAGCCAGAGCTTTTTCGGCGGCGGCTCGCTGGTACCCCAGGTTCAGCAAAGCCGACAGCACATCTTCCTCCGTCGCGCTCATGGCCGGAATGGCAGGCGCTGCGGCCGGTCCCACTTCCGGCAGCTTGTCGCGCAGCTCCAGCACCATGCGTTCCGCAGTTTTCTTTCCGATTCCTGGGATGCGTGTCAGCCGCACCACATCGTTGCCGCGAATCGCTCCCCCCATTTCGTCGGCGGCCATGCCACTCAAGATCGTGATCGCCAGCTTTGGGCCGATGCCGCTCACGGTGATCAACTTCTCGAACAGCAGCTTCTCCGACGGGCGCAGGAATCCGTAGAGCGCAATCAGGTCTTCGCGCACGTGGGTGTGAATGTGCAGCGCGACCTCGGCACCGACCGCCGGGAGGTCGGCGAACGTCGGCACGCTGATCACCACGTCATAGCCGACCCCGGCCGTCTCGACGACGGCCTGGTTGGGACGCTTGGCCAGCAGTTTTCCACGGAGATGGGCAATCATGTTCAGGCCATTGTAGCGCTCCGAGGATTCCCGCTTGACATCTCCATCGATTAGGTACATATTGACACTGTCATGAATGACCTATTACTGCTCTCGATGATGCTGGACAGCCCGAAATACGGCTACCAGCTCAAACGGGAAGCCGGACTGATCATGGGGCAGGCGCTGCACAACAACCTGGTGTATCCCTCGCTGCGCCGCTTTCTCGAGGAGGGGTGGGTCGGCAAGAAGCCGGTTCCCGGCGAGCGCGGCCAGACCCGCCAGCAGTACGTGCTCTCGGCGCAGGGCCGCCGTCACCTGTTCGAAAGCCTGAGCCAGTTCAGTCGGGCAGACGCGGCCTCAGAGGACGCGTTCCACCTCCGGGTAGGGCTGTTCCCGGCCCTTGAGCCCGAGGTTCGAGAAAACATTGTCGGACAGCGGGAAGAGTGGCTGCAGGGGAGGGATCAGAGGTTGGCGACACTGCAAGCAAAAATGGAGCTGGGAAAGTTTGGCGGGGAAATTGTCCGGCACATGAGGAAACAGGTGGAGATGGAACTGGAGTGGATCTGCCACCTGCGCCGGATTGCGAAGAGCATTCAGCACGTGTGAAAGAGGGAGCCCATGAAACCGCTAAGCCTGTGGCAGATCGACATGCTTCCCTGGTATGTCTTCGCGTTGTACTGGCTGATCACCTGGCTGCGGGTGGAGCGCACCAAGTCGACCGAGAGCGTCGCCCAGAGGCTGCTGACGATCGTACCCATGGTACTGGCTTTTGAACTCCTGTTCTGCGATTCGCTACGCTGGGGGCCGTTGCGGAAGCGCTTTCTGCCCGCGGAAGATTGGATCGCGTGGTGCGGAATCGCATTGACTTGTCTCGGTGCTGCACTCGCGATCCGGGCGCGCTATTGCCTGGGCCAGTATTGGAGTTCCCGGGTCACGCTCAAGCAGGGGCATCGCGTCATCCGCTCAGGTCCATACGCGGTTGTGCGGCATCCGATCTATGCGGGAATGCAGCTGGCGGCCCTGGGTACCGCCGTTGTGCGCGGCGAGTGGCGGGGACTTCTGGCCGTGATCGTGATATTGGTCGCGCATTCGCGAAAGGCCCTGCGCGAGGAAGCGCTGCTGACTACCGAACTCGGGGAAGAGTACACATCCTACCGGCGGGGCACTGGATTCCTCTCGCCGCGTTTCGGGCGTGGCCCCGGAATCGGAGGCATGGACACTCGCCCTGGACGCTCTTAGAATCCAAATTAGAAACCAGCTTTCAGGAACCCGGTTGGTTCTGGCTGGGCGCAGGTCCTATGGGGTCGGACAGATTCCGCTTCCTCGATCGTCCGGTGATCGTTTCTGCTATGCTGCTGTGCGCGTCACTGGCTCACGGTCAACACGCCGCGCTCGATCTTGACGGGCGCTCCGTGAATCCGCTGCCGGCGGACTCTAGCAAGATTGTGGTGCTGGTCTTCCTCCGCCGCGATTGTCCGGTGTCCAGCCGCCGACCGCGCCAAATTCTGGCTGGTGTATCCCGACAAGGCGGACTCTCCGCAGGCGATTCGAAAATATCTGCAGGACTACGGATATCATTTGCCCGCGCTGCGGGATCCCGAGCATGTGCTGGTGAAACTGGGGCACGCGCAGATCACTCCCGAAGTCGCCGTTTTTGACCGCGACCGCCAACTGATTTACGTCGGATGCATCGATGACTGGTATGTCGATCTCAGCCGGGCACGGCCTGCCCCGACGACGCACGAACTGGAGGACGCGATGCACGCGGCGTTGGCGGGAAAGCCAGTGGCCAACAGCGAAGTCAGGGGAGGCTGCAAGTTAGAGACAAATTGGACGACGCAATTCACGAATATGAAGGGGCGCTGCGTCTGCGCCCCGACGATCCCGT
>DATDGW010000188.1:0-3375 GCA_036521895.1 Candidatus Sulfotelmatobacter sp. | reverse complement strand
GAGCAACCTCCAAGCCGGAGATGGGGAACGTCCTAGAACTCGCATTCGACGGGGTCAGGGCAGATTCCGCCTACTGCCTCGCCCGTAGAGTTTGGGGGAAGTCTACGAACGAGGCCGTCTGCGGTGCTTGCGAAATAACTGCAGTTACGTTTTGACTAGCTTGGCGGCTTGTTTCCGCACTTTCGCCCAGCGTAGTCGTTGCGCATCGGCGATCCGCTTGCGGGCTTCCTTGCTCAAGGTGCGTCCGGTCTTCTTGAGCGATTTCCCGCCAGCATGGCCTAACGCGTCCAATGCCTTCCCCACTCGTGCCATCTCTTTTTCGAGACGGGCGTATTCGTTCCGCAGGGAAGTGACTACCTTATTCAGGTTGGTCATTCATTACCCCCTCATAAGTCAAGGCTAACATGGGAAAGAAGAATGTAGTGGAAGATTAGAACGCCCGCCAAGCCTACTGTGGCCTGAACGACAGGCGTAGCATTCCCTCAACCTTGCCCCAATCGTCGGTGTCGCGGTTGAAAATAACCTCCCGCCGCGAGCCGGAGTAGCGCGTGTCCAGCAGCAATAGCTTGTGAATCATGAACGCGCTGCTGCCCTCGTCGTTTCCGATTTCATCGAAGACAGCTCCGTACAGGACATAGAGATGCGAATTCCACACCACGAGCAGGGCCTGCTTGTCTCTCAGCGCGCCAACGATCTGCCACGAGATGTCGACCGCAGGCGTGGTCGGCAGGAAGTCTGCGGTAATCATTATGGGGCGGCCATCGCTCAATAACTGCCTTCCCCGTACCTTGGAAGCAATCTCCTTCAGAGATAGAGGATCGGAGGCCAGAGTTCGGTCTTCCAGAGCCGAATCTTTACCGCAGCAGATGCTGGGGTCGTGGAATACGATGTCAAGCGAAGTCAGCAGTACATCCGAGAGGTCATGAGTTCGGGCCATTAGCGCGGACAACTGCGGAACGCGGATTTCCTGATGGGGACGGTAGACGTGCCATCCGCCAGAATTCTCCTGACCGACGGCGAAGCAGGACACCATGATCAGCAGCACGGAACCGCAGCAACAGAGCTTGGCCACAAACCACCTCCGGCTCCGTATCAATTATAGGTTGTTGCTGGGGCTCTCTTATCGACCTTTGCGAAACTTTACACGCGGGTAGTCCCGGGTCCTCGTGACCAGCTTTGCAAAGTCGCTCCCAATGGGTATAGAGGAGAAATAGGAGGACTATCTAACCCGGCCCGATTGTCGGCAAGAACCGCGGCGCCTGGCGGGCCTTGGTCGCTTGTTCAAACGAGTATGCAATCCTAATAAGAGTAGGTTCGCTCCACGCCCGCCCAAAGAAAGAAATACCGACCGGTAAGCCCCACAGAAAACCCGCGGTCACGTTAATGTTGGGATAACCCGCGACCGCCGCGGCGTTCGAACTGCCTCCCGCGAAATGATCGCCAGTGACCAGATCGGTCAGCCATGCCGGGCCCCCAGTCGGAGCTAGGATCGCGTCGAGGTGATTCTTATCCATCAGCGCATCAATGCCCTCGTTGCGTGCCAGTTGATGGTTCTTTGCCAGCGCATCCAGGTATTCCTTGTCGGTAAGAGGTCCTTTGGCTTGCGCTTTCACGAATAAGTCCTGCCCAAAGTAGAGCATTTCCTTCTGCCGGTTGCCGTTGTTGAACTCGATGATCTCTTGTAGGCTGCGCACGGGCGCACCCGGGCCGAGCCGTGCCAGGTAGGCGTTGAGGTCGGCCTTCAGTTCGTACATAAAGACCAACAACTCGCTTTCGTCAAACTTGCCCAGCGTCTCAATATCTGCGGGATCGACCAGTGTCGCGCCCTGCTGCTTCAGTACAGCAAGCGACTGCTCCATCAGCGCGTCCACGGCATCGCTGAATCCGAAATACTTGCGCGCCACCCCAATGCGCGCACCCCTGAGGCCATGCGGATCGCAGTATTGCGCATAGTCGGTCTGCGACTTTCCGGCGCTGGCTGCCGTTGCTGAGTCCTCAGGATCGACCCCAGTGAGCGCGCCCAAGAGAATCGCCGCGTCGAGTACCGTGCGGCACATCGGGCCGGCGCCGTCCTGGCTGTGGGAAATCGGAATGATGCCACTGCGGCTGACCAGTCCTACCGTGGGCTTGATTCCGGCAAGCCCGTTCGACGACGACGGACAAACGATGGACCCGTCGGTTTCCGTCCCAATGCCAACCGCCGCAAGGTTCGCCGAAATTCCTGCGCCGGTACCAGAACTCGATCCGCACGCGTTACGATCCAGCGCGTAAGGATTCCTCGTTAACCCGCCGCGCCCGCTCCAGCCGCTGATCGAATGGCTGGAGCGAATGTTCGCCCACTCGCTGAGATTGGTCTTGCCCAGAATCACGGCGCCCGCCGCCTGCAGCCTCTGCGCCACAAACGAATCCTTCGGTGGCTTCGAGCCGACCAGAGCCAGGGACCCGGCCGTGGTCATCATCTTGTCCGCGGTGTCGATGTTGTCCTTGATCAGCACCGGAACGCCATGCAATGGCCCCCTTGGCCCCTTCGCCTTCCGCTCCTGATCGAGCGCATCGGAAATGGAGAGTGCATCCGGATTCAGTTCGATGATCGCGTTCACCGCCGGACCGCGCTTGTCGATCTCCGCAATGCGCGCCTGGTATTTCTCGACCAGCGAGCGCGCCGTAAACTTGCCGGATTTCATTCCCTCCTGCAGTTCCGGGATCGTGATCTCCTCCAATTCGAAGGACTTCACCTGGGGTGCCGCAGACCCCGAAGGTGGCACAACGACTCGGCCTGCACTCAGAGTCGGAAACAGGGCGGCACTACCCCCGGTAGTCAGAGCGGCTTGCAGAAACCTGCGGCGCGAAAGTGCGGATTCGGAGGATGGCATAATCTCCCGGAGTCGAACCAGAATTGAACTACAGGCCGACCATTAAAACACGAACGGCGGGTCAAGTTCACGAGCTGTCGGGGGTTGTGACGACTTGGCCGGGATGATAAGCTAAACTCGTTCCCGGCTGAGCGGGAGTAGTTCAGCGGTAGAACGCGTCTTCTACATCCCCGCCGATCAGGCGAATCAGGAAATGGTGAATCTCGCTCACGTATGGTTCCAACCGAGTTGGATCGTGCGGATGAAGCAGCCACTAGCGGGAGTTTACTGCGAGTTGAGTGAACGAGATTGTAAGCAGATATTTGTGTGGGAGTTAGAAGCATTGCGTCGTCTTACCCAGGTTGGGTACTACGAAGCCATGGCAGCAAGGCCCAGAGTCTTGACCAAGGCTTGTTGGGCCAGAGTCTGTTGCGAAAGCACATAGGCGGTGCGCGGCGGTCCCTTTTCGCCCTGAGGCGGATAGAGTAGAACGAACTGTTTGATTTGCTCGAGTTCCTCGAGC
>DATDGW010000187.1:0-2269 GCA_036521895.1 Candidatus Sulfotelmatobacter sp. | reverse complement strand
GTCAGACGCACGAGCCCGAAGGTCTCGTAGAGGTGCGAGAGTGGATAGCTGCCGCCCTTGCTTCGTCTGGTCTTGTGCTTGAAGCGCAACCACCGACGCAACCGCACAGCCGCGTAGTTGTCGAGCGCCCGATACGCCGGAGTGACCGTGCCTACTGAGAAGTAGTTCGCCCATCCGCGAAGCGTGCGGTTCAACATTCCCACCAGCTCTGTGGTTTCTTGCCACGTACGGGCGCGGACGGTCAGCTCGTGAACCTTTTCGACCACGCGCTTGATGCTCTTCTTTGACGGTCGCAGAGCCAAGCGGGCTTGGCCCGTCGTTCGAGAGAACATTTGTCCGAACGTGAAGCCCAAGAAGTCGAACTCCCCTTCCGGCACCGTGCAGATGCGTGTCTTGTCCTCGTTCACCGTCAGCTTCAGCTTACCCATGATCTCGCGCAGGTGGTGTAGGGCCGCGTCGGCGCTGCCCCTCCGGCACAGGATCACAAGATCATCGGCGTAGGTGACAAGGCGAGTGCCAAGACTCGTCTCAAGGCCGAGCTTCTTCCACCCCAGCACAAACCGGCGCATGTAAAGATTCGCCAGCAGCGGTGAGAGCGGTGAGCCCTGCGGGATGCCGCGCCGGCTATCCCGGGCCTCGGTCGTGCGTGTCTTCCGGCCTCGGTCGTCGGTTTCTTCGACGGGGCAGTCCAGCCACATCTTGATCAGATGCAGCACGCGCCGATCAATGATCCGGCGCGCCACCGACTTTAAGAGGTCGGAATGCGGAATGCTCCCGAAGTAGTCCGCGAGGTCGGCGTCCACGACTTCCGGGTGGCCACGGAACAGCAGTTCCTCCACCTCTACGGCGGCCTGCTGGGCGTTGCGCCCAGCGCGGTAGGCGTAGATTTCCCGCGGAAGATCGGCTTCGAAGATCGGTTCCAGCACCAGCATCGCTGCCGTCATGCAGACCCGATCCCGCACGGTCGAGATGCCCAGCGGCCTGAGTTTGCCGTTGGCCTTCGGTATAAACACGCGTCTGATTGGCTCCGGCCGGTACGTCTCCTGCCTGAGCGCAAGCGCCAGTTCACCCAGCCACCGCTCCACCCCATACGCCTCGATATCCGCAAAATCCTGGCCATCCACACCCGGTGCACCCTTGTTCGAGCGGCACTGGGCATAGGCGTGCGCCAAGATGTCGTCGCGGCCGATCTTGTCGTACAGCGCGTAGAAGCGATAACCGGCTTCTGCCTTCGCTTTCGCGTGTAACGCCATCTGCAGCTTTTGAACACGTTTCGGAGTTGCTAGGTTGCCCAATCTCCCGGTCCCTCGCCACTTGTTGCGTCCGTCTTGAACTAAGGCCCCTTCCCTCCACCGGCATTACCCGGCTTCAGCAGTACTACGAGCCTCTCCGCCACCCCAGAGCGCCCGGCCTGTCCCTCACGGGCATCCGGTTGATCATCCCTGATCACGCAGTGGGGCTTCCCGTGTTGCGTGCGCTTTCCTTGTGTACATGCTGCCGCCACTACCCCGGTGCAGCAGATGGGCTACTCCTCGCTCGAAAATCACCCGTCCGTGTCAGCCTTCCCCGATTCCACTTTCGGGTCGGCCTGCACATCGACCTTTTCGAGGTTTGCTCAGCGTTTACTCGCGTTGCGGCCTGCACACTCGCGCGGTCACCAAATTCGTGACCGCTATCCGGGGGCTTCAGACATTTCGTCGCCTCCATGCCTGCCCCGGTTGCTTCCGGCTGGAGCGGTGGCCGGGTGGGCCTTGCACCCACTGGAAAACGCCGCCTTGTCACGGCGCACGTGGATTCCGGTCTTTCGCGGCGCGCGCCGCAAGGACGAGGAAGCGCCGAAAGCGGGCGTGCCCGACCCCTGGCGGACCATTCCCTGCACGGGCAGTCCCCTTGCAATTTCACCCAAAATGAGGTTTGATTTCTATCGGCGCTGCTAGAGGGGCGACATGCCATTCCAGGTTCACTTAGCTACTGCTGCCGGGGCGACGATTGGACCGATGTCTCTCACCATTGAAAGCTCGGCATTTCCTGCGGGAGCATCGCTTCCCTTCGGATCACCGGGAACCGTACTTCCTGTACACTCTATTCAGACGATTCCAGGTACATTCTTTCCCGTTGGTCTGTTATTTGAAGTCTGGGGGGACAAGTCGACAGTGCAGTTGAACGATGCAGGCGCGGATGACGTTCTGACTATAATTGCGTTACCCAATTCCGTACCAAACTCTCCCAATCTAGGTGCATTTTTTGTTGGTAATCTTCACCACATAAC
>DATDGW010000186.1:0-17400 GCA_036521895.1 Candidatus Sulfotelmatobacter sp. | reverse complement strand
AGGCGTGGGCTGATTCTGCCGCAAGATCGTTTTTCCTGGCAAATTCCTCTCCGGGGCTTCCTGGTGGCGGGCGTCGTGGAGCATTATACGGACTTAGCGATTTGAGGGAGAGCTCTGATGTTGGGACTCTGTGTGATCCCCGAGATCTTTCCTCCGCCTGAAGAACGGCTCCGGTCAGGATGACGCCCGAGACTAGAGAGTTTGCTCGGCCTCAGCTGCCACCCGATTGCACGGGGCGGGGCAACCTCTCTCAGCTGTGCTACCATCTACTGTTTTCTTTTCGCATCTGCCGTGCGGAAAGCGAGATTCCTCTGGGGCGAGCAGCACAGGGACGGAATCTGAGGGGTAGTAATGAAAGATACTCTCGGGGTTCTATTGGCAGGCGGCGCTGGCGAGCGACTCTATCCTTTGACTCGCGACCGGGCCAAGCCAGCGGTCACGTTTGGCGGCATCTATCGCATCATCGACATCACTCTTTCCAATTGTCTGAACTCTGACCTGCGCCGGGTTTACATCCTCACACAGTACAAGGCGCTCTCGCTGAACCGGCACATCCGCGAAGGCTGGAACATTCTCGGTCGCGAAGTGGGCGAGTTCGTGGAAGTGCTGCCTCCGATGAAGCGGGTGAGCGACCAGTGGTATCAGGGCACGGCCGACGCGGTTTATCAGAATATTTATTCCATTGGCTCAGAACAGCCCAAACACGTTCTGATTCTTTCCGGCGACCACATCTACAAGATGGACTACGGAAAGATGATGACGCAGCACCTGGACTCGGCCGCCGACATTACACTGGCGACGATTCAGATCGATCCCGCGCAGACTTACCAGTTCGGAGTGGTCGACGTCGACAACGACGGGCGCATCAACGGGTTTCAGGAAAAGCCGAAGATCACCACGCTGCGTTCGCCCTTGAATCCCGAAAAGGTTGCGGGATCGATGGGCGTATATCTGTTCAATGCCGACGTGCTGATTCCGGTTCTATTGAAGGACGCAGAGAATCCGCAGTCGAGCCACGATTTCGGGAAAGACATTCTGCCGAAGATGGTCGACGACTACCGCGTCTTCGCCTACGATTTCGTCGACGAGAACAAAAAGGAAGCGCTCTACTGGCGGGATGTAGGCACGCTCGAGGCCTACTACGAAGCCAACATGGATATTGTTTCGGTTTCTCCCATCTTCAACCTCTACGACGAAGAGTGGCCGATCCGCACGCACCAGCGGCAGTATCCGCCGGCGAAATTTGTGTTCGCCGAGACGGGGAGAACCGGCACCGCGCTCGATTCCATCGTCTCCAACGGATGCATCGTGTCTGGTGGACAGGTGAAGAACTCGGTGCTTTCGCCCGATGTGCGCGTCAACTCTTACTCCGAGGTCGACGACTGCATTCTGTTCTCGCACGTCAGCGTCGGGCGCCGTTGCCGCATCCGTCGGGCGATCCTCGATCGCGACGTGCACATCCCTGAAGGCACGACGATCGGCTACGACGCCGAAGCGGACCGACAGCGGTACTTCGTTACCGAAAGCGGCATCACCGTAGTGACGCGCGACTATTCGCTGTTTGAAAATCCCGTCACGGTGGATTACTTCACGAGCGAGTAGAGGGGGCCAACGCCCCGGTTTCGACTTGCAAGATTTTTCGGATGCATCGTTCCGACTCTACCGACCTCGGCAGAGAGCGCGGCATTTTTCGCGTAACCTCGTGGGGCTTTCTGCTTGGGTCCGAGCGAGCTCTGGAGGATCGCATGATTCGACTCATCTCCGACTGGATCGAAAACAGCTGGCGCGACCTGCGCTTCGTGCTGCGCTCGCTCGTCAAAACGCCGGGCTTTGCCGCTACCGCCATGGTGGTGCTGGCCGTTGGAATCGGCGCGAATACGGCAATTTTCTCGGTTGTGAATACGATCCTGCTGAAGCCGCTCAGCTATCCCGAACCGGAATCGCTGGTGCAGTTGATGAACCTGTCGCCGGAGGGAAAGTTCGCCGGCGCGAATGTACCGAAGTTCAACATCTGGCATCAGCAGACTGGCATCTTCCAGTTCGTGGCGGGTTACGACCGGGGTGGCGCTGGACTCAATCTTACGGGCGGCGACAATCCCGAGCAGGTGCAGGGCCTGCACGTCACCGCCGATTATTTCCCTCTGTTCGGTGCGAGGGTTTTGGCCGGGCGGACGTTCACCGCGGCCGAGGACAGCCCCAACGGCGGCCACGTCGTCGTGCTCAGCTATGGCCTGTGGAAGCGGCGCTTTGGCGGCAATCCCAACGTTGTGGGCACAAACATCCAACTGGAGGGGCAACCCTATCTGGTCGTGGGAGTGATCGGGAGTGACTTCGTCACCGAGTCCGGTGGCGATCTCTGGTTGCCCTACCAATTCGATCTTAGCTCGCCGGACATGGCCCACTACTTCGTGGTGGCCGCGCGTCTCAAACCTGGAATGACTCCGCAGCTGGCCAACGCACAACTGAAGCTCGCGGCCGACCAGTACCGCCGGACTTATCCCGGCGCGCTCGGCCCGCAGGGAGGCTTCGGAGTGATTCCTCTGCAAGAATCGATTATCGGCGACACGCGCTCGGCGCTTCTGGTTCTGCTGGGGGCGGTCGGATTCGTTCTGCTCATTGCCTGCGCCAATGTTGGCAACCTTCTGTTGATCCGCGCTTCCGGCAGGAAACGCGAACTGGCCACTCGGGCCGCGCTCGGGGCGGGCCGTGGCCTAATCATCCGGCAATTGCTCACCGAGAGCCTCGTGCTCTCGCTGAGCGGCGGCCTCGTTGGCCTCATCCTTGGCATTGTCGGAGTTCGGCTGCTCCTGGCCATCAGTCCCGCGGGCATCCCAAGGATCGGCGAAAACGGCTCTGCAGTCACGCTCGATCTCAATGTCCTGTTCTTCACCTGCGCGATCTCGGTGATGACTGGAATCGTGTTCGGGCTGGTCCCTGCCATCAGTGCGTCGCGGCCCAACCTTGCGGCGACGTTGAACGAGAGCAGTAACCGCTCTGGCGTTGGCTTTCGCAGCGGCAGGCTGCGGTCGCTACTGGTCGTGAGTGAGATGGCGCTGGCGCTGATCCTGGTGGTCGGAGCGGCGCTGCTCATCCGCACTTTCCGGAATCTGCAGAGCGTTGATCCCGGCTTCAACCCGAACAATGTTCTGACGATGGCGATGTCGGTCAATGGAGAGCGTTTCCAGAAGACCGCGGGCGTCGCCCAGATCATTCGCGATGGAACCGAGCGTCTGAACGCCGTTCCCGGCGTGACCAGCGCTGCGGCAGCGTGCTGTCTTCCGCTGCAGGGCGGTCTTGGACTGCCTTTTGACATCGTTGGCCGGCCGAAAGGAAACGATCCCTCCACCGGTGGAGGCGGTTACTTTCCGGTTTCATGGAGCTACTTCGACACCTTTCAAGTTCCCATTCTGCGCGGTCGCAACTTCACTGAGCATGACGAGGGGGCCGCTCCCGGGGTCGTCATTATCAATGCGGCGATGGCGAAAGAATTCTGGCCCAAGGGCGATCCGCTGGTGGACCGCCTGGTGATCGGCGCCAACATGGGTCCCGTGTTCGGGGAGCCACCGCGCCAGATCATCGGCATCGTGGGCGATATGCGGGATGGCGGCCTCGATCAGGATCCGACTCCGACGATGTACATTCCGATCGCCCAGATGCCCGACAGAGTCACGGCCCTCAACTCGCGGATCACGCCGCTCTGGTGGATCGTCCGCAGCCGTGTGCAGCCAAGTACGCTAGTCAGGCCCACCGCCGTCGCTCTGCGCGAAGCTACCGGAGGGCTCCCGGTCGGGCACGTCCGGACGATGAATGAGATCGCCATTTCCACCATCTCGCGGCAGCGCTTTAGTATGCTCCTGCTAACCATCTTCGGCTCCTCTGCCCTGCTCATGGCGGCCATCGGTATTTACGGATTCATGGCCTACTCCGTGCAACAGCGGACGCAGGAACTCGGCATCCGCATGGCCCTGGGAGCGCAGGCTCCAAATATCCGCAACATGGTCGTGCGTCAAGGAATGGTTCTCGCGGGCATGGGTGTGTTGATTGGGATTGGCGGCGCGCTCGGGCTTACGCGGTTGCTCGCCGATTTTCTTTTTGGAGTGAAAGCATGGGATCCTGCGGCCTTTGTGGCGACTCCTTTATTGCTGAGCGCAGTCGCGCTTCTGGCCATCTGGATTCCGGCGCAGCGCGCTACCCGCGTCGATCCTGTGACTGCGCTGCGGTTCGAATGAAGTTGGAAGTGGCGCAGACTGGCTTGCGATTTCGGGCGGACCGATTTAGCATTTTCCCTATCCGCTGGAGAGTGGCTTATGTCCATCCGGGCCCTGCGTTTAGCGCTGTTCGTTCTGCTTTTTGTCGCCTCCGTGTTCTCGCAGTCCGCTCCCCAGGTCGCGCCGCTCCCCTACGATCCCTTGGAACTTGCAACGGGCCCTACCGTGGTTCCGGACACGCCGGAAAAGCGAGCGTTGCTCCTGAACCTGCTGGAACGCGCGCGTCAGAACAGTGCGATGCACACGCCTGGCATGGCTCCGTTCTCCATCAAGGTCTCGTTCAACTCAGTTGGGGGAGACTCTCACGGCCAGGGCTACGGCAAGCTTGAAGAGACTTGGCTGAATGGCCAGACGTGGCGCTGGTCGGCGCGGCTGGGGGACTATTCGCAGCTCAGGATTTTCTACGCGGGCGAGGCCTACGACGACAAGCCACATGGGCACATGCCGCTGCGTTTGCAGATGGTTCGCAACTCCGTCTTCTGGCCAGTCGTGGGCAACTTCGCTCCTGGGTTGATTCGAATGGCGACTGCGAAGTGGGAGGGCACGGACGTCGCTTGCATATTGCTGTCACGAGGCGGCAACGATGCGACCGCTACGCCCGGACGCCGCTGGGAAGAAAACGAATTCTGCATCGATCCCAAAACAGCTCTGCTGCGCCTGCATTCCGAAGCGCCCGGCATTTATTCCGTCTACGATTACAACGGCGGCATTGCGTTCCACGGGCGAATCCTGCCGCGGCAAACGACGGTCGTGGAAGGCGGCACGAGCGTGCTGCAAATTCACCTCGAAGATATTCAGGATGCGAATCCCGATCCTAATCAGTTTGTTCCGACGAAGAAGATGATCTCCCACGGCCCGGGAGCGATCATGGTCGGCCCCTTCCGTTTTCCTGAGTCGGTTCGAGTCCCCGCGGGCTTCAATGGCGTGGTTCAGCCCGTGATTGTGCACGCGATTCTTGACCAGAGGGGCAAGGTTCTGGATGCCGAAGTCGTGCAGACTTCGGATCCTGCGCTGGCGGCTGCGGCGCTCGACGTGGTTTGGCACTCTTCTTATTCGCCGGTCGAGCGCAAGGATCGTCCCTTGCAGCGCGAAGCGTTTATTAACGTGCGCTTCACTCCGGCGTCTTAACCTGCCCCAAACCGGTAAAAAAGCTGGGTTTCCGGGTTACTCCGATAGTTACCTATGCACCAAAATTGATGCACATTTCATCACCCCGTAACAATCCACTGCTAGAACCGGGATATGGATCTGCACGTGTACAACACGCTGATCCTTTCCGACCTGCACCTGGGTGCAGAGACGAGTCACGCGCGTGAGGCTACGCGGGTGCTCAAGGAAAACCGCTACCAGCGGTTGGTTCTGCTGGGTGACATCTTTGCCGATCTTAATTTTGCCCGCCTCACCAAGGAACACTGGAAGTTTCTGGGCTACATCCGCAAGCTCTCGAATCCCAAGCGCAAGATCGAAGTGGTGTGGGTGGAGGGCAATCACGATCACGGGCTGACCAACATCATGTCGCACCTGGTTGGGGTGCGAGTCTACCAGGATTATGAGTGGGACTACTGCGGGCGGGGGCACGTAGCGATTCACGGTCACCAGTTCGACGGATTTCAGGTGAACCGCGTGCGGCTCAGCCAGTGGGGCACGTCGCTGTTCCTGCAGTTACAGAAACTCGATTTCAAGAGCAAGCCGATCACGCGGCTGATTGACCGGCTGAATACGCGGTGGCTGCGGCTGTCGCCGAGAGTGGCTTCGGGCGCGTTGAATTACGCGCGGCAGCACGGGGCAGACCGTATCTTCTGCGGGCATACGCACGAAGCGGTTCACCTGGAGCAGGGCGGCGTCCATTACTACAACTCGGGTGGGTGGGTCGATTCGCGCCTCACTTATCTGACGATTGACGAACAGGGGGTAGAAATTCATGAATACAGCGAACGAGCTGACGATCGTGATTCCGGCAAAGAACGAGGCCAAACTGATTCCGCGCTTGCTGACTTCGCTGACGAATCAGGACTACTCGAAGATGTCGAGTACGAGAGTGTTGGTCGCTGACGCGAACTCGACGGACGGGACGCCGGAGAGCGTGATGAGCTTCCGCGACCGGCTGAACGTGAGCGTGATTCGCGGCGGGATGCCCTCGGTCGGACGCAACCTGGGCGCGGCCCAGGCGGACACTCCCTACCTGCTGTTTCTTGACGCGGACATTGAGTTGGCCGACCCGACCCTTGTGCGGCGTTGCCTCGAGAAGGCGCAGGCCAAGCAGCTGCACTGCGTGACGACAAATATTCTGTGCACTGACGGCAGCTGGCTCGACAAGGCGTTCTACGCGGGCAACGACTTCTTCCAGTACTTGTCGCACTGGCATCGTCCGTTTGCGACCGGGATGTTCATGTTTTTTGACCGGAAAAGATTCTGGGAACTGGGCGGATTTCACGAGCAAATTCTTTTTGCGGAAGACTACCGGCTGAGCCAGCAGGTCGAGCGCAAACGCTTCGCGATCGTGGGTGGCGGGGTGTACACCACGAACCGGCGGATCAAGAAGATGGGACACCTGCGGGTGGGTTGGCTGTTCCTGTGGACGGCAATGAATTACTGGAACGAAAAATACTTCCTGCGCGATCACAAGTATTGGGCGACAGAACCGGATCGCGTGCCCCGCGCCTAGTTCTCCCGGCGCTTTTCTTCAACGAGTTTTGTCGTGGCCACAAAAAACAGGATTCAGCCAACCCGCTGAATCCTGCTTTTGTTTACGAGGAGTTCGAGTCGCCGCTCTAGAAGCGAACGACAACACCTACTGCCAAACGGAAATTGTTCTGAGTGGTGCTGAAGAATGAAGTCCGCACATAGTCGCCTTCCACGCGCAATGCGATCGGGCGAATAATCCGATAATCGAGGCCGCCGCCGAATGCGTATGCGAACGATGTATTCGAAGGGGTGGGCAAAGTGCCCCCGGTATGGATATGTGCCACGCCGACAAAGGCCTCGGCAAAGGGTGTGAAGTTGCCTACGGGTACGGAGAGCCGCGGTCCGAAGAGATACTCCTGCTCATGGCCGGTGACCTTTATAGTCTCCGGACCGCCCGGCGTTATTTCTGTCAAGTTCTGTGAACCGTAGTGCCCAGCGACATCGCCCACGATCCCGACGAAAGGCAGGATCTTGCCCTCGAACGAGGCTTCCCACCCGTTCAGGTTGGGCCGGGTCACGGTCGAGGCGACCAGACTTGGGCCGAAGGCGGACGTGTTTGTGCTCTCGTATGAGTAACCGAAGAAAATATTTCCGCCTGGCACCTGCGCATTCGCGAATCCCGCGAAAAGCAACAACACGGCGGTCATGCACGCAGCTTTAAGCATGAAGCGATTCTCCCTTCCTGGCATCCATCAAACCCGTGTCACCCGACAAAGTTTTGGATGTATGGAGAAGAGATTCGGATACCCGCCAATTGGTTGATGAATAAATGGGAAGGGCGGATCAGAAGCGCCAGACGATTCCGGTGGAAGCACGGTAATCGTTCTGCGTGGCACTCAAATAATGGGTGTGCATGTAATCGCCCTGCACGCGCCAGGAAAAATTCTTGAAGGGGAGTTTGTAGTCGGCGCCGCCGCCCACGTCGATCTCGAGGGGATTGTAGACGAAGCCGCTGGAGTTCAGGTGGCGGATACCGGCCATGGCATGCAAGAAAGGCCGCCATTTGCCATAGTTCATCGACACGCGGGGTCCGCCCAGGAAGTTGTATTGTGTGACTCCCTTGCGATATAAGCCGCTGGCATCGGCCACCAGGCCGATACGCGGGAAACGCGTAAAGGGCAGCGCCTCGAAGGAGCCGTTCCATCCGCGATAGCTCTGCTGGTTGGTGACGTTGGTGAGCTGGGCGTAGGAAACGCCGCCGTAGACATTGCCATTCGGAAGAAGTCCGTTAAATTGTGCCGACATGGGAATCGAGAACAGCACGAAGCCAAAAAATGCCAGCGCCGCGGCAGCAGACTTGGACACGAATTATTCCTCCCCGGCGGTTGCGCCGGCAAAAAGTGCAATTTAATCAACGAAATCCGTTAGATGCAGTGTACTGGATGCCCAAGATGTCCCAGCTTACAAAATTTGTCCGGGCCAAGGCCGGGACCGAGGGCTCGCAGGATGGATGAAAATTTACCAGATATTCATGGTGCCAAAACCAACGCACCTGCGTCTATCTACTAGCATGCAACCAATGGACATGAATTGGCAAATAGGCGAGCAGCCGGGAGTTGTGGCTGCCTTTGACGTACCCAAGGAGTTGAAGTTGAAACTCAGTCTGGAAACGCGCAATCGCGGCGATGTCGTAATCGTACACTGCCAGGGCCGCCTCGTGTATCGCGATGAGGCCGCCGCCCTGTCTGGGGTTGTGAGCGCAGTCCTGCAACAGTCGCGGAAGCTGGTCATCGACCTCAGTGGGGTGAGTTCGATGGACAGCGCCGGCATTGGTGAACTGGTCCTGCTGCAAACCTGGGCGCAGGGCAAGAACGTAAGCATGAAGTGTGCGGGGCCGAATTCGCTGGTCAGCGCGCTGCTCGAGTTGACGAATCTGGATTCGGTGCTGGCGGTGCATCCTTCGGTGGATGCGGCGGTGGCGTCGTTCCGGGAAGAGCAGGTGTGCGCGGACTGCTAAGACAGTTCGTTCTTAGATATGAGGAGCAGAGTTCACCTCTGCTCCTTACTTTATTTTTGAGCCTGTAAATGCGCAGGTTCGCCAAGAGTAGGTCGAAAGCACGATCAGTTCTCGCGCTGGAAACGGTAGCGGCCCTTGCGATCGAGAGCTACAGCTTCGGCTACTTTTAGAAATGCCCGGGCAGCGTGAGACAGGTTGGCGTCTTTGCGGTAGATGAGGCGCAGCTTGCGTTTCAACTGCAGTTCACGCACCGGGATCCCCACCAGCTCTCCTCGGGAGAGTTCGGTTTCGACGCTGATCTCTGGCACCAGCGCCACTCCGTGTCCCATGGCTACGAATTGTTTGATGGCCTGCAGCGTGGGCAGTTCCAGGTCCATGTGCAGGGGTGTTTTGTGGCTTTTAAACAGCTGGATGACTTTCTCGCGATAGGGCGACGAGACGATGTGCGCCACGAAGGATTCCGCGCCCAACTGTCGGATACTGACCTGCGGCGCGGAGGCGAGCGGATGTTTCGGGGGAACGATGAACACGAGTTCGTCGAGGTACACGACCACCGCGTGCAGGCTTGGCTCCTGAGGCTCGTAAGAGAGCACGCCGAACTCGGCGTTGTAGCGTAGGACGTCGTCAGGGATGCGGCTGCCCAGAGCGCGTTCGACCGTGACTTTGATCATGGGATGCAGCCGGCGGAACTCGGCCAAGAGCGGAAGCAGGTAGAGAACTGTGAACTCGTTGGCCGCGATGACCAGCTTGCCCTTCTGCAGCTCTCTCAGTTCGGTCAGAGATTCGGAAGCCTCAGTGCGTAGGTTGACGAGTTTTTCGGCATATTCGAAGAGAACTTTCCCGGCGTCGGTCAGGACGCCCTCGCGCGAAGAGCGGTCGAATAGCGCCTCGCCGAGTTCGCCCTCTAGCTTGCGGATGGTCTGGCTCACCGCGGACTGGGTGCGGTAGAGTTTCTCGGCGGCGCGAGAGAAACGGTGCTCGCGGGCGACGGCCAGGAAGACTTCGAGTTGGGAAAGTTCCATGCGGACCTCTTAATCAAATCTCCGGAATACATTAGCAAAACTTATTATACAATTGTGGCTAATGATTGCTGAAGAATTATAAGTTTTGCTTCTAAGCGAATCACCCTTACCATAAGGGATCAGTTTTGTTTTGAGGAGATCCATGACGGTAGAGCGAGCCCGCATCACGGTCTTCGACACCACTCTTCGCGATGGCGAGCAGTCGCCCGGCTGCAGCATGAATCAGCAGGAAAAGCTACGCCTGGCTCACCAACTCGACCGCCTGGGAGTGGACGTGATCGAGGCCGGGTTCCCCATCGCGTCCGACGGCGATTTCGAGTCGGTGAGAGCAATTGCTTCGGCGGTGCGGCGTCCGATGATTGCCGGATTGGCTCGCGCCTGCCGTCCTGATATCGAGCGCGCTTGGGAGGCTTTGCAGCACGCGGCGCGGCCGCGGATCCACGTGTTTCTGGCGACTTCCGATATTCACCTGCAGTACAAGCTGCGGATCACGAGAGATCAGTGCGTGGAGCAGGCGCGGGAGGCGATTCGTCTCGCGAAGTCGCTCTGCGATGATGTGGAGTTTTCCCCCGAAGATGCGACTCGTACCGAGCCTGAGTTTTTGTGTCGCGTGCTCGACGCTGTCGTCGAAGCGGGGGCAACTACGCTGAACATTCCGGACACGGTCGGGTACACGGTGCCGTCCGAGTTGGGGGCGCTGATCACGACGATTCGGCAACGGGTGAAGGGAATTGAAAACGTAACCATTTCCGCGCACTGCCACAACGATCTGGGCATGGCTGTCGCCAATGCGCTGGCCGCGGTGGAGGCGGGAGCGCGGCAGGTGGAGTGCACGATCAACGGAATCGGGGAGCGGGCTGGGAATGCGTCGCTGGAAGAGATTGTGATGGCCATGCGGGTTCGTCCGGACCGGTATCCGTACGAGACGGGTGTGGTGGGCGACCAGATTCTTGCTTCCAGCCAGATGCTGAGCGAGATCACCGGCGTGCCCGTGCAGCCGAACAAGGCGATTACCGGGCGCAATGCGTTTGCGCACGAGGCGGGTATTCATCAGGACGGGATGCTGAAGAATCCGCTGACCTACGAAATTATGACGCCGCAATCAGTGGGAGTGCCGGATTCGAAGCTGGTGCTAGGCAAGCACTCCGGACGGCACGCTCTCAGCATTCGCTGCGAACAGCTGGGCTACCAGTTTGACCGGCGCGCGCTCGATGACATCTACCGGAGATTTGTGCGGCTGGCCGATAAGATCAAGCATGTGGAAGATCATCACTTGCTGGAACTGATCCGCGACACGCACAAGCCCTCGGGATCGGCGACGCCACTGATTGAGAAGCTCGTTCCGCCGCAAGCGGCGGTGGTCAATGCGCCTGCATCGGGACTGGCTCCTGACCTTGCGTCGGAGCCGGTGAAGCCGTTTCCGGTTGGTCCGCAGACCAATGCGTTCGGCGTGCCGCTGCCGGTTCACGGCGATGCCCACCACGAGCAGACGCAGCAGGAAGACTACCTGTGGGGTGTCTAGCGGGATTGAGTCATTGAAACCTCGAGACGCGATGAAGAAACACCTCTGCGTAGTGCTGTTACTCGTGCTCCCGGCCTTCGCCGCACCCCAAAACTGCAAGGACAATCCCAAGGTGATCGGTGCTTGCTACATAGTCCATGCTAGAGCGACCTTTGGTCCAGGCACACCCGGTTTACGATTGTGGCCGGTTGGGACAAAACGTATGTTGGGCATCACGGAGGACCGAAAGCCGATGACGCAGATGAGCCGATCTGTCCTAAGGAGACGCTGACCTTCCCCCCCGGCGTTGAGTCTGTCGGGGGTGATTTCAAGGTGTGCCCTTGTACTCCCGAACGGAAAGGAGAGATGCTGATGGTTTGTGTCGAATCTGCTTCCCACCTTGTCAACAAGAGCTATTCAACTCCAAAATAGTCCGTAGTTTTCAAGGGCCTAATTCCGACGCAATCAACAAATTTCCCAATTACTCAATCATCCCCATGCTTCTGAAACTCACTATTCTCCCTGGCGACGGCATTGGTCCGGAAGTGACCGAACAGGCCGTTCTCGTTTTGCGGGCTGTGGCCGAAAATTTCGGCCATCACCTTCAGCTGCAAACCAAACTCATTGGCGGCGTGGCGCTCGCGGCGGTGAACGATCCGTTGCCTGCGGACACAGTGAAGGCTTGTCTGGATTCATCGGCGGTGCTGCTGGGGGCGGTGGGGAGTCCGGCGTTCGATCACAATCCCGGGCACCTGCGTCCGGAAGCGGGGTTGCTGCGCATACGGCGCGAGTTGGGCGCGTATGCAAATCTGCGTCCGGCGGTGTTTTTTTCCGCGCTGGAGGATTGTTCTCCGCTGCGGGCGGAGTTGGTGCGCGGCACCGACATCATGATCGTACGCGAGTTGCTGGGCGGAGCGTACTTTGGTTTGCCGCGGTCGATCGAAGGCGAGCCGGGATCGCGTGTCGCGGTCAATACCATGCGCTACGGCGAATCCGAGATCGAGCGCATCGCTCGTATCGCGTTTGAGTTGGCGATGAAGCGACGGCGCAAGGTGCTGTCGGTCGACAAGGCCAACGTGCTCGAATGCTCGCGGCTGTGGCGGGAAGTGGTCACGCGGGTGGCGAAGGACTATCCAGACGTGAAGCTAGGGCACCAATATGTCGATTCGGCCGCGATGTTTCTGGTGCAGCGGCCTACGGATTTCGATGTCCTGCTTACCGAGAACATGTTTGGGGATATCTTGTCGGATCAGGCTGGGGGCGTTGTAGGATCGCTGGGCTTGCTGGCTTCGGCGAGCGTGGGCGGGCCGGTTGGGTTGTATGAGCCCGTGCACGGATCGGCCCCGGACATCGCGGGGAAAGGAATTGCGAATCCGTTGGGAGCGATTTTGTCGGTGGCGATGCTGCTGCGACATTCGTTTCAGTTGGAGACGGAAGCGACCTGCCTCGAGAAGGCGGTTTCAGCTGTGCTCTCGCAGGGTGCGCGGACGGCGGATTTGGCGGGGAAGGCGCATGCGAAGGTTTCGACGATGGAGATGGGGAAACGAGTCATGGATGCGGTGAAGGGCGCGGCGCGCGCGGCCGTCGCGGAGAAAACGGCCTGAGCGTCGGTGCCGTTCTTACGGGACTCGCTTGCATTTCTTGTTGACGCCACCCGCCACTCCCGTGGCGGGGCCTTTCGCATGCCGCCGCCCCGCCGCTGGAGCCGGTACATCCTCTCATGGCCGTGTATCTCCATAGCACGGGAATATCTCCCTCTAATCAATGCGTCCCTAGGCTTGCGGGCCGCGTTGGGTGGGGAGCGGCTTCGTGGTGGGCGTGGCCGGGCCGTTGTATTTTCCGGTCAGGTCGTACCAGCGGATCCGAAACATTTCCATCACCATGCGGGAGCCGTCGACCAGCGGATTGATACGGGTGCCACCGCTGTGTCCCCATGCGACGGGCACTTCCCGGATTTTGAACTTCAGCTTCTGCGCCAGGAAAAGAGTTTCGGGGTCGAACCCCCAGCGTTCGATCTTTTGCAGTGGGAAGATGGCTTGAACTGCCGGCTGCCTGAAGGCTTTGAATCCGCACTGCGTGTCCGCGAACTGCAAACCGAGTGTGAGGCGCAGAACCAGGTTGTAGATCCGGCCGAAGAGCTGGCGGTGCAGGGGCTGGCGCTGGGTCTGGGTCTCGGCGCGGAGCCAGCGGGAGCCGATGGCGATATCGGCGCCAGCGTCCAGTGCCTGAAAGAGCTTGGGAGCTTCTTCGATGGGCGAGGACAAGTCGGCGTCGCTGAATAGAACTATGCGCCCGCGGGCATTGAGCATGCCGTGGCGCACACTGTATCCTTTGCCGCGATTGCCGGGATTTTCCATCAGGCGCAGCGCCGGATCCATCGCAGCCAAGGAGCGAACAATGTCTGCCGTGTTGTCGCGGGATCCGTCGTTGACGACGATGACTTCCGCCTCCCAGCCCTGAGTATGAACGTAGGCCAGCACCTTTTCGAGCGTCGCGCCCAGGCGCGCGCTCTCGTTGTAGGCCGGAATCACGATGCTGTGAGTAAGATCCAAGAGCAGTTCTCAGTTGCCAGTTCTCCGTTCTCAGTCGGATCGCCGAGAGCCGAAACCCTGACAAGCACTGCTCATTGTACGTTGCCCTTTTAGGATTTCGGAAATCGGAGTTTGGTCGAGGTACCTCTGCGGCCAAAGCCCGCAAGGATAAGAAGAAATTGATGGCAGCGCCGAAAGCGCTGCGCCACCCCCAAGCCGGGTTCGCAAGGCAAGACCAAGAAGCGGAGAAGCAGTTTAGAGCTGAGAGCTGAGAACCGCGAGTTGAGCACCGACTTACGCCACTTGCCGCTGCTGCTCGAGCATGTAGAAATACTCCCCGACCAGCTCGGCGTCCCAGAGACCGCGGGCGGCCTCCTCGCGCATGGTCTGGGCGGCCAGCTCGTGAGTTAGGGGCGCTTTGTAGGAGCGGGCGGTACGTAGTGCGTCGTACACATCGACCACCTGGAGCACTCTGGGGAGTACGGGGATCTCCGACCCAATCAGGCCGTCGGGATAGCCGGAACCATCGGAGTGTTCGTGATGGTGGCGAATGATGGGCAGAACCAGCCGCAGCGAATGCAGAGGCTTGCAAATGTTCTCGCCGGTGATGGGGTGAAGTTTCATGATGGCCCATTCCGCGGGAGTGAGATCGCTGCCTTTTTTCAGAATTTCATCGGGAACGGCGATTTTGCCCAGATCGTGCAAGTATCCGCCACGCTTCAGGGCGATGATGGAATCCTCATCCATGCCGAGGTGGCGGCCGAGGTCCGCGGCGCGAACGGACAGCCGTTCACAATGGCCCTCGGTGTAAGGATCGCGTCCTTCGACGATGAGGCCCAGGGTGCAGAGAACGGAGTCGGCGGTTTCGAGTTCATCAGTGAATTCCTTCAAGCGGAGCAGCGATTTCACGCGGGCGATCAGTTCCTCGGCGAGAACCGGCTTGTTGAGGAAGTCGTCGGCGCCGGCTTCGATGCCGTGCACTTTGTCGCTGCTGTCGCTGAGTCCGGTGATCAGTACGAAAGGAATCAGGCGGGTGGCCGGGTTTTCCTTTAACGTGCGGCAGAATTCATAACCTGACTTGCCCGGCATCATTACATCCGACAGGATCAGGTCCGGCAGCTGCCGGCTTACTTCGGCCTCGGCCTGCTCGGCGTTGGAGGCTGTGGTCACGTCGTAGCCGCGCATGGAGAGCAACTGGCTCATCAGGCCAGCGATGCTGGGCTGGTCGTCGACGACCAGGATTCGCGGGGCGCGACGTCGAGGTAGAAGGTCACCCATCTCTTTATAAGAAGCGGCTTCGGTCGTCGAAGTTGTCCGCGCGTCCGACTGCGAAATGGAACGAGAGGGAGGCGGGACACTCATGGTACAGAATCGTTATTCTGGCCCCTTCGATTCTACAGCCATTCTCCCCTTTTTCGGGCTAGGCCAGCCAGCTTTTTGGAACAGTATCACCGTTTGGGAAACTCCGCCATTCCCAATTCGGGACCTCGTATTTCGCCCGTGTGACCCAACTCCGTGCTCTGTGCGTCGTAGGTTGCCTACTCTCGGAGCATGTGCATTGTGCGAGCCAGGTTGTTTCACCTGCTTGTTATGGCGGCGCTCCTGACGACTACGGCGGGTGCGGCGACGAAAGTCCATGTCATCAGTTTCGGGAAGTGGACGTCAGGGCAGTGGCTTCCGGGTGGGGCGGATGACAAGCCGCTGGTGTTGAAGATCCGCGACTGGTTGTCGATGGGCGCGTGAAGGAATATGTGCTCGACACGCCGCACGAAGTGACGGCCCGGCTGTTCGTGGTGCGATGCGTGTTTCGGGTGAATGACAGCCTTCCCGAAGATTCCGCTCCACGCTGGCAGTGGCAGCGCGGAGGCTGGTTGCTGGTGGACCGCCTGACGGGCCGTGTCTCTCCGATCAATCTGGCTGCATTCGATGCGTATTATTCCGGTGCCCGCCGGTACCGCGACTAGGTTGCGAATTGTGGAGTTGCCGACGATGGAAAGAAGACGTTTGCCCGATGCGGGTGAGTTTCGAACCGGAAGCCGGAGCGAGGCAGACATTTGCCATCCGCGGACAGGTGGTGGACTCAGTAAATGACGCGCAAGAAGGGAAGGGTCGAAGTAGCGGGAGAAGGTCTCAGGCCTTGGGTCCTAGGTGGTGAGGCATCAGCTTCCGGCTTCGGACCCAAGACCCGTGACCCGTGACCCAAGACCCAAGACCGAAACCTCAATCTCCCGCAGCCTCCACCGCCGGCAGCTCTTCGGCAACCGCCTTTTCTCTTACCTTCGCGCTGGTGACGAGGATGACCGACATTACCACAATTGCGCTGCCCGCCAGGATGAAGCGGTCGACGCGCTCGTGCAGAATCAGCCAGCCCAGGAACACGGCTACCACCGGATTCACATACGCGTAGGTGGAGACTTTGGACGTGGGAACGTGCTCCAGCAGCCAGATGTAGGCGGTGTAGCCGATCCACGAGCCGCACACGACCAGGTACATGGTGGCGCTGAGGCTGCGTGCAGTCCAGCGGACGTGTGCGAGATCCCCGTTGAATAGCGCAAAAATAAGATTGCCCGCGCCCGCTGCGGTGACTTGCCAGCCGGTGGCGCTGAATACGTCCATCCCCGATTGCCTGCGCTTCGAGAGCACCGAGCCGAGTGCCCAGGAGAAGGATCCGGCGATCAGGCTGATCGAGGCCCAGAATTCACGATGTCCCAGGGTGCCCGATTGCAGTTGCGGCCATACCAGGACGAATAGTCCCAGGATTCCCAACCCGAGTCCTGCTTTGCCGCGTCCGGAGATGTGGTGGTCGCCCAAGAGCAGGGAATCGAGCACCAGAAACCACAGCGGAGTGATGGCAATGATGAGCGCGGCCAGTCCCGACGAGACGGAGAGTTCCGCGTAAGACAGGGTGAGGTTGCCGCCCATCAGGAGCAGCAGGCCTACAACTGCGGCGAGCGCGATTTGCCTGGGCGAGTAGAGAATCTTCCGTCCCGTGGCGGCGCTGACCGCCAGCATGATGGTGCCCGCTATCGAAAAGCGGACACCGCACATCAGCGCCGGAGGAATGGTCTCGACCGCGATGTCGATGGCGAGATAGGTCGAGCCCCAGAACAGGTACACGAGTCCGAAGGCAAGAATCACCATCCACCGGCTTGGGCGCGGAGCGGAATCCATTGTCGTGAGAAGCAGGGGGAAGTTAAAACATATCAGACGCGTGCGCCGGCGGGTTGGATTCTAAAGTTCAGGAGGGTAACAGGGAGGACTGTTTCAACAGCGCAAAGCTCACGCGGAACTACTATCGCTGGGCGCCGTTGAACAGCGGTATACAATCAAAATCCTCTCTCCGATCAGGGGGGAACTCCATGCGGCTTGTCCCAAAGCATTCCGGTTCCAACATCATGCCGCGTCTGCGTGCCCCCTGTGCGAGGGCTTCGTGTGT
>DATDGW010000185.1:0-2090 GCA_036521895.1 Candidatus Sulfotelmatobacter sp. | reverse complement strand
GGTGGACGTTGATCTACTACGGGAAGTACGGCCCCGTGCGTCAGCGGCCGGCGTGAAAAGGACTGCAAGGAGGAGAACGAGAACGATACGGTACATGTTGGCGCGCCTTTGGGGGGATAGTAACATGCGGCTTTTAGGCGGGGAGAGTACCACCTTGGTCGGATATCGATTTATTAACTGAAGATAGGGACAAAGAGTGTGGCTCTCATGCTGGACAAATCGCCGTGAATGTGATAAAACAGAATGCCAAACTTGGCCTAATATCAGGAGGTGTGATGCCCAAGATGGTGATCGAGGTTCCGGAGGAGTTGACGGAAGTAGGAAAGGCGATGGCCGAGCATCTGGCGGCCCTGCAGCGGACGGTGTCCCGCCTCGGTGGTGGAAAAGCGGTGGATTATGCGGAAATCGAACAGGCGATGTCAGAAAGTGCGGGACGCACGGAGTTGGCAGGACACCGCGCCATTCTGCGGAGCCTGGACATTGATGTTGCGGCGGTGATGATTGGAGGGGTGCGCTACACGCGGGTGGGACGGTGCGAGGCGCCATACCATACGATGGTGGGTTCCGTCTCCGTCGAGAGATCGTTGTACCGTCAATCGGGCGAGCGTGGGGGACAGCCGGGCGGCCGGGTAGTGGATCCAGTAAGTCTGCGAGCAGGCGTGGTGGAGGACGGCTGGTTGCCACGCGCGGCGCGGGTGATGGCCCATGCGGTGCAGCAAGGTCCGTCGCGGGAAGCGGAGGCGAGCGCACGAGAGTTTGGCCGCCTGCCGTATTCGCGCGCCAGTTTCGAGCGGGTGGCCCACTTGGTCGGGGCTCTGGCCGTTGCCGATCACCAGGACATCGAAGACGCCCTGATCGATGCCGTCGAGGTGCCTGAGGAGGCCCGCTCTATTAGTGTGTCGCTGGACCGGGTCAGTGTTCCGATGGAGGAGCCGCGGCGGCGGCCGGCGGGGCGGCCGAAAAAGGGCGCGCCGAAGAAACCGGTGGAACGGAACTTCCGCATGGCCTATTGCGGTACGGTGACGCTGCACGACGAAAACGGGGTGGGGCGGCACACGATTCGCTATGGATGCATGCCCAATGGAGATGTCATCGGTTTACGCGACCGCCTGGTTGCCGATGCCGCGACGCTGCGCAGCAAGCGGCCGGATTTGAAGCTTGAGCTACTCTGCGACGGGGCTCCGGAGATGTGGAATCTGTTGGAGGAGGGCTTCCTCCCCAAATTCGGTAACGACCTCTACCGGCTGGTTGATCTGCACCACCTCATGGAGAAACTGGGGGCCGCGGCCGGCGTGATCGACCATTCCACGGCGGCAGGCGAAAGGCTCAGGCGTTGGAAGATGAGCCTGCTGAACCGGGCCCGTGCGGCGACCGACATTCTGGAAGAGTTGACCGCATCGGGCATGGATGAGGGGGTCGGCACGGAACACCCCGTACATGCGGCCATCACCTATATCCAGAGTCATAGCGCCGACGCTGATCGTATGAACTACGCCCAGGCGCGCCGACTTGGCTTGGCGCTGGGTACTGGCAACGTCGAGGCAACCTGCAAGAGTCTCTTCGAAACCCGTATGAAGCGATGCGGCGCACGATGGAAGGAGGAGACCGGTCAGCACATTGTACAGCTACGAGCCCTCGCCCTAAGTGATCGATGGGGGCCTGCAATCGCCTTAACGCTTCGCCCGCTGCGTAAGCCTGTCCGCGCGGCTTGACTGTCAATGTCCAGTATGAGAGCCACACCCGATGTCCGCGTGGCCAATTCACTACGTGCTACGACCAGGATCACTCATCTCCCCGGCCGACTTGGAGTCTTGTCGCCATTCAAAACACATAAGCTTCGAGGCTCCCTCGAGGCGGCTTAGCACAATGGAATTTTAAGCAGGGTGCCACCAACGACGCGCGCATCTGCGGCCTTTTCGTATATGGCACCCTGCTTAAAATCCTCTGCCCTATGCCGCATGCGGCATAACCGGCGCTCATGCGCAAAGATGTGCAGGGCGGCGGGCGGCGAACTGGAGCAAATCCAAATGCTGCTCGGTCACGCCTCCGTCCAGACCACCGAGCGGTACCTGGGGACGAAGCAGGATCTG
>DATDGW010000184.1:0-4723 GCA_036521895.1 Candidatus Sulfotelmatobacter sp. | reverse complement strand
GCTTGTTGCGACTCTCCAAATAGGGTGAGCCTCGGCCCGCTGCAAAACCATCACAAATTGTTTGGTGTAATCCGAGTGGCTGTTTAGAGCGAAATTTTTCAACAGTTTCAACTATCTTGCGCAAGAACTCAATTGTTAAATAACTAAAGGTCAACCGACATTAGAAATGTCCCCATCCTTACGACATTAGAAATGTCCCCTTTTCGTAGCAAATGAAATGTTCGGTTTTTAGTTAATCTCCCGCAGTCGCCGGGGCTGTGGGAAAGTGGGAATCGAAAGCGCCGGGAGACCGGCAAAGCGTGGTGAATGCAAGAGTCACACAGTGAAGGAATAGCAAACCACACTGACTCCGAGTCATGCGGCGGGCCCCGCGAGGGACCGGCTGAAGCGTTGACAGGGGAAAGTACGGGCCGGGATATTGAGCCGCGAAACACTTTTACACTTCGGGACGCCGACGCTCTGATTTCATGCGGAAGGCAACATTCAGGGCACCGCTAACGCGAGGTGCACTGGAGTCCCGCGAGGTCGAAGACCCTGGCACGTATGGACGCGCTATGCACGGGAACCGGGAGAACCCGCGTTCGCCCGAGCAGCAATGGCCCGGGCCGCATCGGGAAGTCTTAGGACGGGAGCTGATGATGAACGAACACGGGAAGTCGGACAAGCCCATATTACCGGAGAAGTCCTCGAACAAGGCCGGAACGTCGGCGGCGGAGGGGGCAGAGGGAAGGGGTTTGGCCAAGGGGAACCCGCGACAGCAAAACATGTTCCGGACGCAGTGCCGGGGAGACGTGCATAGTGCGCTGGAGTGGGTACGGGAAGCAGCAAAGAAGAACAAGGAAACCAGATTCACCGCGCTGTTCCACTACGTCTACGACTTAGACATGCTGGAGTACGCCTATGCCCAGTTGAAGAAGGAGGCGGCTCCGGGCGTGGATGGAGAGACGTGGCAGCACTACGCCGAGGACCTCGAGGAAAATCTCCAGGACCTCTCCCATAGACTGCAGCGAGGAGCGTATCAGGCGAAGCCGGTGCGTAGGACATACATACCGAAAAGCGACGGGCGGCTGCGTCCGCTCGGCGTGACGGCACTGGAGGACAAGATCGTCCAAAGGGCGGCCGTGGAGGTATTGAATGCGATCTATGAGGAGGACTTCGCGGAATTCTCGTATGGATTCCGTCCGGGGCGGAACCAGCATAATGCGCTGGACGAGCTCTATCTGGGGATCCACAGGAAGAAGGTGAACTGGGTGCTCGATCTTGACGTTCGCAGCTTCTTCGACACTTTGTCGCAGGGCTGGCTTGTCAAGTTCGTCGAGCACCGGATCGGGGACCGGCGCGTCGTGCGGCTCATCCAGAAATGGCTGAGAGCAGGCGTGCTGGAAGAGGGAAAGCTGACGGTGAGAGAGGAAGGTACGCCCCAGGGCGGCAGTGCATCGCCGTTGCTGGCGAACATCTTCCTTCACTACGTCTTTGACCTGTGGGCCGAAGCATGGCGCCGAAAGATTGCGCACGGGGACATCCTGGTGGTGCGATTTGCCGATGACATGGTGGTTGGTTTTCAGGAAAAGTCGGAAGCCGAACGGTTCTGGAACGAACTGAAAGAGCGAATGAAGAAGTTCGATCTGGAACTGCACCCGGAGAAAACGCGACTGCTGGAGTTTGGTCGTTTTGCGGCGGAGCAACGGCAGAGGCGGGGCAAAGGGAAGCCGGAAACCTTTAACTTCCTGGGGTTCGTGCACATCTGTGGCAAGACCAGGAAGGGACGGTTCACGGTCATACGGCAAACGATCCGAAAGCGCATGCAGGCGAAGCTGCAGGAGATCAAAATCGAACTGCGGCGGCGCATGCACGATCCTCTAAAGGAACAGGGGCAGTGGTTGAGAGCGGTCGTGGGTGGCCACATCCGCTACTACGGTGTGCCGAGCAACAGTGTCGCGTTGCAGACCTTTCGGTGGAAAGTAGAGCGGTACTGGTACCGCACGCTGTGTCGCCGTAGCCAGACCGGCTCGATACCGTGGGAACGCATGCGACGCCTGCTTCGCCACTGGATGCCCCCGGCCCGCATCTGTCACTCCTATCCTTCCCCTCGCGTGCCCGTCATGACCTGAGGCAAGAGCCGGATGAGGTAATTCTTCAAGTCCGGATCCGTGCGGGGGGTGCGGAGTAATCCGCATTCCTACCGCGACCCGCGGGGGTTTGCGGGATTTCCAAGCTGGGTGGGAAAGTCGTTTTTTGACTTTTCCATCCAGCGTCTTTTCCACAGCCCGTCGCGCCGCCATTTTTCTGCTGCCTGCCATCCCGTGATCTTTTTCGCCTTCGCCCGCGAAATGACTTCCTGTACTTTCATTGCCCGCTCCATCGCGGTCTTCGAGTAAGACAACATACGGTCCGCGCTCTCCAACTTTCACCGCCGCAAAGCGGACATTTCATGGATCAACGACACTGGCGGTGTCTCTGGCTTGCTCCAGGGACGCATCTCGTGATAGCCCTGCCGCCAAGGGTGATCCGCTTGGGGAGTGGGCGGCTTCTGTTTCTTGGCCGTGGCCTCCCTGGGTCTTACTGCCGGAACTGGAACAGGGCCCGGAATCTCCTCCCAAACCACCGCCCTACCGCGATAGCGAATCTGTAATCGCCCGTCCTCCCATTCGCACACCGTGACTTTGCCCTTGGCCGGCGCATACTGCCGGGCTTGAGCTTTCACCTGGAAATATCGGTTGTCGTGCCGCACCACCCAGTCGTTGCCGATCACTCGACCGGTTTCCAGATGAAACACTTCCTCCAACTCCGCTGTCCGCGGGGCCGCTCGGTGATAGTCCTCAGGCTGCGCCGGGGTACGCCGAAACCGCCGATTGTGCTCGGGCAGATATTCCTTCTCCAGAAACCTATTCGCCTCCGCATGCGTTTGGATTTTCTTCAGCCGCATTTTCTTGACCAAGCGATCCTGGTGCGTGCCGTGATTTCTCTCGACTCGCCCTTTCGCCTGCGGCGAATTGGCTGCGATGATGCGAATCCCCAGGCGCTGGCACATCTGACCAAATTGCGTCGCTGGCACCACCCCCTGTAATTGCTCTTTCCTGCTCGCCTCTCGTACATACACGTTCTTCCAATCCGTATACAGCGCCACCGGTATGCCGTATTTCTTGACCCATGCTCGCAACACTCCCGCCGCCGCCCAGATCGTCTCCTCACTCCCCATGCGTGCCAGCGTGTCTCCGCTGGCGTCGTCCACCATGTTCATCAAGCTGCCGCGCGGCCCTCGTTCCTCCAACCAGTCGTGGAAACTTCCGTCCATCTGTACCAGTTCACCCACATGTGCTTTCCGTTCTCGCCGCTTGCGATGCATGCGCCGTTTCCGCGCCCGACTCCATAGCCCTTCTGACAACATCCAGCGCCGCAGGGTCTGCGCATTCACTTCCACATGATCGTCGCTCGCCAAGTGCTCGGCCGCTAACGTCGGCCCGAACCGCTCTCCTTCCTCCCCGGAATACTTCTTGCCCACTAACCGCAACACTCGTTCCCGGAATTTCCGCGGCTTCTTTCGGTTCGACTCCCGCCCCGCGCTTCCGTGCTTCAGCCCTTTGGCGCCCTCTTCTCGATAGCGTTTGGCCAAACGCTTGGTCTGGCGATAGCTCAGCCCCATCATCACCGCGGCGTTTCCCAGTTTTAGTTCGCCGCTTTTCACCCGCTCCAATACCCCAGCTCGTCGCAATTCCTTGCAGCTCATCGCTGTCCTTCCCAATCTGGCCTCCTGTGGAGACCTCCAGATTAGGGGACATTTCTATTGTCGTAACCTCGTCAAAAGGGGACATTTCTATTGTCGCCGCATGGGGACATTATCAAAGTCGCGCGACACGAGAGCATGCAAATCGAGAGCATGCAAATCGCTAAAGTCCGAGGCATTCGTTGCTCGAGCGCTTGCTGACCTGGCCCAAGGCATTTAATCTGGCGCCGTGCCTGAGATCGAACGGCCAAACCTTAGAGTGCGGTTGAAGCGAGCTTTCCTCGCCACGATTCTGATGGTCGTAAGCGCGGCGGCGTTTGCCTTTGGCCTGGACTACGCCATCTTCCGGTTGCGCGTGGCGGCGAACTGGAATGCGTACGGGACTGTGACCGTGGATCACTATTACGCCGTGTTGCAGAAAAACGGGAAGACCACATTCATTTTCGATCCGCCTGGCCCTCAGACCTGCGTGCATGCTTTATTTCCGCACGCCGGAGCGTTGCCTTGCTGGTATTTGAGCCGCCATCCGGAGCAGAGGACCAATATCTAGGGCGTGGGCGGCGACTGTGATGGACTAGAATGTTGCGTCAGATTCAACTTCGGGCTGGATGAGAGGAAACATGCCGAACCGAGTTTTACGCAGCGTGTGCTTGCTTGGCTTCGCTTTGGTTTGGACCTGCGCAGTGGAGGCAGGCTCGAGCACGTCCGATGCGCGACTGCAGAAAGCTTATCGCTTCCAGCAGGGGGGATGGACTTATGTTCAACTGGAAGGCTCGCCCTCCGATGTTGGCTTCCAGCACGGGTATCTTCTCGCAGCGGAAATCGCTGATGCGCTCGAAGCTATCAAGTTCTTCGACACGCGCGAGACGCAACGCGACTGGGAGTTCTTCCGCACGACGGCGCGCGAGATGCTGTGGCCCCATATCGACGCCGAGTACCAGCAGGAATTGCAAGGCATTGCCGACGGCGTGAAGGCGCATGGCGTGGATCTTGACGTAT
>DATDGW010000183.1:0-2570 GCA_036521895.1 Candidatus Sulfotelmatobacter sp. | reverse complement strand
GAGAAATGGCTTGCTGCACCAAGGGCAGACCAAAGACGGCTGGAGGATACGAACCGGAGGACCGTTGTGGGATATCGACAAAAGGACCGTCAATCGCGACAAATTTTCGGCGCAATTGGATTGCGCGTTTGAGGCCTACATTCAGGAGTTGAACGGTAAGTCTTGGAGCGACGCCATCTGGGTGCGGGCGGCCCGCAGGGTTTGGTGGCTGATCGAGGTCAGTAGGGCTCACCCATAAGCTCCCTAGCTAGTTTCTGGTGCGAAACGCAAAATCCCGCGTCAAATCAGGGCCGAACGGGTTTCGGACCGTGTGTTTTTGCGGTTTTTTTTATTCCACTCATAGTAAGTTTTTGCTTGACATGTATGTGTGCTATATGACATCCATACATCGTGAAGCCTAAATCCGAATCCCCGACCGACGTCCAACGCTGGTTGCAACAGCAAGCTGAGACCCTCTGGCCTGCGGCCCTCGGCTCCCTGAGCCTGCGGCGCAGTCCCTGTGTGCGCGAGCACTGCCCCGCCTGCCTTTCCGGGGAACAGCACCTCAGCTATGTCCTCTATGGTCGCCTCGCCGGGCGCCGCTTCTCCCTTTACGTTCCCCAAGCCCTGGTGCCCGAAATCCGCCGCTGTTTGGACAACGGTCGTGCCCTGCAGGAACTCCTGCACCAGGCCGCTCCGCGTTATGTCCAAGCTCTGAAACGGCAAAGAACCCCTACCCACCAGAAAGGAGAATCATGAGCCGAGCCCGCAACTTGCAAGTCAGCTTTGCCGACGTGGAATTCAGGCGTCAAGGCATTTTCCTCGATCCGGCTCTGCAGACCATCTCCGACTTTCTCGACCAGCAGGAAGAAATGATCGAGAAGGTACGGCGCGATTTGGAGCGCGGCCTCAAAAACCCCCAAACCGGACGCAACGGGTTGACACCGCCCCAGGTGCTGCGCTCCCTGGTTCTGATGCGGGTCAAGAACTGGGACTATCGCGAACGGCGCGAACGGATCAACGACGGCTATACCTTGCGCCGCTTCACCGATTTCCTCAGCCAGTCGGTGCCCCAACACCATGCCTTCAACCGGGCCTTTAATCGACTCACTCCGGAAACCCTGCGGACCGTCAATGAGTGGGTGGTGAAGGCGGCGGTCGGTCTGGGACTGGAGGATGGCCAGCAACTCCGGGTCGATACCACGGTAGTGGAAACCGAGATCCACCACCCCCCCGATAACACCCTACTGTGGGATACGGTGCGCGTCATCACCCGCCTCGTCGGCCACCTCGCTCAGGCCCTGGGGCGTCGGCTCAAGGCCTTCCACAATCGCACCCGGGCAGCGCGACGGCGCACGCGGGCCATTCAGCGCCTGACCCCCACGCAACGCCACCAGCAACAAACCAAGATCTATCGTCAACTCATCGCTCTGACCGAGCCGGTAGTGGCCCGCGCCCGCCGGGTCCTGCAGCAGACCGAGAAGAGGGGCGGCCAGGATCTGCAGAGCCAGGCGATCATCCGCTCTCTGCGATCCCAGATTGGCCGCTACTGCGAGTTGGGAGAACGCGTGATCGCTCAGACCCGCCGCCGCGTGCTGGAGGGAGAACAGGTCCCCAGCACCCAGAAGGTCTACTCCATCTTTGAGCCCCACACCGATCTGATCAAGCGGGGCAAAGTCGAAACCCCGCTCGAGTTCGGCCACAAAGTCTTTCTGGCCGAGAGCGCTCAGGGTCTGATCACCCAGTATGTCGTATTGTCGGGAAACCCTGGCGACCAAGGTCAGGTCGAACCTTCGCTCCGGCGTCACCGAGAAACCTTCGGCCACGCCCCTCACCTCTACGGTTCGGATCGGGGGTTCCACAGCCCCAACAACCTTCAGGCCTGCCGGCGGAGTGGGGTCAAGGTCGTATGTATCCCTCAGCGCGGGGGCAAGAAAACTTCTCGGCAAGAAGCTTACGAGAAAAGCGCGGCCTTCAAAAAGGGCCAACGCTTCCGCGCCGGCATTGAGGGACGTATCTCCGTGCTGTTCCGCGGCCGGGGCATGAAGCGCTGTCGTGCCCAGGGTCGCGAGCGCTTTGAGCTGTGGGTCGGCGCCGCCGTACTGGCCAACAATCTGAGGCGGATCGCCGCTCTGCTGACCGCCTCCTTCCGCCAACGATCGGCAGCCTAATCTCCTCTTCCAGAACGCTGCAACCCCTCATGGCGCGGGTGACGTCTGCTCTCCATCTCTATCAGTAGGGAACACGTCCCACTTCAGTGTTTCGACTCGACACTCACCAACGATTTCCGCATCCCTAAGGCCAACAACCGCCACCCCAACGCCTCTAATTTCCTGGTAGAATGCGCCTTTTTAACACCAATTTTTGCGTTTCGCACCAGAAACTAGACTAGGGCTAGAGCATCCAGGTGCGAAGCGCTTTCAGCGCAGCTTTAGTCTGATCCTGCAGGGTCTTCAGGCGCTTCTCCGCTTCGGGGTCCGGACTCTGTTGCAGTGCCGCCGCTGCAGCCTGCCCCAGGCCGTCGACGACAGCGATCAACTGCTTGTACTTTCCGGGATCACCGATATGCTTCTTGTCATACAAGGAAGCAC
>DATDGW010000182.1:0-14879 GCA_036521895.1 Candidatus Sulfotelmatobacter sp. | reverse complement strand
GATAAAACATTGAAAAGGCTAAAGAAGGCCAGCAGAGCGAGTGCGTGGTTTGACTGTTGTAGCAACGTGATTTTGTCACCCTAACAGCAACATGAAAGTGTCACTCTGGGGGAGCCAGGGTGTGTTGTAGTTTGGTTTCACCGTAGTAGAGGTCGATGCGGCCATCGAGAGCTTGATAGAGGTTGACCTTAGCGCCGGCGAAGCTGAAACGGCGGCCTTGGAGCGGGATCTGGAAGCATTGGCCGTCCCACTGCACGACGTTGTCGTTGCTGACCACGCGGGCCTGGGCGAAGCAGCAGATGCGACCCAGGTTTTGGGGCGCGGGACGCCAGGCCGAGGCGGTTTCCCGCGGACGACGGGCGAAGCGGCGGTTGTAGTCGGCGATAAAGCGGGCCAGAACGGCGTTGGCCGACGGCGGATCGTCCGCCTGTGCCAAAGACGAAGTTCGCTCGTGAGGCGGTCTTGCAGCACGCCCCAGAGGCGTTCGACGCGGCCCTTCGCCTGTGGGCTGCGAGTGGCGATGAAGGTGATGACGAGTTGTTGGAGCGCGCGTCCGAACTGAGTGGGATCGCGCTTGCCGGCGAGCTGCGATCGCCGTAGAAGGCCAGCGGGACACCGAAGCGGCGTAAGAGTTGGCGCAGCAGCCAGAGATAGCCAAAAGCCGATTCAGTGGGGAAGAACTGGGCGGCAAGGATTTTTCCGGTGGCGTCGTCCTGCAGGCCGAGAGCTGTCAGGCAGGGGCCTCGGCCTTGGAGCCAGTCGTGAGGAGAACCGTCGAGTTGCACCAGTTCGCCTGCGTGCGCGGAGGGCAAGCGGCGCTGGCGATGAGCCGGAGCGCGACGCTTGCGAGGCGAGCCCAGACCGCTTGGCGCAACAAACGGCGCAGGGTTTCGCGGCTGAGCGAGAAGCCTTCGACCTGGCAGAGTTTTTCGCAGAGGTGATGATCATTAAAGCCGGCATCGGTGGTACGAGCCCGGCGCAGGATGGAGTGGCGCACCTGGGCCGGCAGGCGGCGGGGACTGGGTCGCCCGCGGTTGGCGCGAGCCGGAGCCGCCTCCCCGTCTTCGCGCAAGCGTTTCTTGAGACGACGAACTTGGCGGATGCTAAGCGAGAGCAGTGCGGCGGCTCTGGCTCACGCCATGTTTCCTTTCACACAGGCTGAGATCACACTCACTCGTTGCAGTTCCTTTTGACTCAACGCGAACGTCCTTCCTCTCATGGAGTGACATTTTCACGTTGCTGTTAAGGGGTGACAGAATTTTGGAGCTAAGACAGAGTTCGTGGTTTGACTTCCCCTGTGGCCTCCCGTACCCTATATTTTGGTGGTTGTCCTAGAGACGGTTGGAGGTTCTTATGGGTGAGTTTTCTCCGTGGCATTGGCTGCTCGTTGCGATCATTGCTCTGCTGTTGTTCGGTCCCAAGAAGTTGCCTGAGCTTGGAAAGGGTCTGGCCGAGGGCATTCGCAGCTTTAAGGACGGCATGAAGGAACAGCCCCCGTCCCAGGCTTCGAACGATCCAAACAAGAAAAACGAAACCAAGAGTTAACGTCGTCCGCGACTGAGCACTTGCGAGGCGATCTTCTGTCGTTCCATTCCTGAGTTACGGCTCCGTCCCTTTGTCCTGTTTTTAAGTTTTCCGGTTTCGAGGGTATACCCGGTTCCCTATTGCATTTGAATTCCCACAACTCTGAAATTTGGAGGTAGGTCGTGTTGCGTAGACTTGAAGCCTTCACCCTAATCGCACTCCTTGCATTATCCTCGGCTCTGTTCGCGGACCAGGTCACATTGAAAAATGGCGATCGGCTGACCGGTACGGTCGTGAAGTCGGACGGCAAGACTCTGGTGCTGCACACCGATGCCGCCGGGGATGTCACAATCAAGTTCGACGCCATTCAGGAACTGAAGACCGAACAGCAGTTGCACGTCGGTCTGAAAGGCGGGAAGACCGCTGTCGGCCCGGTGACCACTACCGACGGCAAGATCGAGATCGCCACCAAGACCGCTGGCACGGTCGAAGCGCCCAAGGACGAAGTGACCGTCATCCGCAACGATGCCGAGCAACTGGCTTACGACAAATCGCTTCATCCCGGACTGTGGCATGGCTGGACTGGCGGAGCCAATGTTGGCTTCTCCGTCGCTCGCGGAAACAGCGAGACCGAGAACCTGGCGCTGGCCCTGAACGCGGTCCACCCAACCCTGAACGACAAGATCACGCTCTACGTGAGTTCCATCAACACACAGAATAACCTCGCCACTCCCAGTACGGTAGCCAACCTGGTGCAAGGCGGGTTCCGCTACGACCGCAACATCAATCCTAAGGTGTTCGTATTTGGCGCCGCCGACTACACCAGCAACGCCCTGCAATTCCTGGACCTGCGCCAGGTGTACTCCGGGGGCTTCGGCTTGCACGCCATCGACACCGACAACACGACCCTCGACTTCCTGGGTGGCGTGAACTACACCCATGAAACCTATTCCAACGGCACGGAGATTCCACCGACTCCGCCTTCGACAACGCCCACCGGAGTCTTTGAGTCTTACGGAAAGACCAACAGGTTCGTTGCTCTCACCCTGGGCGAGGAACTGGATCACAAATTCGGCAAGAGCACCGTCCTGACGGAGAATTCCTACTTCTACCCCAATCTGCAGCAGACGGGCGAGTACCGCTGGACTCTCAACGTTGGCACCGTGACCAAGATCAGCAAGTGGCTGGGCTGGCAGAATCAGTTTGGCGACATCTTCGTCTCCAACCCGCCGACGGGTGCCAAGAAAAACGACGTCGTATTCACAACAGGCCTGAACTTCGCGTTCGCGCACTAAGACCGAAGGGCCAGCGAGATCGTAGCGCGGTTATCCTGCCGGCTGTCCGCTGGCCAGACCAGCCCGTCCCATTTGTGTGTTCCTTGCGAGCTGCGGGTTCTTTGCAATAAGAACCGCTCCCCGGGGCGCTTCGTGATCGTTAATCAAGAATCACAAATCACCCATTCTTGCGCTCAGTCGATCCCATGAATTCTCATGCTCACCAGTTTGTCGATGCTGAGGTCATGGATCCCCCGCGAGCGCATGTCGCTGATGTATTCCGGCGTCACGTTGTGAATGCGCATGGCGATCAACTCGTCTGGATCGGGATGCGAATAACCGAGACTCTGCAACTTCTGAATAAACTCCGGCGAAACTCCGTGAATGCGAAATGCGATCAGCTTTTCGAGATCGACGTGATCGTAGCCGCGCTGCTTGAGTTCCGCGATCCACTCCGGAGTCGCGCCGTGGATTCTCATGGCGATCAGCGTATCTTCATCCGGCGAATAGCCCGCCTGATGCAGGCTCCGTACCATTTGCGGACTTACGCCGTGGATGCGGAAGGCAACCAGTTTGTCGGCATCTGAGATCTTCAGCCCCTCGGCGCGAAGCGCTTCAATGAAAGCGGAGTCAACGCCGAAGATACGAAACGCGATCAGCTTGTCAGTATCGAGATCGCTGAGATGCTCGCTCTTCATCTGCTTCGCGAATTCCAGGCTGACGTCCTGCACTGCCATCGCGAACTGCTTCTCGTCGTCCACCGAAAAGCCCCGTGAGTGCATCTCCCGTGGATAATCCGGGTCCGGCTGAAAGTGAAACAGTCCCGCACCTTCACCGTTGTTGAGAAACCCTTCGCAGTCGATCTTGCCTGCGTCGCGCGCGATGGTGAAGTGCACGTCCTGACGTCCGGGTTTCGAGAAGTCGACGCCCACGAACAAACTCGCGGACCAGTTGGACTGGTGACTGGAAGTTCCGCCGTGATGGTGCTCGATCAGCGAGAACTCAACCTTGCCGGGTGCGTGGGACTTGCTGATCGTCCAGTCGCCGCCGTGCACTTCCGCAGCTCGATTCTTCGCCACGAACAGCACAACGCAGCACGCGAAAACGAAATAGGCGAGGGTACGGCGCATTCTCATAGGTCATCTCCTTGCGATAGCTATGTGGCGACGGCCGCCTCGGCCGTCAAAGCGTGGGCGAAGCCCCGCGCATCCACCCCCACTGCGGTTTAGAGGTCGGCTTTCGAATCCAGAATTCCCAACTGCCGGAGCTGAATCAATTTCTGCAGCGTCAGATCTTTGAAGCCATGCGCTTTGGCCCGCTCGATGAACTCGGGCGTAACATCCTGCACCTTGGCACCGATGATGTCGCCGATGTCGACCTTGAATCCTGCCGATTGCAGCGCCTTGATGTATTCCGGGGTGACATCCTGCACACGCAGACCAATCAAGTCGTTGGCTGATGGCTTGAGGCCGAGAGCCTGAATGCCGCGCACGTACTCAGGAGTCACATCCTGCACCTTCATACCCATCGCTTCGTCGGTCCGAAGCTCAATGCCGAGGTCATGCATGGCCTTCACGTACACGGGCGTGACGTCCTGCACTTTCAGTCCGATCAGCTGATTGGCGTTTACAGTAAGACCGGCCGCGCGAATCTCCCGCACGTATTCGGGAGTTATATCTTGCACCTTCATGCCAATGAGAGTGTTCACGTCGGGCTGCAGACCGGCTTCTTTCATGCCGCGGTAATATGCGCCGTCTGCGCCCTGGACCTTTAGCGCGATCAGTTGGTTCTGATCGGGGTTGAGCCCCGCGTCGTGCAGTCCGCGCACATACTCGGGAGAGATGTCCTGCACCCGCATTGCAATCAACATGTTCGCATCGGGGTTCAAGCCTTGATCGTGGAGCTCTTTCACGTATTCAGGAGTGACATCTTGTGTCTTGAGCGCAATCAGCTGATCGACTGTCAGATCGCTCAGGCCTGCGGCCTTCATGGCGTCGATGTAAGAAGTCCCCGTCGAATTGGCTGTTCCCTGCCCGCTGCTTTGCGCACGACCCGCCGAAGGCTTTGCGACCGCGGTGCGATTAGAAGTGGCTGGCGAGGAACGCCTCGCAGGCTGAGCCGCGGCTTGCCAGATGGCGGATGCGGATGGCGGATGCGCGATTCCCAACAGAGCATTTCCAGCAATAAGCGCGGCGGTCAAGCAGAGGATGCTGCCCATCAACCCGATGCCGCGCATACCTGCGCCCAGCGTCGTCAGACCGAGGACGCGAACGATGCGCTCGGTCAGTGGACCACGGTTCGCGGCCATGGCAAAGACCGGCGCGCTGCGCCATTCTTCCATCAAAGTGAGAGCGCGCGCATACTCGACGGCGTTGCCGCAGAGAGCCACCGCCATGTCGTCGCAGCAGTGCTCGCGTTCGGCTCGAATTCGTTTGTTCAGCCACCACACCGCGGGATGGTAAAAGAGGAGCGTCTCAACACACACCTGGAACACATTCACGAAAGGGTCGAAGCGCTGGATGTGCGCTAGTTCGTGGGCGATTACCACCTGGAGCTGCTCTTCCGACAGACCGGTTAGTGCTGTCACCGGCAAAAACACGACGGGGCGAAACCAGCCGATCACCGCAGGAGCCTGTAACCACTTGCACTCACAGTAGGCGATGGCGCGATCCAAACCGAGCTGGTCCTGCAGCCTGTAGCAGATCTCGAGCACTCGCTGGCTCACCACACTTGATTGTCTGCGGCGCTCGCGCTCGAGCAGCAGAAATCCGCCGGCGGAACGCAGGCTGAAGAGCGTTACTCCCAGAAGCCAAGCCTCAACCAGCCACGGAAGTGCGTCGAGCGACGGAGCGAAAGGCGATCGCGACACAGAAGAAAATTTCATCGAGCCACTCGCCGCGTCTCTGTCCCTCGCAGTTGGTTGGGCCGCGGCGAGCGGCGACGACTTCGCGGTGTCTGCCACACCGGAATGTTGTTGCGAATAGACGAAGAAAGTAATCAGCGGAGCCAGCAGCATGAGCGCCAGCGCGCTCACTCCCAGCAGGTAACGCGTCGAAGCGCGCCGGCACAGAGCCATCGCCGCTGCGGCTATGGCCGCGAGAGCAGTTCCCTGCCATAGAAAATGCAACAGCGCCCAACCTGTCGCCTGCATTGCACTCGGCGAGAGCCAATTCATCAGAGTGTTCACTTGCGGCTCCTTTCGTATTCGTCCAGCAAACGGCGCAGCTCTTCAATCTCTTCTGGCGAAGACTTGCTTCCCGCGAGCGCATGCATCATCAACTGGCTTGCGGAACCCTCGAAGACCCGCTGCAACATATCCCCGGCAAGCTGGCGCTTGGTCTGCTCGGCGGGGAGGCATGCTTCATAGACGTGCGCGCGCTGGGTTTCGTTTCGCTTCACGGTACCTTTTGTGGTCATAATCTGCAGAAGCTTCAGCACCGTGGTGTAGCCCAGCTCTTTTTTCTGGCTGAGAGATTCATGCACTTCGCGAACCGTCGAAGGCCCACGGGTCCAAAGCACGCGAAGGATTTCTAGCTCCGAAGCGGTCGGTTTGTGCGGGGTCTGCTTCATGGACAAGGAACATACTACGAAGACGTTCGTAGTGTCAACGAAAATCTTCGTAGACCACGAAGAAGAGTATAGTCGGTTTTTACTATTGCACCTCCGCCCCGGTCTGCTACTTTATGCTTCCATCTGGGGAATCTGAGCTGAATTCATAGAATCGTGAAAGGAAAGGGTTCAACATGAGCATTCGAAAAGCAGCCACGGTCGCGGTTTCCATCTGCGTGTTCGCGGCCATGCTGTTCGCGGGCAGCGATACCGGCAAATCGGTGTCGGTGAACGGATATGTTCTCGACTCGGCCTGCGCGTTTACCAAGGGCCTGCAGAAGCCAATCAGCGCCCAATGCGCGCAGGCGTGCGCGCAGGCTGGATCGCCGCTGGTGATCCTGGCGGACAACGGAACGATCTACTGGCCGATCGCCGATACCACACCGTCCGCGGGCCAAAATGACAAGTTGATGCCTTTCGCCGGACAGCGAGTCACGGCCAGCGGGAAGGTGTATGCGCGGGGCGGGTCATCCGCGATTGTGATCGAGAAGATCGCAGCCGAAGCAGCGAAATAGGACAGGCTAAGCCACTCCCCCTCGCGCTTTTGCTTCACCTTCCACCGACCGACTCGGGTAACTCCGCCGGGCTTCGTCATGGCGGGACGGACGTCCGTCGCCAGGTGGACATCTCCGCTAACCAACACTTGGCAAGCGCGTCTACTACCGAGTAGAGTACTGTTCGTCCCATTTCCCGGGTCTCAGTCCCACACAACAGGAGTCCTCATGCGTCACGCAGTGATCGTGCTCGCGGCAGTTTCGTGCCTGAGTGTTTTCTCGCTCTCGCAGACGGCCGAAGAACTTGTCAACAAGAACATCCAGGCCAAAGGCGGGATCGACAAAATCAAGGCCATCCATTCGATTCGCATTACCGGCAAACTCAACGGGGGCGGGGGGTTCACCGCGGCCCAAATGCAGGAGAACCAGCGCCCGGACCTGGTGCGCGAGACCTTTTCGTTACAGGGCATGACCGCCATTACCGCGTACGACGGCACCGCCGGCTGGCAGATCCAGCCCTTTGGCGGACATAAAGATCCGGAGTTCATGGGCGAAGACGACTTGAAGGATCTGCTGCTCGACGCCGATTTCGACGGTCCGCTGGTCGACTACAAGGAAAAGGGCAACACGGTGGAGTTTCTGGGCCACGACGTGGTCGACGGCGACGACGCGCTGCGCCTGAAGGTCACGCTGAAAGACGGCGACATCATCTACTACTACCTAGACCCTGACACGTTCCTGGAGATTCGCAAGGAAGTGCAGGAATTTATCCGCGGCTCGATTCGCGAGAGTGTGACGGAGTTGGGATCGTACAAGCCGGTGGCGGGGGTGATGTATCCATTCTCCATTTCACAGGGGTCCAAGGCGAATCCCGCGGCACAGACGACGACCGTCGATAAGCTTGAAGTGAATGTGAACATCAATCCCGCGGACTTTGCAGTTCCTGCGTCGCTGAAGACTGAGGAGAAGAAGTCCGGGATGGTCGGGATTCATTGATTCTCCCGATAACGATTCGGTTGGAGGAAGACCACAACCAAATTCAGGAGTTCGCCCATGCGTCATGCGGTGATGGTTCTGATTGCAGTCTCGTGCCTCAGCGTGTTTACGTGCGCGCAAACCGCGGAGGAACTCGTCAGCAAGAACCTCGAAGCAAGAGGTGGGATCGACAAGATCAAGTCGGTCAAGACCTGGCGTATGACTGGCAGACTCAAGAATGCCAGAGGGCGCATGGCTGTCGTCGGACAAACAAATATGCGCCCAGACTTAGTTCGGCAGACCCTCACCGTGCAGGGCATGACTGCGATCCAGGCCTACGACGGTGCCACCGGCTGGCAGACCCAGCCTTTCCGCGGACGCAAAGAGCCCGAGTTGATGGGCGAGGATATTCTGCGGGATTTGCTTCTAGCTTCCGATTTCGACGGTCCGCTTATTGATTACGCTGCGAAGGGCAATACGATCGAATACCTGGGGCACGACCTGGTTGATGGCGATGACGCACTGCGGTTGAGGGTCACCCTGAAGAACGGAGACATCATTTACTACTATCTCGACCCTGACACGTCCCTGGAGATTCGCAAGGAAGTGCAGGAATTCATTCGTGGCTCGGTGCGCGAAAGCGTGACGGAGTTGGGATCGTACAAGCCAGTGGCGGGCGTGATGTATCCCTTCTCCATTTCGCAGGGGTCGAAGGCGAATCCGGCGGCGCAGACCACAACCGTGGACAAGATTGAAGTGAATGTGAATATCGATCCCGCGGAGTTTGCTGTTCCGGCATCGCTGAAAACTGGGGAGAAGAAGTCCGGGTTGGTCGGAATTCATTGATTCTCCAGGATCGCGAGTCGGTTGGATGGAGACCATGGAGTCATGCACTGCTGTAGGCGAAATCTTGAACCGCAACGAGGAAACGAACCGATGAATACGAGGCGTAGTCATTTTTCCCTTCTGACGAAGTTGAGCATGTTCCTTTGGGTTGTCCCTTTCATGCTTTCAGCCGAGATGGCCTACTCCCAGACCGGCTACAAGTTCGACGCGGCCACGGTGTCGGGGCTTCCGGCGCGCAACATTGGTTCGGCGACGATGAGTGGGCGTGTCGCCGCAGTGGATGCCATCGATCAGGAGGGCCGCATTACCGTCTACGTGGGGGCGGCCAGCGGTGGCGTGTGGAAGTCGGTGAATGGCGGGACGACCTACAAATCCGTCTTCGACCGCGAGGATGTGCAGTCTATTGGCGCGGTGGCCATTGACCCCTCGAACCCGAAGACGGTTTGGGTAGGCAGCGGTGAGGCATGGATGCGCAACAGCGTGTCGGTTGGCGATGGCGTTTACAAGTCCACCGATAGCGGCGAGAACTGGAGCAACGTCGGCCTGAAGAACAGCGAGCACATCGCGAAGATTTTGGTCGATCCGAATGACGGAAACAATGTGCTGGTCTGCGCGGCGGGCCATCTCTGGGATGACAGCGACGATCGCGGCGTCTACAAGACCAGCGATGGCGGCAAGACGTGGAAGAACGTTCTGGCGGGAGCGAACGCGTCGACAGGTTGCGGCCTCATGACCATGAGCCGTCAGGAGCCCAAGACGATCTACGCGTCGATGTGGGACTTCCGCCGTCAGGGCTGGACATTTCGCTCAGGGAACGTGTCCACCTCGGGGAGCGGGCTATTCAAGTCCACTGATGGCGGCGACCACTGGACCGAACTCACCGACAGCAATGCCAAGGGACTGCCGGCGAAGCCCTGGGGCCGGGTCGCCATCGCCGTCGCGCCATCAAAGCCGCAGGTGGTTTATGCCAACGTCGAAGCAGAAAAAGGAAGAGGACTCTATCGTTCTGAGGACGGTGGTGCGAGTTGGAAAAAACTGGATGCCAGCAATTACATGGTGTGGCGCCCGTTTTACTTCGGCAACCTGATTGTCGATCCCAAAGATGAAAACAAAATCTTCAAACCAGACCTCATCCTGCTGTACAGCACCGACGGAGGCAAGACGTTCAACGTGGTGTCGGGCGGTGCGCATGGCGACTTCCACGATGTGTGGATCAATCCCAAGAACCCGAACGTGGTGATTGCGGGCGACGATGGCGGCCTGTGGCGGAGTGAAGACGGCGGCAACCGATGGAAGCACCTAATGAACCTGCCGATCTCGCAGTTCTACCACGTGAGCACCGACAGTTCCGATCCGTATCACGTGTATGGCGGATTGCAGGACAACAGTTCGTGGGTAGGCGATTCGTCGTTCCCCGGCGGGGTCGCGAATTCACGCTGGGAAAACATGTTCGGGGGAGACGGTTTCTGGATGTTCGAAGACACCTCGGACTCGAACTACATTTATGCCGAGGCACAAGGCGGAGAAATCGGCCGCGTGAATCGCTACTCGCACGAGATACGGGGAATCAAGCCGCTCCCGAATTACGGCGAGAAAAAGCTGCGCTTTAACTGGAACACGCCGATTCACATGAGCCCCAATGAGAAGGGGACGATCTACATCGGGGCGCAGTTCCTGTTCCGCTCCCGCGACCACGGGCAGACATGGGACCGCATTTCGCCGGACCTCACGACGAACGATCCGGAGAAACAGAAGCAGGAGGAATCGGGTGGCGTGACTGTCGACAATTCGTCGGCGGAAATGCACACCACGATTTATTCGATTTCCGAATCTCCGAAGAACGGCCAGATCATTTGGGTCGGAACCGACGATGGCAACCTTCAGATCACGCGAGATGGCGGCAAGACCTGGACTAACGTCGTGGGCAACGTTAGCGGGCTGGGGAAGAATTCATGGGTCTCGACGATTGAGGCCAGCCGGTTCGACGAAGCCACGGCGTACGCAACTTTCGATCGCCACACCTTCGGAGACATGAAGCCGTACGTCTACAAGACCACCGACTACGGCAAGACATGGACGGCGCTGCCGGCGCAGGAGAACGGTGCGCGCGGGTTCGCTCACGTGATCAAGGAAGACTCGGTGGACGCGAATCTGCTGTTCCTGGGTACTGAGTTTGGGCTCTGGATTTCGGTCGACGGCGGCCAGCACTGGGCCCAATACAAGGGGAGCAACTTCCCTGCAGTAGCGGTGGACGATATCGCTGTGCAGGCACGCGAGAGCGATCTGGTAATGGCAACGCATGGCCGCGGCATCTGGATTGTTGACGACATCTCGGCTCTGCGGGCGTTGACGCCGGAACTGATGTCGAAGGAAGCGGCGCTGATTCCGAACAAAGCAGTTCAATATTTCGACGCCTTCGGCGGTTGGGCAGAAGGCGATGAGACCTTCACCGGCCGTAATCGGCCCGGAGAAGCGCAGATCACTTACTACCAGAGAGGGCGGCACATCTTTGGCGATCTGAAGATCGAAATTCTGGATCAGAACGGCAAGCAGGTCGACACCGTGGCGGGCAGCAAGCATCGCGGATTGAACCGCGCGAACTGGTCGATGCGCGTGAAGGCACCGGCGGTTCCACCTGCGGCGACAGCGCTGTTTGAGGCGGCGCAAGGTCCGCGCGTGCTCCCGGGCACGTACACGGTCAAGATGACCAAGGGCGACAACGTGTACACCGAGCAGTTGAGCGTGGTGCTCGATCCGCGGGCCAAGTATTCGCTGCAGGATCGCAAGGCGCAGTTCGACTTGGCGATGAAGATCTACCACACCATCGAGCACATGACGTACGCGGTCGAAGCCATTGAAGGGGTTCGCAACGCGGGCCATGAGAGGGCTGCGAAGATGCCGGAGAAAGATCCGTTGCGGAAGCAACTGCAGGATCTGGCGGCCAAGTGCGATGAACTGCGAGGCAAGATCGTGGCCACGAAAGAAGGTGGCATGATCACGGGAGAAGAGCGCATCCGCGAACTGTTGGGACAGCTCTATGGCACGGTGAATGGCTATGAAGGGCGTCCCGCGGAATACCAGGCGGCACGCGCGGATTCTCTGGCGCACGAACTGGAAGACGTGATCGGCGATTTCCAGAAGCTGACGCAGAAGGAACTCCCCGGCATCAATGCCGGACTAAAGAAGAAAAAAGGGGATGCGATCTCGGTGCTGATCGAGGCCGACTGGCAGAAGAAGCGCGCGGCTGAAGGCAGCTCGGGAGCCGGAGCCGGCATGTTCGCGGGGGAAGGGCTCGTGCGGGAGATGGACTGAAATCAAAATTCCCACATGGCACCGACAAAGGGCGTCGGGATTAGGGTGGGGCACCGCTTTCAGATTTTTCGAACAAATTGGCGTTTCACTCCTGGGGGTGAGACGCCCATTGTTTTTCATGCGGATTCCTCGTGCTTTCCCAAGTGGCGTCTCCGGCCGCGATTGAAAATCTTGTCCTATCCCGATTGATTCCGGCCGTGGGTGCGAGTATGGTGGTTTGTCTCAACAAGCTAGCTGAGAAATCTCAGGAGATTCCCAATGCTGAAACGATTTACTGTCTGCACTCTTATGCTCGCCGGCCTGGTCACATGCGCTCTCGCCGCGGATGAGCATCAGAACGCGTGCCAGGGCGAGCCCGGTAAGTGGCAACAGCTTTTCAACGGCAAGGATTTGACCGGGTGGAAGCACGTTGGCCCGGGCGGCGACACAATAGAAGACGGGCTGATTCGCACTCACGGCGGCATGGGCTTGCTCTACTGGACGGGAGGAAAGATCGGGAACTGCGAAATCCACGTGGTGTACAAGATGCGCGACGAGAACGACAACTCTGGCGTATTCATCCGTATTCCCTTGGAGCCGCGAGAAGAGTGGATGCCGGTGCATTACGGCTTCGAAGTGCAGATCGACAATCACCCCGAGACCTCGCAGGAGGATGAATACCATTCCACGGGCATGCTGTACTCGCTGACGAAACCGCTGGCCAAGGCGTGGAAGCCGGGCCCGGAGTGGAACACCATGGACATCACGCTGGACGGGTCGCGCACGATCGTGGTGCTGAATGGAGTGAAGGTAACGGATTACAAAGATGGCGATCCGGTGCCGGATCGGAAGTTTAATTTCGAGCCGCAGCGCGGCCCACGCCCCGATTTGGGATACATGGGTCTGCAGAACCACAGCGACAACGACATCGTGTTCTTCAAAGAAGTGGCGATTAAGCCGCTGCAGAAGTAGCGGGATTTGCGGGAGCAGGTCGCAGTCAAATCATTCGGAGGGATTCGCATGAAACGTATTCTTTCGCGACGCGCATTCTTGCAAGGCAGTGTTGCCACCGCGGGTGGCGTGCTGGCATCGAAAACTGTCTTTCTCAACGCTCAGCCCTTCCCACGAGCGGTTGCCCCGAGCGATCGCGTTCGCTTTGGCATGATCGGGGTCGGGATGCAGGGTTCCGGCCGGTTGGCAGGGGCCATTACGATTCCGGGCGTAGAGTGCGTTGCAGCCGCCGACTTGTATGACGGGCGGCACACACTGGCGAAAGAGATCACGGGCAATACGAGTTTGCCCACCACGCGTCACTATCAGGAGTTGCTCGATCGCAAAGACATTGACTGCATCGTGGCCGCTGTGCCGGATCACTGGCACCGGCGCGTGGTGGTCGACGCGTGCAATGCCGGCAAGGACATCTATTGCGAGAAGCCGATGTCGCACAACGTCGCCGATGGCTTAGCCATGGTCGACGCAGCACAGAAGAATAATCGCATCGTACAAATCGGCTCACAGCGCGTAAGTTCAGTGCTTTGCGCCAAGGCAAATGAACTCTACAAGGGCGGCGCGATCGGCGACATCGAGATGGTGGAGCTCACACTGGGACGAAATGATCCAACCGGTGCGTGGGAGTATCCGCCCCCAACCGATCTTTCTCCGGAAACGCTGGACTGGAACACATGGCTCAATGATGCGCCGCAGATTCCTTTCAACAAGCTGCATTTCGCCCGCTGGCGCTGCTGGAGAGCCTACGGCACGGGCGTGGCCGGCGACCTGATGGTGCACCTCATCAGCGGCATGCTAGTCACGTTGGGATGGAATGAAATCCCGAAATCAGCAACCGCGATGGGCGGCATCTTCCGCTTCAAGGACGGACGCGACATGCCCGACTTCCACATCGTCCTCTTCGACTATCACGGAATACCAGTTTACGTGCGGCTGGACCTGGGCTGCGAAACGCCGGAGCTGGCGCGGTTCATGGGGCCGAAAGGTCTTCTCGATGCCAGCGAGTTCGACCTGCGGCACTCTCCGCAGTCGGGCGTGGATCAGGACCCCAGCTACTACAGTTTCAGCTTCCCGGCGAAGATGCGGGAGCAATATGTGAAGGAGTGGCACGCTGAGCATGACCCGCCACTCGGCAAAGAACCTCTGCACGAAGACACCGTGTACAAGGGGCACGACTGGGACGACGTGCGCCCACACTTGAACGTCTTCTTCCAGTCGGTGAAGTCGCGCAAGCCAGTGACGGAGGATGCGGTTTTCGGAAATAACGCCGCCGTCGCCTGCCACATGGCGAACGAATCGTATTTCCGCCAGAAGCCGGTCACGTGGGATGCGGCTTCGAAAACCATCAAGTCCTAGCACGCTTAGAAAAGTACGCGGAGGAAGGCACGCGTCGCGATTCCTTCGCCGGGCGGGGCCGGAAGGTCATTCCGGCTCTGCTCGGCTTTGTTGTACTGAGTGTTTCGCAATCGCGCAGGATCGGAAGAACGTGCTCGCGTACCAGGCGATCAACGACGGAGCATCAGCCAGCGACTGGGGTCTTTAACCGGCCCTCGCGTTGGGTATATGCTTTTCTAAAGCATCTCCGCTCACAACTCCACGCGTACTCCACGATTAGGGAGCATAAGAATGGCTACCATTCGTCTCACCGTTAACGGAAAGTCTTACCCGGTTGACGCCGACCCTCAGACCAGCCTGCTCAGCGCCTTGCGCGAGCAACTCGATTTGACCGGAAGCAAATACGGCTGCGGAGAGGGCCAGTGCGGCGCCTGCACCGTCTTGATTGATGGAAAGGCTCAGCGGTCGTGCGTGACCAAGGTCGTCGCCGTTTCTGCGAAACAGATTACAACCATTGAGGGCC
>DATDGW010000181.1:0-25134 GCA_036521895.1 Candidatus Sulfotelmatobacter sp. | reverse complement strand
AGGACGGAGCTGCGTGATCCGCCACACCCAGTTAGCGGTGAGAGATATGGGCAGGGAGAAAACGTTACGGAGGCCGAAGACTGCGAAACTCAACATCAGGAACGTCCCGGTGAGAAAGTCTGCGTCCAGGGGACGGGGCAGCGCACTTGCTCGCCTAAACTGGTATCGAACTCGGCGCTCCACAGGTCAGGGAGCAGTCGGTGCGGTTTTGTGAGCGTCCGGCCGAGTTCCGCGATATTGCGCAGCTGGCGCGCGTGAAGCTGGGGCAGATTGACGAGAAGGTGCGGGCGCTGAGGGCGATGCGGCTGCGGTTGTGGGCGATGGTGGTTGCGCTGCTGTCTTTCGCAGTCGCGATGGTATTAGACTTGTATTCGCTTTCATCCGTGTAATTCCGTATTGATCCGTGGCGAGGTTCTTCAATGACCACCGCAACCCGCATCAACCCGCTCTCCTATCTCACCGACCAACTCAATGAACTCAAGGCCAAGGGCACACACTTCAAGCTGCGCGTGCTCGACGACGAGCAGGCGCCGGTCTGCACCTTCGACGGAAAGAAGGTCATCAACCTGGCGTCGAACAATTACCTGGGACTAACCACGCATCCCAAGCTGCGCGCGGCGGCGCTGGAAGCGACGCGCAAATTCGGCGTGGGATCAGGCGCGGTGCGCACGATTGCCGGGACGATGAAGATCCACCTGGAACTCGAGGAGAAGATCGCCCGCTTCAAGAAAGTGGAAGCCTGTGTGGTCTTCCAGTCGGGTTTTGCAGCGAATGCGGGAACGGTGTCGGCCGTCCTCGGCAAGGACGATTTCATCATCTCCGATGCGCTGAACCACGCCTCCATCATCGACGGCGCGCGCCTCTCGAAGGCGAAGATTCTGGTCTTCCGCCACAAGGACATCGCGCATGCCGAAGAGCAGTTCACCAGCATTAAAGGCGAGCCCGGCAAAAGGCTGCTGATTACTGACGGCGTCTTCTCCATGGACGGCGACATCGGCCCGCTGCCCGCGCTCTGCGATCTCGCCGAGAAATACGGCGCCATTATGATGGTCGACGATGCGCATGCCTCCGGCGTGTTGGGGCGCAACGGCCGCGGCACCATCGATCACTTCGGCATGCACGGCCGCGTCGATATCCAGGTCGGAACCCTGTCGAAGGCCATCGGCGCGCTGGGTGGATACGTTTGCGGCACTCGCGACCTGATCGACTTCCTCTATCACCGCGCACGGCCGTTCCTGTTCTCGACGTCGCATCCGCCGTCGGTCGCAGCCACCTGCATCGCGGCCTTCGACGTTCTGGAAAGCGAACCCGAGCACATGGAAAAGCTCTGGGAGAACACGCGCTACTGGAAGAAAGAGCTCGGTCTGCTCGGCTTCGACATCGGCGGGCGCGCCACTCCTGCCAGCGAGACTCCGATCACGCCCATCATTATCGGCGATGGCAAGCTCACCATGGACTTCTCGCGCGAGCTGTTCAAAGAGGGAGTATTGGGAACGGGGATCGCGTTCCCCACGGTGCCGGAAGGCAAAGCGCGCATCCGCACCATCATGACGGCAACGCATACGAAGGAACAGCTGGATCAGGCGTTGGGCGTGCTTAAGAGCGTTGGGAAGCGGATGGGAATTCTGGGATAGCCGGCACTGGTGCCGAGTGAATTCCGTCGCGCGACTCGAATTTCAATCCGCGCGGTGAACGATCTGCCCACCCACGATCGTCGCCACTACCTTCCCCGTGAACTGCCAGCCGTCGAAGGGAGTGTTGTGCGAGAGCGAGTGCGTCTTGGTGGTTTGGAACGTCCAGCGCCTCTTGGGATCGAACAGGGTCACGTCGGCGTGGCTGCCGCGCGCAAGGGACCCGCGGCCGGGGAGGTCGAAGACTCGCGCCGGACCGGCGGTGAAAAGTTCGACAATGCGCGTCAGGGGAATCTTGTGATCGCGGTACAGCTTGGTGATCGCGAGCGCCAGCGCGGTTTCGAGGCCAGTGATGCCGAACGAGGCGCGCTCGAATTCGACCTGCTTTTCGTGGGCGGCATGCGGCGCGTGGTCGGTGGCGATGGCGTCCACGGTGCCGTCGGAGAGCGCGACCACAATCGCCTCCAGGTCCGTCGCAGAGCGCAGCGGCGGATTCATCTTGAAGTTGCTATCGTACTCGCCGACATTCTCGTCGATTAGCGTGAAGTGATGCGGCGTGACTTCGCAGGTAACGCGGGCCTTGGCGCGCTTGCCTCGACGCACGGCCTTGAGCGCTTCAGAGGTCGAAAGATGCGCCACATGCAGGCGCGATTCGCGAATTTGCTGCGCCAGTGTCACATCGCGCTCCACGATGGCGGCCTCGGCGGCGGCCGGCATGGCGCGCAGGCCGAGGCGAAAACTCGTGGGCCCGGCGTGCATCGAGCAATTTTCGGTCAGGCGCGTATCCTCCGCGTGTTGCACGACCGGAAAATTCAGTTCTGCACCGAGACGTAGAGCCATGCGCATAACGTCGTCGTCGAGGATGGGCCTGCCATCGTCGGTGACAGCAACCGCTCCCGCGCGCTGCAGGGCGCTGAAGTCGGTGAGCGTTCCTCCCTTACTGCCTCGGGTAGCCGCGGCGATGGGGAACACGTTCACGACAGCCGCGCGCTCTGGATTGCGCAGCCAGCTGACCCACTCCGCGGTGTCGACTACGGGCGCCGTATTGGGCATCGTGCAGACTGAGGTGAAGCCTCCGGCAGCGGCAGCGGCGGTCCCGCTTGCAATCGTCTCTTTGTAGCTCTGGCCGGGCTCGCGCAGGTGAACGTGCAGATCGATGAAGCCCGGCGCGACGACGAGCCCGCGCGCGTCAAAGTTTTCGTCGGCACTGCCACGGATCTTATTAGGTAGCGCGACTTCGGCGACGCGCCCATCGCGCAGCAGTACGTCCATGGGCGCGTTGATCTTCGCCGCAGGATCGATCAGGTGGCCGCCCTTGATCAGCAGGCTCGCGTTTTCTCTTCGGTTATTCACGTCGGGTCGACTCTTGCTCGGTTCTTCTCCATCTCAGAAACGATTGGATTCAATGAAGCCGATCAGCTTCTGGCTGAACTCCGCCGGTTTTTCCACATACATCAGATGACCCGCGTCGGAAATGACGACGCGCTTCGATCCTGAAATGCCCGCTTCAATCGCTCCCGCGTGCGCGTGCACGTCAGGGATATCCGCGTCGCCGACCAGAATCAGCGTGGGTACGCGAATCTGGTGCCAACGGCCAATCGCCGGCGCCGTCGGGCGCGCGTAATCGGAGTGAGTCATATCCTGCGGGTTTGCCGTAAGCAGCGCAAGCAGACGCTTCTTCGCCGCGTCGTGTCCAGGCGCGAGCAGATATTTATCTTTAGCCCAGTTCGCCAGTCCCGCTGCGACATCATTCTTTTCGAACGGCTTGGAATTATTCATGCCGCGGTTTAGAAAGTGGTCCGAGTAGGGAAAACCACTGACGACCGCACCTACCATCACGAGTTGCTGCACCCAGCCAGGGTATTGCAACGTGAAGTCGATGGAGAGTTCGCCACCGTGCGAACTGCCAACCAGCACAGCAGGGCTGACTTTTCTCTGCCGCAGAAGCGCCGCTGGATCTTCAGTCTCGGTGTACCAGGTCGTCGCTGCCGGGGCGCGTCCGTAGCCACGCCGGTCGTAGCGGATCGTGTGGAAATGTTTGCAGAACTCGGGCCACACGTCGTCCCACAGGGCAGAATGCGCAATGCCGTCGTGGATGAGAACAACCGCCTCCGCGCCAGTGCCGCACTCTTCGTAGTACAGCTTGGATCCTTCGACATCGACAAATGATCCGGGACCGGAATTGGAGGCCGCAGTCCTTCCCTGCGCGATGGCGTCGCCACAAATCGCCAAGACTAGCGCGAGAAAAAGCGGCAATCGTGCATCTCGCTGCCGGGCTCGCGATCGTTTGACGTCGAACTTCATCTACTTCGCCTTCCCTAAAGCCCGCGCCAGAATCGCCATTCGCGTCGGAACGCCGTTGTGCACCTCATCGACGATGACGGACTGCGGTCCGTCTGCAACCTCCGCCGTCAGTTCCAGCCCACGGATGATCGGGCCCGGGTGCATCACGATCGCATCGCGTTTAGTCAGCTTCAGGCGCGCGGTCGTCATCTGGTAGCGCGCAATGTAGTCCTGCAGGCGGATCTTCTGTCCCGCGAGTCGTTCCTTTTGCACGCGCAGCAGCATAACCACATCCGTGCCGCGCAACGCATCCTCAATGTGGCGCGTAATTCTCAGGCCGGGAGCAAGCGTCGTGGCCACGTCGGGCACGAATTCGGGCGGCCCGCACAGCGTCAGCTTCACTCCAAACTTGGTCAGCAAGTGGCAGGCGCTGCGCGCCACCCGGCTGTGAAAAATGTCGCCGATGATGGCGGCCTGCAGGCCCTTGAACGACTTCTTGTGTTTGAGAATGGTATACGCGTCGAGCAGCGCTTGCGACGGGTGCTCGTGCATGCCGTCCCCCGCGTTGATCACGGGGATGTCGAGATGCTGCGCCATCAAGTGCGGCGCGCCCGCCGATGGGTGCCGCATCACGATGCAATCGGCACCCACGGCGCGCAAGGTGTATCCGGTATCGAGCACAGATTCACCTTTTTCAATGCTCGATCCGGAGGATTGCACCAACGTGGTCATCGCCCCCAGAGATTTCGCCGCGAATTCGAACGACGAACGGGTACGGGTCGATGATTCGTAAAACAGCAGCACCACAAGCTTCCCGCGCAGCAGTGGTCGCGCCTTCTGCGGATTCATGCGGCGGGCCAGCTGGAGCAGGCCGAGAATTTCCTTTGCGTCGAGGTGTTCGATCCCAAGCAGCGAACCGCGTGCAGGCTTATCCATCGGAAAAAGTGCAAACGGTGAATCATACGCGGCAGGCGCGGCCGCTGCAAGGGCGGTGGAACTTCCAATTCCAGGCCCTCGGAATGCAGCGAAAAGATGCGGTCTCTACGAGTTAGGATCGGTTGCGGCGGCCCAGGAACGCCCCGCCCATCGCCCCGCCTAGCCCTCCGAGGACGATCGAAGCGAAGAACGCGAAAACCAGCCCGGCGATCATCAGGAACTCAAAGCCTTCTGGAGTCTTGACTCGATCGAACAGGGCGAGCACCTGGGGGTCGGTGGTCTGAGACGCCGTTTCCTGGATTTTTGCCATGATCGCAGCGTGCAACTCCGGCCCCTTATGGAACAGAGTCACAGTCAACGCTTCGAAAACGGAAGACATCGCGAACCAGAGCAGTCCCGCCAGACTGCCGATTCCAGCCCCAGACGCAGCCTTGACGAGTATTTCCGGCCGGCGCTGACGATAGAAGATAACCGCCAGGAACCCGACACTGGCCATGGCCACAAACGGATGCAGTCCCAGAAACATCAGCCCCGACGCGACCACTCCCGCCAGCAGGCACGGCTTTAGCGCCTGGGACCACTGCATGGGGAGCGCCAGCACCGGCACGGTGTTCGACGCCGGAAGAGCGGCTTGCCCGGTTTTGGAGACAGCCAGCACCGGGGTCGACGCCGCGGGTTCCGCAACCACTACGCGAATCTGCGGGGCTGAGCAGTGCGGGCAAAAGGGAACGCCTTCTTCTACAGTTTGTCCGCATTTATAACAAGGTTTTTCCATTCGAGATCAGAAGGGTCTCTTGGAAGTATCGCAGAAAGTATCGCACGGCGTAACGCGGAAACAAACGAAGCGGGCGTGCAGCGCCCGCATCGTCTCGATTGCAAATTTCAAATGACGGCTGAAAACTCAGCCGGCTTCAAAGGTCTCCGCGCTTGCCTCGGGTATACACGTAGACGATCGCAAAGATCGATCCCTTGCCCGCATCGGGTGGCTCAACGGCCACGACGTGCTGGTTATCTTCAGTGCCGACTTTTAGCTCGGTGACCGGACCTGAGCTTTCCTCGCATTTCAATTCTTTGCTGCCCTTGGAGTCCTTGTCGTCATCATGCACGTCGACATCGCCACCGTGCTTCTGGGAGTGGCACTCGAGAACCTTGCCGTATTTCTTCAGTTTGTCGCGATAGTAAGCGATCACCTTATCCGGAGAATCGCCCGATTCATATTTCGCGATAACCACCTTGAGCCCAAAGCTGTCGGTCAAGATGCCGAAGTTGAGCGGGTCATTGTCCTTCTCCACCTTCGGCCGCGCGCCCGGATACAACGGAAGCCCAGCCTTCCTGGCATCGGCATCCTTGCCGACGTGCATGTCGCCCACCGAGCTTTGAACGTCGAAAGGTTTGTCTTGCGTGTTGGATTGCTGTGCCCACGCTGGCAAGCTCAGAATCGCAGCGGCTAGAGCAGTTGTCAGATAGCGAAACATGGGACCTCCATAGACTTTGGTGGCGCTCTTAGATATCCGCGTCTTTCCCGTGAGTGCGTACGTACACCAGAGAAAAGCTCGACCCCTTACCCTCCGGTTCGACCGCAACGATGTGCTGATTCTCTTTCGTACCGACTTTCAGTTCGACGTTGTTGCCACTCGATCCCTCGCAGGTCAGCTCATGCGAACCGTGCTCCGACTTCATGTCCGGGTTCACATTGAAATGGCGGGTATGGCACTCGAGCACCTTCCCGTATTTCTTCAGTTGGTCCTTGTAGTAGGCAACGAGCTTTTCCGGGGCATCGTCAGACTGATACTCGAGCGCGACGACTTTCAACCCGAAGCCGAAGCTTGAGATGTTCACATTGGCGCTCTTGTCCTTGCCGTCGGAACCTTCCTGCTTCAGCCGCGCGCCGGGATAGACCGCGAGCCCCACATCCGCCACATCGGCGCCTTTGCTTACATGAATGTCGCCAACCAGGGTGTTGATATCGACGTTCTTGTCTTCGCCGGCCTGATCTTTCTTTACGTTGATGCTGCAGGCAGGCAGGAGTAGAGCTGCTAAAGTGGCCAATCCTAATGCGAATACGCTGACGAATTGAACTTTAGTTCTGCGCATGTGGAGACCCTCCATTAGCGACTTGTGCCGGGCGCTCCAGTCCAGCGCCGCGCTGGGCAACATTCGGAATGCTGACCGGCAAATGACCGCCGATCGGAATCTCTCCGAACAGCGCCTGGATCGCCGCTACTTCCGACACGCTCGCATTCGAAAACGTACACATGTAATTCTCGATCTTCGGAAAATCGCTCGCCAGGTATGGATTTCCCATGGCAACGACCGCCGTCTTTCCCGCTGCATGATCGAGCACCTGCTGCAACAGCGTGCCGGTGGCGTCAGCCATCGCGACCGAATTCCCCACTTTGCCCGCCGTCGGGATCACATAGACCGCGGCGACCACCGCTTGCGCCTCGTCCACTGCCTTGAGCACGTCGTCGCTCATGCCCGCTGCGATGCGGGGATCCACATAAATCACGCGAGCGTCCGGAATGCGTGTGCGGAACTCGCGCCCAAACGAGCGCCCCGACTCCGTGCGCACATCATCCGAAAAGAGGACTGCCACCACCTGGTTGTGCGTCTCCTCTCTGGTCATATACGGAAGACCCGCCTTGGTAGTTCCCTTCGATTTCAAGGGCAGTACCTTGCCGTTGTCGCGCACCAGCGTGATGGCCGAATTAGCCACCTGTTGTCCGAAAGCGATGTTTTCCGGTTTCCCGACCGCCGTTGCAATGGCGGTGAGGTCGACGGTACGAGTTTTGTTCAGCCCGAGTCCTCCCTTTAGTTTCAAGATCTTGAGGACGGAGTGGTCGAGGCGCTCCTTCGAAATCTCGCCCGAGCGCACGGCCGTCAGCATGGATTCGTAAGAGGCAGGGAGGTCGGCGGGAATGATGAGCAAATCGTTCCCGGCCTTAAAGGCCTCAACCGCCGCGCGGCCAATATCGTTGGCGAAAAGATGCGTCAGGCCGGCCATGTCGAGGGCATCGGTCACGATCAAGCCTTTGAAACCGAGTTGCTTTTCAAGCAGGTCAGAAACCACCGCGGTAGAAATCGTCGCCACGTGATTGGGATCGGGATCGAGCGCTGGAACCGTCACGTGCGCCACCATCACAGAATCGACACCCGCCGCGATTGCCTGGCGGAAGGGGGGAAGTTCGATCGAATCCAGATGCGCGCGGTCGACGTTCACGCTCGCGACTCCGAGATGCGAGTCAGTCGCGGTGTCGCCGTGACCGGGAAAGTGCTTCACCGTGGTCAGCATCCCACCCGAGCGCGCACCCTGGATGTAAGCCGTGACCAGGTCTCCGACTTGCTTGGGATCTTCACCAAACGAGCGAGTATTGATGATGGGATTGGCAGGATTCGAATTCACATCGGCATCGGGAAAAAAGTTCCAGTGCACGCCCACGGCGCGGGCTTCCTGAGCAGTGATGCGCCCAAACATTTCAGCATCTTCCAGGCGCCCGTCGGCGCCGAAGGCCATGGCGTGAGGGAAGTTGGTCGTGCCCATCAGGCGCGTGCTAACGCCGCGCTCAAAGTCGGCCGCGAACAGCAGCGGCAGCTTGGATTCCTTTTGCAGCCGGTTGAGGATGTCAGCAGCCTCGTAAGGCTCGGTTCGCAACAGAAACGGACCATCGACGTGCACCGACACAGCGAACGAACCAACGTGATATTTCTGCATGGCCTCGAGCCATTGCAGGTATTCGGGGCTCTCCACGTTCAGGAAGCTGGCGCGACACCAGATCATGAAGACTTGGCCAATTTTCTCCTCGACGGTCAGCGAACGCAGCGTCTTCTCAGCCCACTTGTCGCCATGCGAAGCACTGACAACAGCAGGGTGCTGATGCTTTTTGGCGAATGCGGGCATGGAAAGGGCTAGGACTAGGACGACAGCAGGCAAAATTCGCGGCATGGGGGAACGATAGCAGAAGTTCGGGCTTCCGGCGCCTGGCTTTCGGCTTCCGGATCACTGGATTCGAACCTGAGTTCCGAAATCAGGGTTCATCCGCGTGAATCCGCGGTAGAGAAGTGGCAACGCGATCAACCGCTTCGGCTTGGATCTGCGAGTCATCGCCGAAGCCTTTCAGCCAGACAACATCTGGCTCGCGGCGGAACCATGTCATCTGGCGCTTGGCATAGTTGCGGTGCGCCTGCTGCGCGGAAGAGACAGCTTGCTCACGATTGAGTCCGCCACGCAAGAGTTGAACAGCCTGCTTATATCCGAGAGAGGTCAGTGGCCGCGCAGCGGCGCCGTATTTCTCAACCAGACGCCGAGTCTCTTCGACCAACCCGGTTTCGAACATCACGCCAGCGCGCTGGTTGATGCGCTCGTAGAGCGCTGCTCGGTCCGGATCAAGACCAATTCTCAGAATGCGGAAGCCTCGCAACGGATCCCGCCCCTGCTGCCACAGGTCCGACATCTTCTGCCGCGACGCCAGGCACACCTCGATCGCCCGAATCAGCTTAGGGATATCGTTGGCATGGACCTTCTTAGCGGCAGCGCGGTCGAGACGCCCCAGAACTCGGTGCAAATGATCAGGGCCGCGCGTCGCGGCACTACTGCGCAAACGCTCGCGCAATTCCTCCGAACGTTGCGGACCGGGGAACAATCCCTCGAGCAGAGCCCGCAAATACAGTCCCGTGCCGCCAACCACTATGGGCAGGTGACCGCGCCTGCGGATTTCCCCCAGCACCTGCCGCGCCTGCCGCGCATACTCTCCCGCGGTCATGTACTCAGTGGGGTCGACACAATCGAATAGATGATGCGGCGCTCGGGCGCGCTCTTCAGCGCTCGGCTTCGCGGTCCCGATTTCGAACTCGCGGACCATCGCCACCGAATCACAGTTGACGATCTCGCCGTCAAATTTCTGCGCAATCGGCAGAGAAAGCGCCGTCTTCCCGCTGGCTGTGGGGCCAAAAATTACCAGCAGAGGATGCCGCGGCTGTTTACCTTCGCGATGGTCTGAGCCCACGTTCAGCGCAGGCTCCTGTGGATCTCGTGCCAGTAGCGCACCAGCGTCAGAACTAGCAGCATGAACGCGATCAGCAACAGCCCGGTCGTCTCCGACGCGTAGACCGCGTGGCGGTGATGCTTGTGATCGTCTTGGGGAGGGTTATCGGGCACGCGGATATTGTAGCGCCGACCGGTGTTCGGGCCGTGGCTGTCCCTGCTACACTACGGCGTCGTGCCGCAAAAAAGCACCCGAGTCGCGCGGTTTGGGTTGTTCGAACTCGATCTCAGCGCAGGCGAACTGCGCAAGAGCGGCGTAAAGCTGCGCCTGCAGGGGCAGCCGTTCCAGGTGCTGGCGCTGCTGCTCGAGCGCGCGGGCGAGGTCGTCACGCGCGAAGAGCTACAGCAGAAGCTCTGGCCCTCCGACACGTTCGTAGACTTCGACCACAGCCTGAACACCGCCATCAATAAGGTGCGCGAGGCGCTGGGAGATTCCGCCTCCAGCCCGCGCTACGTCGAGACCCTCGCCCGCCGCGGATACCGTTTCATCGCCCCAGTTCAAGCGGAAGCTCCGGCAGCGGTCCCCTCCTATGGGGACCGAGCAAACTCCCCTGCTCCAATCCCAGCCGCCTCGCCAGACTCCAATGCGTCGCCGGTTCCTCTGCATCCCGAACTCGAAGTCCCTATCCCGCGTCGAGCCATCACCCGCAGCCTCTTCGCTCTGATTCAGGTCATGTATTTGGCGTTCTACCTGTCAGCCCTTTTTCTCCTGCGCTACGTTCAGGAAATCGGAGACCAGTTCCGCAACCCATGGGGTGGAACGGTCCTTGCCGGCGCCGTGCTGATCACCGCTGGGGTGGGCATTCCCCTGCGCCTCTATTTGCTCTCGGCGGTGAGCTTTGACTACCAGCGCTTGGGCGAAAAGTTTCGCCAAATGTTCCCTTTCATCCTCGCCCTCGACCAACTCTGGGCGGTCGCACCCTTTCTCCTCATCGAGCAGATCGGCTTGGGGGCGGCCTTTGCAGTCAGCGCGGCCCTACTCTACCTACCGTTTTCCGAGCGCACCCTGATTCGTATGGCGTATCTCGGGACAAGACGCTAACCGACGATTTTCCCGGGAACGAACCTCACCCATCGCCCGTACCTACGTCTAACAGGCGGGGTGAAGCGTGTGCCCTGCCGGAGGAATTTATGAACCTGATCGCCCTGAAGCGCCTGTCGCTTGCCACCCTGGCTCTCACCATCGTTGCCGTCCTCCCTGCCCACGCTGACGAATGGTCGAAGACCTACACCGTCAGCGGCAAGCCCGACCTGCGGGTCGAGACATCCGACGCCAACATCCGCGTCACCACCTGGGATCAGAACACGATTGAAGCCAAGGTCGCAACCTCGCGCTACAAGATCGGCGACGGCGGCATCCGCATCGAGGAGCACCAGAACGGTGACACGGTCGAGATCGATGTGCGCTACCCGCACCACAACTTCAATATCGAATGGGGCAACCACAAGGTTGACGTCATTATCCAGATGCCGCGCGAAGGCCGCGTCAACCTGCACACCGGCGACGGCAAGATCGATCTCGCGGATTTCAAAGGCGAGATGGATCTGCACAGCGGAGACGGCTCGGAGAACCTGGAAGGTGTCGACGGCAAACTGCATGCCACCACCGGAGACGGACACATCACCGCCCACGGCCGCTTTGACGAACTGGAGCTGAAAACGGGCGATGGACACGTCGAAGTGCGCGCCACGCAAGGCTCCACGCTGGCCTCGGGCTGGCGCCTCGAAACGGGCGACGGCAACGTCTCCCTCGAGATCCCCAACGACCTCTCGGCCGACGTGAGCCTGCACACCAGCGACGGACACATCGATCTCGATATGCCCATCGTCACCGAAGGCAAGATTCGCGAGAACGAAGTTCACGGCAAACTCAACGGCGGAGGCAGCCCGCTGACCATCCGCACCGGAGACGGTTCGATTCATTTGCGCAAGGGCTAGACCTCGCGTCGGGCTTCAGGCGTCAGCCCAGGCTTTTGCATCCGGGTTGACGCCTGGGCTTATACTTTGGGGTCTCAGGTTTTTCATTTCCTGCCAGACGAGGTTTATTTCATGGCGATTTCGCGCGCGAGTGTAGTTGCGCTTGCATTCGTTTCGTTTCTTTCCTTAGCCACAGCCCAGCAACCGGCCGCCGCCACCTACACCCCAGCCCTCGATGTCACCGCAATGGACCGCACCATCGATCCCTGCACGGATTTCTTCGCCTACTCCTGCGACGGTTGGATCAGGAAGAACCCGATCCCTCCCGACCAGTCCTCCTGGGACACCTATTCCAAAATGCAGGACGAGAACCTGGCCCAGCTCCGGGGCATCCTCGAAGCGGCGGCTGTCCCCGATGCCAACCGCAAACCCGTCGATCAGAAGATTGGCGACTACTATGCCTCCTGCACCGACGAGAAAGCGATCGATGCCCAGGGAGCAAACCCGCTGAAGCCTTCGCTGCAGAGAATTGCCGAGATCAAGTCCAAGGCGGAACTCGCCGACGTGGCCGCGGCCATGATCGATGACAACGTCCTCTTCCGCTTTGAATCCACCCAGGACCCGCACGCCGCCGATCAGGTCATCGCCAATGCCGATCAAGGCGGACTTGGCCTGCCCGACCGTGACTACTACCTGAAAGACGATCCCAAGTCGGTCGAACTACGCAAACAGTATCTAGCCCACGTGCAGAAGATGTTCGAACTCCTCGGCGACAAGCCCGAAACCGCCGCCGCGAACGCGCAAACCGTCGTGCGCATCGAAACCGAGCTGGCCAAGGGTTCCATGACACGCGTCGAGCGCCGCGATCCCAAAGCTCTCGATCATAAGATGACCAGCGCGGAGTTCGAGAAGATCGCTCCCGCGTTTCAGTGGCAGGTTTATTTTGCCAAGGTTGGAATGCCTGCGCTCGCGTCGTTGAACGTCAGCTCCCCCGGGTTCTTTAAAGTAATGAGCGAGGAACTCGAAAAAGAAAGCTTGGCCGACTGGAAGACCTACCTGCGCTGGCATCTGGTGCACTCCGACGCCTCCCATCTCTCCGCGCCGTTTCTGAATGAGAATTTCGCGTTCTATGGAAAAACTCTCCGCGGACAAGAAGTCCTGCAGGCGCGCTGGAAGCGCTGCACCGAAGCGGTCGACGGCTATCTGGGCGAGGCGCTGGGCCAGGCGTACGTCGAAAAGTATTTCAGCCCCGAAGCGAAGCAGCGGGCGCAGAGAATCGTCAAAGAGATTGAAACGGCGATGGAGCGGGACATCAACGGCCTGCCCTGGATGTCGTCCGCGACCAAGCAACAAGCTCTGGCCAAACTGCACGCCATGGCCAACAAGATCGGGTATCCCGACAAGTGGCGCAACTACAGCAAGCTTGAGATTGTCCGCGGCGACGAACTCGGTAATGTGGAGCGCGCGCGGAAGTTCGAATTCGACCGGCAGCTCACCAAAATCGGCAAGCCCGTCGATCGCGGCGAGTGGGGCATGACTCCGCCCACCGTCAACGCCTACTACGATCCGCAGATGAACGACATCAACTTCCCGGCGGGTGTGCTGCAGCCTCCCGCCTTCGATCCCAAGTCTGACGCCGCGCCCAACTACGGGGACACCGGCGGCACCGTTGGACATGAACTCACCCACGGCTTCGACGATGAAGGCCGCCAGTTCGATGCGCAAGGAAACCTGCGCGACTGGTGGACCGAGGACGACGGAAAGGAATTCGAAAAGCGCGCCAGTTGCGTCTCCGATCAATATTCCGGCTACACGATCGTCGACGAGATCAAGATCAACGGCAAGCTGACGCTCGGCGAAGACGTCGCCGACCTGGGCGGCCTGTTGCTGGCCTACATGGCGTGGAAAGCCGACACTGCCGGCCAAACGCTCGCCCCCATCGACGAACTGACGCCCGAGCAGCGCTTCTTCGTGGGCTACGGTCAGAGCTGGTGCGGCCAGTCGCGCGACGAGACCAAGCGTTTGCGCGCCACCGTCGATCCCCATTCACCGGAAAAATATCGCACCAACGGCGTGGTCTCGAACATGCCGGAATTTCAGGAGGCGTTCCACTGCAAGGCGGGCTCGCCCATGGTGAATCAGAACCGTTGCAGAGTTTGGTAGCAAACAGTCGTCGCCCAGCGCCACCCGCTCGAAGAATTAGGAGGTCCGGTTTATGACTTCTCGCATCGCTGTTGTTCTCCTGGCCAGCATCGCGCTGAGCGCGCAAACCACCGTCTCCACGGCTCCCCCCAAGCCTCCGGACACGCCCAAAAAAGAGGTCACCGATGACTACTTCGGCACGAAGATTGTCGATTCGTACCGCTGGCTCGAAGACCTCAAGAGTCCGGAAGTGTCAGCCTGGATGAAAGCCCAGAACGGCTACACCCGTTCGGTCCTGGATGCGATCCCCGGCCGCGACAAATTGCGCGCTCGCATCGCAGCTCTCGACGACACCGGCGTCCGGATAAGTGGATTTCAATCCTTCAGCGGACACTGGTTCTATCTCAAGCGCATGCCCGGAGAAGACAACTCCAAGCTCTACACGCGAGAGGGTGCGGACGCAGCGGAACATTTGCTATTGAACCCAGAGGTCCTCACCGCCAACGGCGTTCACTATTCGATCGACTACTTTCAGCCGTCGCTGGATGGAAGCCTGGTCGCCGTCGGCATTTCGCCCGGCGGATCTGAAAACAGCGTGTTGCATGTGCTGGAAACAGCCACAGGCAAGGATCTTGGCGAACGCATTGATCGCGCCCAGTTCGGCGCCGTTTCGTGGCTGCCCGACAACCATTCTTTTTTCTACAATCGCCTGCACAAACTCGGCCCTGAGGATCCTCGCACGGCGTACTACCTCAAAAGCCGCGCCTATCTCCATCATCTGGGCGACGATCCTGACAAGGATGTCGCCGTGTTTGGCAACGGACTCTCGCCCTCGGTCTCCATGGTCGACAGCGATTTCCCGGTCGTCTCGGTGCCTCCCGGGTCGAAGTACGCGCTCGGAATTGTGGGGCACGGCGTCCAGAACGAAACCACACTGTATGTCGTGAAGCTCTCCGAGCTCCACGACGCGAGCGCACCGTGGCGGAAGCTGATCGATGTCGCGGATGAGGTCACCAATTTCGACCTTCATGGCGACCACTTGTACCTCGTCTCTCATCACAATGCGTCGCGCTTCAAGGTGCTGCGACTGAATTTGCCCGATGGCGATAGCAATAGCGCCCAGGAGGTGGTCGCCCCGTCCGATGCGGTAGTGATTGCAGCTGGCGTAGCCGCGGACGCTGTGTACGTGCAGAAACTCGATGGGGGACTTGGCCGCGTGTGGCGACTGCCTTTCGAAGGCGGTGCTGCGAGCGAGGTCCGTTTACCCTTTGACGGTGCCATTCAGGAGTTCTTCACCAATCCCGCTCAGCCAGGCGTTTACGTGCGCGCTGCTTCGTGGACGAAATCGCCCGTCCTGCTGCAGTACGATCCCAAATCAAAAGCCGTCGTCGATACCAAGATCATCCCTCCGTCTCCCGTTGATTTCTCCGCCATCACATCGGAGGAAGTCAAAGCCAAGGCTCCCGACGGCACTCTGGTACCGCTCTCCATCATTCATCAGCGCAGTCTCAAGCTTGACGGATCTCATCCCGCCCTGCTGCATGGCTACGGCTCCTACGGCATCACTTATGACCCGGCATTCGATCCGTCGTCATTGGCATGGCTCGAGCGCGGTGGCGTGATTGCGGTGGCGCACATCCGCGGCGGAGGAGAATACGGCGAGGACTGGCACAATGCAGGCCGTAAAGCCACCAAGGAAAACACCATCACCGACTTTGTGGCTTGCGCGCAGTACCTCATCGACCACAAGTACACCTCTCCTGCGCATCTTGCCGGCGAAGGGACGAGCGCGGGTGGGATCACGATCGGCGGCGCCATCACCGGACGTCCCGATCTATTTGGCGCCGCGCTCGACAACGTCGGCATGTCCGACGACCTTCGCGCCGAACTCCAGATCAACGGCCCGGCCAACATTCCGGAATTCGGCACCGTCAAGAATGAAGACGACTTCCATCACCTGCTGGCGATCAGCGCCTATCATCGCATCAAGGATCAAACCGCGTATCCCGCGGTGCTGCTCACCACGGGCATCAACGATCCACGCGTCGATCCCTGGCAGATGGACAAGATGACCGCCCGCCTGCAGGCCGCCACCTCCAGCGGCAAGCCGGTGCTTTTGCGAGTGGATTACGATGCCGGGCACGGTGGCATTGGCGCCACGCGCTCCCAGCACACCGCGCTGCTCACGGACCAGTTTTCTTTCTTGCTCTGGCAGCTTGGCGACCCCGACTTCCAGGGTGCAAGGGGGAAAGGCTCTCAGAGCGCAAAGAAGGGGCACTGACCTCGGCCTGATCGGCTATACGTCAAGCCCAATCGACCGCATCAGCTCGAGGCCGTTGCTCTTCATAACGACGCCGTCGCGCAGCTTGTAGTCGAAGGTCATCCGTCCGTTTGCCAGCTCGTCCTGGAAATGGACGTTGCGCAGACGCCCCGCGACCGATCCGCCAATATCAGTCAGCGCCAGGTCATGCGTGCTCACCCATCCGATCGCGCCCTTATTCACCAGGGCCCGCACGATTCCTTCCGCGCCGATGCGGCGATCAGTCGAGTTCGTGCCTTGCAACAGCTCATCCAGTAAAAAAAGCAAGGGCGGATCGCCTCCCGCCAAATCAAAGATCTGACGTAGCCGTGTGATCTCGGCATAGAACCGCGAACTGCCTTCCTGCAGCGAGTCGTTGACGCGAATGCTGGCGCCCACGCGCAGCGGAGTGAGCCGCAAGCGCCGCGCTCGCACCGGGGCGCCCGCCATGGCGAGCACAACATTCATCCCGACAGAGCGCAGCAAAGTGCTCTTGCCTGACATGTTGGAACCGCTGACCAGCAGAACCCGCGTCTCTCCGCAGATGCTTAGGTTGTTGCGAACGCAGAGCGTCACCGGTACCAGCGGATGTCCGAGTTCTTCGCCGTCGAACCAAGCCGCACCCTCCGCAAACTCCGGAAACGGATCCGCAGGATGCTCGAAGCTGTAAGTCGCCAGCGAAAGCAGCGCTTCCATCTGCCCGATGGTGTTCACCCACAACCGCAGCGCGCCGCCGTGCTCCTGACGCCAGCGTTCCCCTGCCAATGCGACTTGCACCGAGTACATCAGCGGAGCATCGAGAATCCGCAGCGCAACGTTATGCCGCGAATTGATCCGGTCTACCAAAGTCCGGAGTCGCGCAATCGCCCGCGAAGCCGGCACCCCGCTCGACAAAAGCTCCCGCTGCAACACCCGCAATCGCGGAGCCCGGAACGTGTGCGCCTCCACGCGCGCGAGCACTCCGGAAAGAAGATCGAGGTCGCGAAATGCATGCTCGGTTCCGTGCAGCACATCTTCCAGAGGTTTCCTGAGGCGGTAAGTAAAGACGGCCTCGATCACAACGATCAGTACCAGCAGAGCCGCGCTTCCCCACACCGCCCACAGCACAGCGCCAGCAACGGCCACTGCCGCGAGCACAGGCGCCGCCCAACGAAGCCACACCGGCCGCATCTGGTTCGGCGCCTCCGCCCACGGCAGCAGCGCGTCGGGATGCACGCCCACGCCAACGTCTTCGCCCAGCACCGCCAGATCTTGCCGCAGTTCGAGTTGATCGCGCAGTTCATCGACGGCCGCATGCCGCGCGCTGATCTGTTCAACGGTTGAAGGAGAAAGCAGCCACCCGGCCAGCGCGTCTTCGCCCATGCGTGTCCGAGCCGTCGACAAGAGTTGAAACAGGCTGCCCTTGCCGAACAGGTCGAGATCGCCGGCGTACACGTGATGCGGATTGTCGAAGCGCTCGCCCGTCTCTCCGAACTCAGCCCAACGACCTTCCACTCGAGCCAATCCTCGGTCGTAATACGAAACAGCACGCTCCGCCAGTTCGCGGGCTCGCAGAACCCGCGAGTGATACCACGCGATGCCCACGAACGCTACAACCGGCGCAACCAGCCACCAGGGCGAGAGCAAATGCGCCCGCAATGAAGCCCAAGCCAGGAGGACCGCGACGGCAGCCAAAAGAAGCCGCACGCTCCCAAGGCGAATATGAATTTTCTCGTAGTGCGCAACCCGTGTCACGCCGTCGTTTCGACGCCGCACGTATTCTTCGGAGGGAACCACGAATGAGAATGTAGCAGGTACACCGAGCGCGAGGAAGTGCGCTCGATCGCCGTTATGGCTTGATGGCGTCATCCCGAGCGAAGCCGCTCTTCAGGCGGAGCGAGGGATCTCGCGTGGGGGCATCGCGGGACGGTACGCCGGTGTGGGCGCAAGATCCTTCCCTCCGCCTGAAGAACGGCTCCGGTCAGGATGACTCCCAAAATGATTTGCTGCCCGGCTACTCCGCGCTCTTCGCATCCGAGAACAAAATCATCCGCATCGAAATACTCCCGAAGTCGAAGCCCTCATACGGATAAGAAACCGCATCCCGCTCATCGGTGCTGCCCAGGCAATACAGCAGCGGCAAGTAGTGCTCCACCGTAGGATGCGCCGTCTCGAGCAACGCCTCGCCCCACTTCTGCGGCGCAGCCAGCGTGTCAGCATCATGCGCCTCAACCGCCTGCTTAACCCGAGCGTCAAACTCCACCGCCCAGTCGTAAGCGCCCGACGGGTTGTTCCAGTCAATCCGCCGCAGGTTGTGCACGATGTTGCCGCTGCCCAGAACCAGAACTCCGCGCTCGCGCAAAGACTGAATCTCACGTCCCAACTCAAGATGCTCCTTGAAACCGCGGCGCTCATCGAGACTCACCTGAAACGCCGGAACATCCGCATTGGGATACATATGCCGCAGCACGCTCCACGACCCGTGATCGAGTCCCCACTGGTCATCAGGCACAATCTCAGGATTCTTCGCCAGTTTCTCAGCTTCGGATGGCGCGCCCGGCGCGGGGTACTGCACTTCATAAAGCGGCCGCGGGAAACCGTAAAAGTCATGAACAGTTTTCGGATGAGCAGATGTCAGCACATGCGCCCCCTCGGTCACCCAGTGCGCCGACACCACGCACACTGCCTTAGGCTTCGGCAGCCGCGCGCTCAGTCCATGCAGCGCCTCGGTAAACGCATTGTGCTCAATGGCGTTCATCGGCGATCCGTGGCCGACGAACAAAACCGGCATCTTCTCCAAAACAGATCTCCCAGCCAGAGCCGCAACTCTTGCGCTCCGGCCCATCCTCATCCCTGTTAACTATTTGATTATCAACTGCAGAAAAAAGATTCGTCGCGATGTAAGGCGTGCGAGGGCGCTACTGTAAATCAGACTTGTCAGGGTTGTAGAAGAAACGGAATCGCAGCGCGAGATAAGGTCCGGTGAAATCGCTGGGCAGCGGAGGAAATGGATTCGACGCCGAGATGCCGGCCCATGCCGCGCGATCGAGAGCGACGTCATTTGAGGTCGCGACGAGGCGCATATCCGCAACCTTGCCGTCTTTCGTGATAGCAAACTCGATCATGAGCTTGCCCTTCTTCATCTCGGCCGATTCCGGAATCGCGCGATACCAGTTCTCCCGCACGTCCTGCAAAATGCGCTGCAGGTAAGGACCGAAGTCGACGCCCTGCGTATCGCTCAGAATCTCAAGGTTGCCCAGCGCTCGCCCGTGTGCTCCGGTGCCCAGGCCAAAGTCGCCCTCCTGACCACCGCCCCCGCCCCGGCGCGCCGCGGCCGCTGCCGTGGCCTCCTGAATCGCCGAGCCCGCACTCATCCCCGTCCCATACTTGGCGAACGAATTGTTGGGACGAGCTGGCACCTGCAACTGTGCCGTCTGGTCGCTCTGGAACTGCGGACGCGGCGTCTGTTGCTGTCCCTGCGGCGGTTGCTGAGTTGGCTGGTTCTGCGCCATTGTCTGCGGCGTCTGCTGCGGCGCCCGCGGACCATTCATCCCAGGCGCCCCCGGAGGTGGCGTCGCTAGAATCTTCCGCAACTCTTTCGGATCAAGCTCGGGATGCTTCGACATCGCGATGCGGTCTTTATCCGAGGCAATATTCGTGTTCGGCCGTCGCGTAGGCTTCTGCAAATCCGGCGGCAGCGCCAGAAACGTCAGATTCTTGTCCTTGGAATCCAGCGGCACCACGACAGCGGTGTGCCAGCCAATTGCCCTCTCGATGATGTTCAGGTTCCACAGCACAATGGTGAGCACCATGTGCACGATGATCGAAATCCAGATCGCTTCGCGCCAGCGCGAGCGCTCCAGATCGTCCTGCAACTGGATCAACAGGTGCGGTACACGCGAATCCAGATCCCGGTACGCGGTTTCCCAGTCCTGGCTGTCATAAAGCCCGAGTTGCTCCGGTTGTGGATTCTCGGGAGCAACCGGGTCTTGGAATGGAATCTGCGTGATCGGCATGCGCTGGACTGGCTGAAAACGTCGAACTGAAAACGCTTAACCGGCAAGAGCTAGCGGTGTCCGCCTGTCATTAGACACCGAATTCACTCGCGGCGTTGCATCCGGCCTCTAGGAAGAAATGCAATGAGCGCGCGCTGCTCTACAACCAAGTTACCTCTATTTTCGCATCTTTCAGGCCACTGTGCTCACCCATAAATCGCCCGCGACTTAGGTGTGTAAACATATGTAAATCAGGATCTTGCGCTGATATTTTGGATCTGGGGGACCTCATAAAGAAGACATCATCTCGAACGGAGCCGCTCTTCAGGCGAAGTGACGGATCTCGCGCGGGAGCCTGCAAGGACGCCCTGCCAGTTCCGCCCGAGATCCTTCTCTCCGCCTGAAATGCGGCTTCGTTCAGGATGACGCCGATCGGGAGTCTTTGCGATCAAGGCTTCGCCTTCGCGATGCCGGCAAGCCCCACTTTTGCCCCATGCTCGCGAATGGCGACCACAATCTCCAGCGCCAGCGCCAGCGCGCGGCGCCCATCCTCCAGCGGAACCACGGGCGTGGACCGCTCCCTGACGGCGCGAAGAAACGACTTCAACTCCGCATGCAACGGCTCTTCCGAAGCAACCGGAGGCTTCATCACCCCAATCTGCGGATTCACCGACGGCGTTCCCGTCGCCGTGTCGTGCCCCACCGTAAACACCAGCACTTCCTGCCGTCCATAATCGAGCGAAACATACTGCCGCGGCTGGAAGAAACGCAGCTTGCGCACCCGCTCGGTCGAAACTCGACTCGCGGTGAAGTTCGCAATGCAGCCGGACTCAAACTCCAGGCGCACGTTCGCAATGTCCACCTTGCCCGACAGAATCGGCAGCCCGACCGCCCGAACCTCTTTGATCGGAGACTTCGCGAACGCCAGCACGATGTCGAGATCGTGGATCATCAGATCCAGCACCACATCCACATCGAGCGACCGCGGAGTAAACACGCTGAGCCGGTGCACTTCAAAAAACATGGGCTGCGTCAGCAACGGAACCGTGGCCCGCACCGCCGGATTGAAGCGCTCCAAATGCCCGACCTGCGCGATCCGCTTGTGCCTGGCCGCAAGCGCAACCAGCTCTTCGGCCTCCGCCAGCGTGCCTGCGAGCGGCTTCTCAATCAGCACATCCACGCCGTCCTTCATCAATTCGCTGGCCACGCTCAGGTGATGCACCGTCGGACACGTCACCGACGCAACCTGCACCTCGCTATGCGTAGTCAACATCTGAGGCACCGAACCGAAAGCCTTGCACCCAAACTCGCGCGCTACCTCGTCCGCGCGGCTCGTGTCCGGATCGACCACTCCCAGCAGCCGCACCGGCTCCCCTTGCTGTTCCAGTTCCTTGTAGACTCGGGCATGGTTGCGTCCGAAAACGCCCACGCCCACCACGGCGACGGAGATCGGACTTTGCGCGGGCAGGAGAAATTCTCGATGGCCGGTTGCCGGAAACAAATTGTAAACGGTATCCCGCGAAAGAGCATCTGGATTGCGTCTTCGTCGCGACTCGATCATGCTCCGGAAGCAATTCGCTCGCAGCCGCGGAATCGCTCGCGTCTAGACTAGTGGACGGCCGCGCCCCGCCTCCCAGCCGCAGAGCGACGACAGACTGCAGCCCGCAGCGCAAGCCGTGGGATGTGTGTGCAGTATGACGCCAAGTTCCGGAGGGGCGAAAGAAACGCTCCCACCTGACACAACGAAGAGCTGTTAGCTCAAATGCCGCGAGACCCTCCACCAAGCGGCTCGGTTCATTAAACCCAACCACAGAAAGGACTCCATCGCCCCATGCGGACAATCGCACTGCTCACCATCTCCAACATCTTCGTGACCTTCGCCTGGTACGGACACCTGAAATACAGCGAGGTTCCTCTCTACAAGGTAATTGTCGTGAGTTGGCTGATCGCCCTCTTCGAATACTGCTTCCAGGTCCCCGCCAACCGCATCGGCTCCTACGAATTCACGGCAGCTCAACTCAAAACCACCCAGGAAGTCATTACCCTCACGGTGTTCGCTGGTTTCTCGGTCCTGTATCTGAAGCAACCTCTGCGGTGGAATTACGTGGCAGGGTTCGCCCTGATCGTGGCAGCGGTCGCGGTGATTTTCAAAAAATGGTAAGGAAGGGTGTATGTGGCGTGGGCGCCCCCGCGCGCGTCTAGCCATCACCACCAAAGCTGCAAGCAACTGGATACCGGGAAGGGCACGGCTTCAGCCGTGCCGTGAGCAGTCAATTGAAATGCGCCTTAGCCCTGAGGATCGCTTTTCTCCGCCTCGGAACGCTGACCAGTGCTATCTTCCGGAAAGCGCCTTCTTCAAAATCGCAACCTGTCCCGCATGATACAGCTCATGCTGCGCAATACCATGCAGCATGTAATAAAAGTCGTACCGTTTTCCCGGCACCCGCTCCACAAGTCGCGATTCCGGCAGCGCAGCAACAGTCCGCACGAGCCGATCATGCGTGCGTTTCGCACCCGCCACTGCCTGGCGCCAGGCCGCTCGCGTCGGCCTCGTCACCGGGGGAAAATTCTTGAGACCCGTGGGCTGCCATTTCTTCCCATCAAGCCTGCGCAACGCCGCGTCATCCCACACGGCAACATGCAAAACCAATTCCCAAATGCTGTGAACGTCAGGCAATGGCTTCGCGGCAGCGGTCGCGGCATCCACATCCTCCAGCAACTCAAGCAGAGCCGGGCCATGCCATGCGCTGCCATAAAAAGCGCGGCGCAGCTGATCCGCGATGCGCGCTCCTTCGGACGCTGCCTCCTTCTCTCTCACTCTCATGCCTCTCTACCTTCCCTCCGCAACCATCGTAACTCCCGTCGCGTTCGCCGCGTCGATCACTTTCTGCCCATCCAGCAGCAGACATTTCTCGGCGTCCAAGGCCAAGCAACTTGCCCCAGCCTCCTGCATGACCTCAATCGTCTTCACCCCAATGACCGGCACATCGAACCGCATATCCTGATTCGGCTTGGCAATCTTCACCACAGTTAAGGCCCGGCTCAGAGTCGACGCATCCCCATGCAGCGACCGCATGATCTGCCCCGCGCGCTCGATCGTCGCGTCGGTGCCCTCCATCGCCTCGACCGCAACGCACGCCGACTCCGCGATCACCACCGTCTGCCCAATATCGTGCTCGGCCAGCCGCCGCGCCACAGAGCGCCCGTAATCAATATTCTCGCGCTCCCGCTCGCTCGGTTCGCGCGAAGTCAGCACGCCAGACTTCACCAGCAACGGCTCCAGCAGCCAAGTCGATTTCTCCAGCGTGATGCCTTCATCCGCCAGCACCTTCGCCACCGCCCCCAGCAGCGAGTCCGTATTGCGAGTCGTAAGCGAGAGCAACAGCTTGGCCAGCCTCCAGTCCGGCCGAATGCTGGAAAAAATCTGCTTGTGCCGCACCTGCCCCGCCATGATGGCGCGCCGCACGCCCTCCCGCTGGAAGGTCTCGATCAGCTTCGACAGCTCCCCCAGCGAAAGCCAGTGAACCGCCGCCGCCCCGCGCGATTCGATCTCCGGAAACGCCTCCTCCTGAATCGCCGCCACCACCACGTCATATCCCTGCGCCCGTGCCGCATCCAACACAAGAAAAGGAAACTTCCCGTTCCCCGCAATGAGCCCGAGCTTTTCTTGTGAAGCCATGAGGTAGGCGCCCGACACCCTGGCGCGCAGTCAGTCTAGCATTTGCGGTAGTATACGGAATGTTGTTCCCGGCGCAAGCGCATACATGAGCGCTATCGCACTGATTTCGCCAGTTTCATAATCGCTCAAGCGCAACTCTCTTTAGCCTCTTTTTTTTTCGAGGCCGCGCGGAATGTCGAGTCGATTCTCGGAGGCAGCTAGAGGTCTGGCGCGGCTTTCCGAGCATGATCCTCGGTACCGCTTCAGCGACACTACGCGTGCCTATTTCGAGCGTATGGCGGCGCTCGAAACCGGCCCGGTGGCAGCGGACATGAATGCTGTCGCGAAAGATCCGCCGGATCTCGCGGCCGCGAGGCTGGCCGCCAAAATCGCCCTACTTCAATTCCCTCATGCGAACCACTTGCGTAGCCCCGCGAATCGAGGGCGGGCATGCCAACAACGCATTGCCGCAGACGGCTTCGGCGGTCATCAATTGCCGTCTGTTTCCGGACGATACGGTTGAGTTCGTCCACGACTACTTGACCCACGCGATGGCCGATCCGTGGAATCGCTCTGAGCACGCCGACCGGAGTGCGTTCGGCTCCCGCATCGGCGCTGTCGCTGGAAGTGATGGGAGGAGTCGAAAAGGTAACCCACAAAATGTGCCCGGGGGTGCCCGTTTTCCCCGTGATGGAGCCCTGGGCCAGCGACTCGCGTGCCTTACGTCAGGCCGGCTTCACCGCCTTCGGAGTGAACGGCGCGTTCGGCGAACTGGATTTCGGTAATGCCCAGGGCGCGAACGAACGTCTTCCGGTGGATGCCTATTACCAGAGTTTCGATGTTCTCTATCGCCTCGTAAAAGTGCTGACCCAATGATCAATTCATGACCATGTATCGCGGAAGTCCGGGCCAAACTATTAATCGATCGCCATCGCAGTCAATACCTACGGCCAGCCGCCATAACTCGCCCCTAAGCCCCACCTCACTTCTTGCCCGTCGAATCCTGATACCCCTGCCACACATACTCCAGCGCCTCGGGAAGCGTCTGCGGTTTCACCGCCCGGTCCACATGTCCAGCGTTGCGAGCAAACACAAACTGGTAGTGATATCCTTTGGCGGCGAGCACCTTGGCCATCAACTCATTGGCCAGCACCCAGTCGTGCATGTTGTCGCGCATCACATTCGGATTGAACAGATCCCGGTCCCCCACTTCCATCCAGATCCGTATCGGCTTCACTGGGCTCTCGGGGATG
>DATDGW010000180.1:0-3803 GCA_036521895.1 Candidatus Sulfotelmatobacter sp. | reverse complement strand
GAACGAAATGCGAAAACACGGGGTGAAATCCAGTGACGAGTTGAAGGAGAAACTCGGCCGCGATTGGTTCCAGAAGAATATCTTCGATCCAAATACGAAGTCGGCAAACGAGTTCGCAGCTTCGGTTCGGCGATCTCACGCTGGCAAGACGCCAGTCATAACGCCCGCCCCGTTATGTGTTAAGGATTGGGAGCAACCTGATTACAACGGATTCTGGAAGAAGTTGATACACACACGTGTCAAGTGGGTACGATTCAACAGGAACTGGCAGTTCAGCAATGGCTGCACCGTTGAGTTTGTGGATTAGAGAAACCGGAAAACATTTGGGACTTGCCGAGTCCGCCGGACGACTGGCGCGACCATGCTCATGACTAGGCTGGTGGTTTTAGGTGTAATCGCCTGTGGCTGTTGAAAAACTCACTCACCAGAAAATGGTCGAAAAAACTTTGCAATAGGAAGCCCTACAAACGCCTTTCTCGGTTTTCCTGGACATTTTCTATCTCCCAAATTCTCGCTGTTTTGAGGAAAACGGAGTTTTTCAACAGCCACGCCTGATATCGACAGTTAACTTCCGGGTTGCCGTCAACCGACCGGAATCGATTCTGGACCGGGCTTCTCGGTTCGCCGCTGGTGGGACGGGGATTTCGCGACAGGAATCAACCCAACGGTCAACGTTGCGATTGGGTTTATACTCGCTAACGCAGTGTGGGCTCCACGACGGGAGTTTCGCAGACGTGCCTCCTGAAAAACACTTCGAACCTAACGCGACCTCCGGTCCCGTCGAAGCCGGCTCGGAACTTACTCAGACAATGGGCACCGGTGAAACCGCGGGGGCGGTGATTGGCCGGTATCACCTGCTGCAGAGAATCGGAGAAGGCGGCATGGGTGAGGTCTGGCAGGCGGAGCAAACAGAACCCGTACGCCGCCGCGTCGCCCTCAAGCTGATAAAAGCCGGAATGAATACGCGCGAAGTGATCGCGCGCTTCGAGTCTGAGCGCCAGGCATTGGCCATGATGGATCACCCGGCCATCGCCAAAGTGCTCGATGCCGGCTCGACTCCCTTAGGTGCGCCGTATTTCGTCATGGAGTATGTCGCCGGTCTGCCCATCACGGTCTACTGCGACAACCACAGGCTCAATACCCGCGAACGGCTTGAGCTTTTCGTGCGCGTCTGTGAAGGAGTCCAGCACGCTCATCAGAAAGCCATCATCCACCGCGACCTGAAACCCTCGAACATTATCGTCTCGGAAGTGGATGGACGGGCGATGCCCAAGATTATCGACTTCGGAGTTGCCAAAGCGCTCACGCAGAAACTGACCGCGGATACCATGTTCACCCGCGCTGGTGCGCTCGTTGGAACTCCGGAGTACATGAGCCCCGAGCAGGCCAACTCGTCGGGTGAGGATATCGACACGCGCACGGATGTGTACTCGCTCGGTATCATTTTTTACGAGTTGCTGGCGGGCGGGCCGCCAATCGAGCTGCGAAAAATTGCGCTGGATGAATTCCTGCGCCGGTTGCGCGAGGACGACGCACCGAAACCAAGCACCAAGATTCGCACTCAGGACAAAACAACCTCAACCTCTGTGGCTCACAAACGGCACACGGAGCCTCTGGCGCTGGCTAAGCAGTTGCGCGGCGACCTGGACTCGATCGCGCTGAAGGCTCTCGAAAAGGACCGCTCGCGGCGCTACGGTTCGCCTTCCGACTTGGCTGCGGACATTGCGCGCTACCTGAAAAGCGAGCCAGTGGAAGCAGTCCCCCCTTCTGCCGCTTACCGCGCCCGCAAGTTTGCGCATCGCTACCGCGCGGCCCTGGTCACCGTCTGTGCCTTCGTGTTGGTGCTCATACTGGCAGCCGCCGTGAGCATCTGGCAGAGTGTGCGTGCGACGAAGCAGCGCGACCGCGCCGACGCGGAAACTGCCGTCGCCAAGGCCGTCAACCAGTTCCTGCAGGAGGATCTTTTGTCGCAAGCCAGCACGGAGTCCCAGGGCGGCGCGGAGACGAAACCTGACCCGGACGTCAAGGTGCGCACCTTGCTCGATCGCGCCTCGGCGCAGGTGGGAAAAAGATTTGCCAACCAGCCTCTCGCCGAATCCGCAGTCCGCCGCACCATCGGCAATACGTATCTCAGTCTTGGGCTTTACCCCGAGGCCGAGCAGCACCTGCGCCGGTCCTACGAACTCAGCCGCGATCATCGCGGCGCCGACGATTTGGAAACGATCGATACCCTGCAGGACCTGTCTGTCATCGTCTCCGATCAAGGCAGGAATGCTGATTCCCTCGCCATGGCCAAGACCGTTTTCGAACTCAAGACCCGCAAGCTGGGTCCGGGAGATCCGGCCACGCTGCTCGCCATGCAGAACCTCGGTGTCGATTATTTCTTCGTGCAACAGTACGCCCAGGCCGAGCCGCTCCTCAAGAAGGCGCTCGAGATCCAGTCTCGCCGCTTTGGCTACGACAACATCGACACCTTGAACACCAGCGACAGCCTAGCCACTCTGTACATCGTTCAGTCCAGATATCCCGAGGCCGATGCCCTTCTGACCAAGGGCCTCGAAAGCTATCGCCGCCTCTATGGCCCCGAGCACCCTTTCACGCAGCGCGAAATGTATGGTCTCGGCCGAGTCTTATTCGGAGAAGGCAAATACCCTGAAGCCGAAACCCAGGTCGCGCAGGTGCTCGCCGGAAATCAGCACCTGAAAGGCGAGCGCCATCCCGACACCTTGAACACCGCGTCGATGCTCGGCCAAATTTATGTAGCGGAAGACAAATTCGCGCAGGGGACGTCGTTGCTGGAGAAGACGGTGCAGGAATTTCGCGAGACGCTGGGGCCCACTCACCCCTACACTCTCGCCGCAGACGTCGCGCTCGGATTCGCCTACGACTCCCATGGGGACTTGCCGCGCGCCGAGCAGATCTGGCAAGAGACGCTCAAGGCCTACCGCGGTCTAGGAGGCGACGGCGAATCGGGCGCTGCCAATGTCAGCGAACTTCTCGGTCAGAATCTGGCCAGGCAGCGCAAATACGATCAGGCCGAACCCCTTTTGCGTCAGGCTCTCGCCTACCGGGACAAGACCGACCCCGACATTTGGGAGCGCTTCCGTGCGCAGGCTTTTCTCGGAGACACCTTGGCCGGCCAAAAAAGGTACGCCGACGCCGAACCGCTGCTGCTGAGCGGTCACGAAGGCATGACACAACGCGCCGCGCAGATGCCCGCCGTTCAGAAGAAGTGGATTCCCTTATCCGGCGAACACATCGTTGATTTGTATTCGCAGTGGTCCAAGCCGGAGCAAGCGGCGCAGTGGCGTGCCAAACTTCAGGCACGGTGAGCCGAAAGCCACGTGGCGGGCAAGTGAGATCACCCGGACGATTGGAAGCAAACGCATTTCCGCTACGCTCGGCATGTGTGCAATTTCGCGAATCATCTCATTTGAAGGTGGGTTCGTCGGGTTCCGACCTGTAAGTCTCGCACCCTAGAGTGAATCGGCTTGGGTCGTATTGTCGGCTTAACCGGCCAATCTCTGCCCATTCTTATGGTGTGGAGAATATTGTGCCGTTCGGTGCCGATCTTGCCGTCTTTCTGCTGAGCAGACCAGGCGCCGCTTCGGCTTGAATTACAAGTGGCTTGTTCACCGCCACTGCCGTGCGTTATAGGTACAGGTCGTCAGAGCTCGAACTCGACCGTTAAACAAACCCTGGCACGCATCAATTCCCGATCGGCTACTCAGCCGGACCGGCAATCGATCCGCCTGAAGTGAACAGACCAACTGAAGTAGAATATTCCTACTCGCTATCTAAGA
>DATDGW010000179.1:0-4897 GCA_036521895.1 Candidatus Sulfotelmatobacter sp. | reverse complement strand
CTTCTACCGCCGGAGGCGCGGCTGACGACTTGACTACCGGACGCGCTGCAGGATGCTCGGTTGCTCCCTTTTGCTGCGTGATGGCGCGCAGCACATCGCCAGGTCGCGAAATATTCGACAGGTCAATCTTGGTCCTGATCTCTTCTTCGCCGCGAGCGGTACGCGAAGTCTTCACCGAACTTGGCGCCGCCTCGGACCGGCGGCGCAGATGTTTCCGCACCAATTCCGCTTCGTGCTCTTCCAGGGAACTGGAGTGCGTCTTTTTCTCCGTCACGCCAACCGTAGTCAGCACGTCAAGAATTTCCTTGCTCTTGACTTCCAGCTCACGGGCTAGATCATTGATTCGAATCTTACTCATCCGCTCTCGTTTCCTCTGCTTGTCCCGCTAATCACGCCTGTCTAAGTTCGCATATCTAACCTCATTAAATCCCTGTGCAGGTTCACATCCTGCTGACGAAGCCCGCGCCCTCGGTCCGAATATACTTCCGAACTCGCCACGATCCCAGCTTTCAGCTCTGCTTGTCTTCCGGGGCTTCTTCAGTTGCGACTTCTTCGGTGGCGGCTTTTTTAGTAGCCGCTTCTTCAGTCGCTAGCTCGGCGCCTTCCTCTGCTGGCGCCTCTGCGGTGGGCTCCGCTCCCGCAGTCAATGCATCCGCTTCTACTGAGCCTTCTGTCAGCGATTCCTCGCTGATTCCCGCTTCGCCGACTGCCGCTTCTGTGGCGGCTTCTCCGGTGTTGTCGGCTTCCGCGTCGGCTACTGCCTCGCCGCCATCCAGAGTGGCGAAATAATTATTGACCGCAATGCTGATTTTTTCCACCGTTTTCGGGCCGATGCCTTCAATCGCTTCCAATTGCTCCGGCGTCATATCGGCCAGCGACTCCACCGTGTTCACGCCCGCCGCCTTCAATTTCTCGACCAGTCCCTCACCCAACCCCGTAACATTTTCCAGCGGAGTTACGGTCTGCGTGACCAGCGCCGACATCTGCTGCTCTACTTCCTGACGCTTTTCTTCCTCGCTCTTGATGTCGATCTTCCAGCCCAGCAGCTTGGCCGCCAGCCGCACATTCTGCCCTTTTTTCCCGATCGCGAGCGACAGTTGCGTATCGTCCACCACCACTTCCAAATGCTTGTCCGCCGCATCCACAATCGTCACCCGGCTTACTTTCGCCGGCTGCAACGCTTTCTCCGCGAAGGTAACCGGATCCTCGTGATATTCGATGATGTCGATCTTTTCCCCGCGCAACTCGCGAATGATCGACTGCACCCGCATACCCTTCATGCCGACGCAGGCTCCGACCGCGTCCACGTCCTTGTCTTTCGACAACACTGCGATCTTCGTGCGCTCGCCCGCTTCCCGCGCAATCGCCCGGATCACCACCGTGCCGTCATAGATTTCCGGCACTTCGGTCTGGAACAGATGCTGGACTAATTCCGGAGCGGAGCGCGAAGCGATCACGCCCGGACCTCTCACGGCTTTTTCCACCCGCACAATCACGACCCGAATCCGCTCGCCCACCGCGAACGATTCCAGCCGCGACTGCTCCTTGCGTCCCATGCGCGCTTCGGCCTTGCCGATATCGAGAATCACGTCCGGACCCTCGAGCCGCTTCACGGTCGCATTCACGATCTCGTTTACATGTCCGATGTATTCGTTGTAAACCGTGTCGCGTTCCGCTTCGCGCACTTTCTGGAATATGACTTGCTTCGCCAGTTGCGCCGCAATCCGCCCCAGAATTCCTTCCGTCACTTTCGGGATGAGCAGTTCTCCGCCGGCTTCTGCACTCGGATCTAGCTTGCGAGCCTGCTCCACCGTCACCTGCAGATTCGGATCTTCCACTTGCTCCGGAGTCTCGACGATCGACTTCACCGCATAGGCATTGATCTTGCCGCTATCTTTGTCGAGCACCGCGCGCAGGTTCTCCTGCGTCTTGTAGTACTTGCGCGTGGCCACGACAATGGCGTCTTCGACCGCGCTCACCACGATCTGCGGATCAATACCTTTCTCCCGGCTGACCCCTTCGATGATGTTGTAAAGCTCACTAGCCATAAAAATTCCAGGTGTTAGATCTTGGGTGTCAGGACTCAGGCTTGGGCTTTCCTGAGACCTTAGTCCTGACACCGAAGACGTTGCTTTCAGATTTCCGGAACCAGATTCGCTTTCTCTACGTTCCTCAACTCAATCGCGACTTTCGAGGACTCGCCCTCTTTCGGACGCATCTTCTTCTTACGCGCCGCGTTCAGATCCAGCAGCAGATTCCCGTTCTCGAAGCTTTCCAGTTTCCCCTCGAAATACCGGTTGTTGTTCACTGGCTCCAGCGTCGTCACCTTCACACGATGTCCGCGGAAGCGCTCAAAATCCGAAGCTTTCGTCAGCTTGCGATCGAGCCCCGGAGAAGAAACCTCCAGCACATACGATCCGCCTGGCACCGCATCCTCGACGTCAACGATCGTCCCGAACTCGCGGCTGAACTTCGAGCAGTCTTCGTGCGTCACGCCGTCCGGACGATCCGCCGCTGGCACTGCTCCCGGCCGGTCGATAAACACGCGCAGCATGCGGTGCTTGCCCGCCCCGCATACCTCCACCTCGACTACTTCCAGCCCGCTCGAGCCAGCCACCCGCCCGGCAATCTGCCGGACCTTATCCAGATCTAAAGCCATGTTTTCAGCATTTTGCGCCCGGATTGCCGCGCTAAACCATTCCAGATAATCGGTCCAACTAAAAAGTGGGCTTTCGCCCACTGGTGTGCTTCGACAATCCTGACACTACGACACAACAGTATTCATCTGCAACTATACGCTGCCAATTTGGAAAACACAAACCAGTGCGGTGCGTCGGGTGCGTCGTGGTGGCGATAGGAAGAGGAAGAGGATTTTGGTTTCCACGTGCCCGCTCCACCGGTTACCGAGGATGCCCGTTAGTTCGTAGAAAGTAGCGACTCTCAACCCCGGTCATAATGACCGAGGGTAGTTTTTCTGCCAAGAAAAAGGAGAGAGTCGCTATGAAGAGACGATACCAGATCGACCAGCAACGGGCGGTGCAAGAGTTCCGCCAGTTGGCACGCGAAGAGAATCCCAACATCCAGATGATCTTTCCCATGGCCGAGGTCGTGGGACTTCTGCAAGAAGGAGTCGGCCACCTGTTGCGCGAGGCCGGATTGGCGTTGATGAACGTGGTCATGGAGGAGGAAGTTCGGCACCTGGCGGGAGAGCGTCACCAGCAGCATTCCGCGCGGCGCGCCCACCGCTGGGGAAAAGAAAACGGTTACTGTGTGGTGGACGGGCAGAAGGTGCCGATTCGGAGAACCCGTTTGCGAAGCCGGGAACATCGCGAGCAACGGCTGGGCAGTTACGAGTTGTTCCAGCGCAGTGCGCCGCGGGAGCACGCGGTATGGGACAAGATGATGCGCGGGCTGTCGACGCGCAACTACGGCGCGGTGGTGAAGGAGTTCCATGAAGCCTACGGGGTGGAAAAGTCGGCGGTGAGCGACAGCTTCATCGAAGCCAGCCGGGAGAAGTTGCAGGAGTTGATGGAGCGGCCGCTGGGCGAGTTGCGACTGTGTACGGTGCTGATCGACGGCACCCCGTTCCGGGATCGGCAGATGATCGTGGCCTTGGGCATCAGCACGGACGGGCGCAAAATCGTATTGGGCTTGCGGGAAGGAGCGACCGAGAATGTCGCCGTGGTCAGTGAGTTACTCAGTGATCTGGCGGTGCGCGGGCTGGACTTCAGCGTGCCGCGGCTGTATGTGCTGGACGGGGGCAAGGCCTTGGCAGCGGCAGTGCGCCGTCATGCCGGCGAGGCGGCTTTCATCCAGCGTTGTCAGGTGCACAAGCGGCGCAACGTGATCGATCATTTGCCCGAAGAGCACAAGCCGTCGGTCAAGAAGAAACTGCAGAATGCCTACGCCATGACCGAATACGCCGACGCCAAACGTGCGCTGGAACGATTGCATCGGGAGTTGATGGAACTGAATCCGAGCGCCGCCCGCAGCCTGGACGAAGGCATGGAAGAAACGCTCACGGTTCATCGTCTGCGGGTTCCGGTCCAGTTGCGTCGCACGCTAGCCAGCACGAACGTGATCGAGTCGGCCTTCTCCATCGTGGAGACGGTTTGCCACAACGTAAAACGATGGCGCGCCGGCGATCACATCGAACGCTGGGTAGGCTCTGGTTTGCTGGTGGCCGAGCGCCAGTTCCGCAAGGTGCAGGGCTACCGGGAGATTCCGTCGTTGTTGACTTCGCTTGCGAACACGGTTTCGAAGAAGGCTGTTGCCGAGGAAGTGAAGGTTGCGTAGCCTATGACGGTCGAGAGTCGCTAACTTTCAACGGAGTTCCGGGCAACGTCGCTTGATTACCGCATCGAGCGTCATGAGCAAACTCCCTCCGATGTCATCCCGTGGCAGCAAGTCAAGGCGGGCCTGTTTAAGAAACCGTGACGCTCCCGGTTGTCTGGACACCAGAGGCGAATCAGGATTTGCTGGAAGCGCGGGCATGGTACGACAACATTCGCCTGGAACTTGGGGAGCGTTTCGCACTGACTGTCGACTCTGCGGTTGAGACAATAGCGGAACAGCCATTGCAATTCCCTGTGGTCTACCGGAATCGTCGGCGGGCGGGAGTGCGGCGGTTCCCCTACGGAATATTCTTCGAGGTGCGAGACAATCGGATGTGGTGATAGCCTGCTTCCACGGCAGGCGCAATCCAAGGCGTTGGCACTTGCGGTAGGCGGTCTACAGTGCTCCTGCGCCGACTTTACTCACTAGAGTGGCGGCGCTGCCTCACTGCCCGACGACGCGGAGTCGTGCCTGCAATCAGCGGTGTAACCAAGTGTTCGTACAGCCCGAAGAGATGCTCTACTCTGTCCCGGTCGCCAGCAAATGCGGTGCGGCGATAAAG
>DATDGW010000178.1:0-13406 GCA_036521895.1 Candidatus Sulfotelmatobacter sp. | reverse complement strand
AAATATGATCCACCTCCGCCTGCGTCTGCCAGAACGCGACATACTCCTCCAAATAGGATGCCCTCGCCAGCATGGGTCGCGTGATCACCCAATGTACGTTGACCGATCGCTCCGCCACATTTTTGAGGATGCGTTCGTAGGTCGCGGGCTTGCGCCGCACGTCGTGATGTTCGGGAAGCCCGTCCACAGAAACGGCAACGCGCAGTCGCGGAAGCTTCATCCACTCCTGCGGAATCGCGATTACCCCGCTGGTCACCACCATCGAGAATACACCCATCTCACTGAGGGCGGGAAGAATGCGCGACAATTCGCGATGCCGCACCATCGGCTCGCCTCCTACCAGCGAGACATGCATGGGTTTGTGGCGCCGCACCAGGTCAAGCACACCTTCGACGAGCGCGTCCCCGCGAAAATCGCTGAGTTCTCGCAGCGTGGTTTCTCCGCCGAGATGACTGTCGCCGTATGCATAACAACCGGGACAGCTCAGCGGACACTCGCGCGTAATCTCAATCGACAACATCGGAATATGCCCGTTGAGAACGCGCCAACCCGCCCGCACCAGGTCGCGCGGGGTCAGACTGGAACCGGATTGTACTGCTGACATATACGTGCTATAGATGCAGCGTCTGCACCCTGGCGTTCGCCGCACGTGGGACTCGAAAGCTTCCTCGGGTGACTTTGCCGCGCACGTTTCGGATCACAACCCCTCGCCTTGACCATGTTCTATCCCGCACACTAAGATTCCCCTTCACTCGGCAAGCCCTGCCTGGAGCCTTCATGCGCAAACTTCGTCGGTTGTTGATCGCCCTTGCGTCGATGTTTTTGCAATTCACCGCGGCCCAATCGAATCCGCCGCTCCTGCTGCGTTTCCCCACGGTCAGCAAAACGCAGATCGTCTTCACCTATGCCAACCATCTCTGGATTGTCGACCGCGAGGGCGGCGACGCCCGCCGCCTCACCTCCGGCATCGGCATCGAGGCCCTCCCGTATTTCTCTCCTGACGGCTCCCTGATCGCCTTTACCGGCGAATACGACGGCAATCGTGATGTCTACGTCGTCTCCTCCAGCGGCGGCGTCCCCCGCCGCCTGACCTTCCACCCGGCCGAAGAATACGTCGCTGGTTGGACTCCCGACGGCGAGAAGGTCCTGTTCAACTCCTGGGGCAACAGCTTCATGCACTTCGAGGATCAGCTCTACACCGTCCCTGTCAAAGGTGGTCTCCCCACCCAACTCGCTCTCCCCATCGTCGAGGACGCGTCGTTCTCGCCCGATGGCACGCACCTCGCCTACGTCCCGCATCCCAAGTGGCAGCAAGCCTGGAAGCGCTACCACGGCGGACAGACCACCCCGATCTGGATCGCCGATCTCAAAGACTCCAGCATCGTGAAGATTCCCCGCGAGAACTCCAACGACCACCACCCCATGTGGATCGGCGACACCATCTATTTTCTTTCCGACCGCAACGGTCCCGTCAGCCTCTTCGCCTACGACGCCAAGACCAAACAAGTCACCGAAGCTCTGCACAGTGATGGCCTCGATTTCAAAACTGCGTCGGCCGGTCCCGATGCCATCGTGATCGAGCACTTCGGCGCCATCAAGCTCTACGACCTCGCGACTCATCAGGCTAAGAACGTCACAATCCACGTCGCTGGCGACCTCGACGCCGTCCGCCCGCACTTCGCCAAGGTCGATCCCAAGCGCATCCAGAATTTCGGCATCTCGCCCACTGGCGCGCGCGCAGTCTTCGAGGCCTGGGGAGAGATATTCACCGTCCCCACCGACAAAGGCGACATTCGCGACATCACGCGCAGTCCCGCCGTCGCCGACCGCGATCCCGCATGGTCACCCGACGGCAAGTCCATCGCGTATTTCACCGACGAGTCTGGAGAATACGAACTCGCCATCCGCGCTCAGAACGGCCTCGGCGCCGTGCGCCACATCAATCTCGGTAGTCCCCCGTCTTTCTTCTACTCACCCATCTGGTCTCCCGACAGCAAGAAGATTGCCTACAGCGACAAGCGCCTGCAGTTGTGGTATCTCGACCTCGACAACCCCGCGCCCAAACTCGTTGACGCCGACTACTTCGGCGGCTTCGGTCCCACCCAGCTCAGCCAGACCTGGTCCCCTGACAACCAATGGATCGCCTACACCAAGCAGCTTCCCAGTGGCCTGCACGCCGTATTCGTCTACTCGCTCGCTCAGGGCAAGGCCTTCCAGGTCACCGATGGCATGAGCGACGCGCTCTATCCCGCCTTCGATAAGAACGGAAAATATCTCTACTTCGCTGCGTCGACTAACGTCGGTCTCACCACCGCCGGTCTCGACATGACGAGTCAGGAGCACCGGGTCTCCCGCAGCGTCTATGTCGCCGTCCTCAGCAAAGATGAGAAGTCGCCGCTAGCCCCCGAAAGCGACGAGGAGAATAAGCCGAAAGACGAAAAGAAGCCCGATCAGGATAAAGACAAAGCCGCCGATCAAGCCCAACAGAAATCAAAAGACAAGTCGAAAGACAAACCCAAGGCCGCAGACAAATCCGCCGCCGACGACAAAGACAGAGACAAGGACAAAGACGCCAAAGACAACAAAGACAACAAAGACAAAAAGAAGGAAGAGCCTGTGGTTGTGAAGATCGACATCGATGGCATCGGTCAGCGCATTCTCTCGCTGCCGATTCCTGCGAAAAACTACCTCAACATGGTCCCGGGTAAGTCGGGCATCCTATTCCTTGCCGAGGGCCCCATGGTCGTCACCGAAGACGACTTTCCCAACATCAGTCAGACCATCCAGAAGTTCGACCTCAGCAAGCGCAAGGTCGACAAATTCATGGACGAGGTCAACGACTTCACGGTTTCATTCGATGGCGAGAAGATTCTCTACCGCAAAGGCGATTCGTGGGCGACCGCCTCGTTCGACGACGGCCCCGGCGGCGGAGGCTCGTCCAAGCCCGGGTTTGGCCCTCTCAGACTCGACGGATGGGAAGTCTACGTCGAGCCCCGCGCCATGTGGAAGCAAATCTATAACGAGACTTGGCGCATCGAACGTGACTTCTTCTACGATCCGCACTATCACGGCCTCGATCTCGAAAAGGCCAAGAAAAAGTACGCGCCGTACCTCGATGGCATCGCCTCCCGCGACGAACTCAGTTATTTATTCCAGGAATGTCTCGGCGAGATCACGGTCGGCCACATGTTCGTCGGTGGCGGCGAAGCCCCCGAGCCTAAGAAAGTCAAAGGTGGTCTGCTCGGCGCCGACTACAGCCTGGAAAACGGCCGCTATCGCATTGCCAAAGTTTACGACGGAGAAAATTGGAACCCCGGCAATGAAGCCCCGTTAACCCAGCCCGGCGTCAACGTCAAAGCCGGGGACTACCTCCTCGCCGTGAACGGCCGCGATCTGCAGGCCTCCGACAACATCTACAGCTTCTTCGAAGAGACTGCCGGAAAGCAGGTCGTCCTAAAAGTCGGCGCAAACCCCGATGGCAAAGACTCTCGTGACGTCACCGTCATTCCCGTCGAGAGCGAAGAAAACCTGCGTCATCTGGCTTGGATCGAAAGCAACCGCAGCCGCGTCGATTGGGCCACTGGAGGCCGCATCGCCTACGTGCACGTGCCCAACACTGCCGGAGCCGGATACACCAGCTTCAACCGCTACTTCTTCTCGCAGGTCGGCAAAGAAGGCGCCATCATCGACGAACGCTTCAACGAAGGGGGCCAGCTCGCCGACTACATCATCGACTACCTGCGCCGGCCCATCATGAGCAAAGTGGTTACGCGCGAAGGCCACGACTGGTCGAGCCCGTCGGAAGCGATCTACGGGCCCAAGGTCATGATCATCAATGAAATGTCCGGCTCCGGCGGCGACGCGTTGCCGTGGTACTTCCGCAAAGCCGGCATCGGTCCTCTGATTGGCAAGAAAACATGGGGCGGTCTCGTCGGCATCGGCGGCTACCCCGAACTGATCGACGGCGGCCGCGTCACCGCACCGCGCGCCGCCATCTACGGCCTCAACGGCGATTGGGAAGTCGAAAACCATGGCGTCGCGCCCGATATCGAAGTCGATCTCGAACCTGCCGCCTGGCGCGCGGGTCACGACGCCCAGCTGGAAAAAGCGATCGAGGTAGTGATGCAGCAATTGAAAGAGCATCCACTTCCCGAGATCAAACGTCCGCCATACCCGAACTACCACGAGCACGACGATCTGGGAGCGCAATAAGCCGCACCGAGATGCTCACGGCACCACCTCGTATTCGCTCTTTACCAAGCCAGTCTTGTATTCGCGAGTACCGATGTGGCGGAGCTTGATGTCCCGTGGCACGCTGCCGAACAGCGGAGTCCCTTCCCCGATCAAGACTGGTACGCGTGTGATGGTGATATGGTGGATCTGGCCCGCTCTTAGGAACTTCTGGACCGTGATCCCACCATCGACGTAGACATGCTTCGCGCCGTTTGCCGCGAGTTGTTGCACGACCTGCGCCGGATCGCCGCTCATCTGTTCAACACGCGCTGTGATTCCAGAAAAGTCGAGCGGATGATGGCTTAGCACTACGACTCGCTTGTCGTTATAGGGCCACCTCGCCAACTTCAACACGACCTCGAACGTGTTGCGGCCGATCAGAATCGTATCAACACTGGCGATGAACTCGTCGTATCCATGAGGCTCGCCGCCACCGGCTGGCAGGAAATCGTACTGGCCATCCCGGCGCGCAATGAATCCGTCGAGACTCGTTCCAACAAACACAGATAGCTTCATGGAACGCTCCATCGCTCGCGTCAGCAGGGCTTAAGTTTAGTTCAAGACTGACCTGTCACGCTTTGATTCTCGACAAGCGCAGCGAGGGAGAAATCTTTGGCCTGCGCTCGACGAGCAAGGATCTTGCCCGTCTCGATGTCACCGCCATCGAAGACACTCTCTGCGATCGCGTCCCCGCCGAGCAAATGCAGCATCTGATCTCGTCCAACTCCGAGGTTTCGAACTATCTGCTGCGGACCTCGGTCACGCGCTAGATGGACCGCAGCCTGCAGGAACTCCGCACTCAGACCGGACTCATGGGCGACACCGAGCGCCTGCTCTAATTCGCTTTCGGTCAGCGATGTTCCGGGTTCGCCTCCGCTGCTCTGCAAGCAGGACACGACCCTCCGCGAAGCTGCACAGATGCTCGCCCGCTCCAACTCCACCTGTGGGTTCGTGGTTGATGCGAGCGCTTCAGCCGTTGGCATCGTCACGGACCGCGACTTTGCCGAGAAGGTCGTCGCGCGAGCGCTGCCTCTCGATCGCGCAGTCACAGAAATCATGAGCAGTCCCGTGGTCGCAGTCGAAGACAGTGAACGTCTATTGCACGCCTTGCTCGCGATGGTGAGCCGCAACATTCATCATGTGCTGGTCACACAGCAGGGAACTCCCGCTAGTGTGCTCACCGCCCACGATCTGATGGTGCTGCAGGGAAAGTCTCCTCGTAGCGTCGCGCGCTTTATGGAAGCGCAGACCAACGCGCAGGATCTGGCCAGCGCAAACACGCGCATCAGCGGTCTTCTGCCGCTCCTGCTTCGCGAAGGCGAGAAGGCAAGTCACCTTACCCGCATCGTCGCCGAGGTGAATGACCGTCTCATCGTCAAGATTCTGCAATTCGCCGAAGCGAAGCTCGGACCGCCTCCGATTCCCTACGGCTGGGTCGCGCTGGGCAGCGAGGGCCGCCGCGAGCAGACCTTCAAGACCAACCAGGACAACGCCCCCATCTACGCAGACTCCGGCGACGATTCCTCAGAGCGGCAATACTTCGCCCAGGACGCCCTGTCAACCAGCGGCTATCCGCTCTGCACCGGCAACTACATGGCGAGCAACCCGCGTCGGCGGCAGCCGCTGCAGCAATGGCTGAACTACTTCCACGAATGGATGACCAGTGCCGAACTTCACGGCACCGAAGACGCACTCATTATTGTTCGACATGCGTCCCGTGGCTGGAGACTTCTCCCTGTACCAGACACTCGCGGCCGCGAATCGCGAGGGCCTCAAAGACGCCGGCATGTTCAAGTCGGTGCTGGCCTGCGTCTCCAGCACGCGCAAGCCGCCGCTGGGCTTCTTTCGCAATTTCGTTCTGGAGCGCAGCGGAGAACACAAAGATCAGCTCGACCTCAAACTCTTCGCCACTGCTCCCATTGTGGATGCGGCGCGGGTCTTCGCTCTCGACGCAGGCATCGAGCACACGAATACTCCCGATCGTCTCTCGGCGTTAGCCACCGCGCCCGTGAAAGACCAACTCGCCAGAAATGCCGCACTCGACTCTCTGCGCTACGTGGTTCTCGACACCGAACTGACCTCACTCGACCATCGCACCAACCGCATGCTCTCCATCGGTGCGATCGCGATGCTTGGACCAAGCATTCAGCTGGGAACTCAGTTCTATCGCGTGGTTAACCCACATGTCCCCATTCCCGCGGAAACCGTCGTCATCCACAACTTCGCTCAGAAGATTTGGTATCCGGCGACCAGCCCGCGGAGCGTCTAGACGATCTCCCCTACTTCGTCGAAGGCGCTGTGCTCATTGGTCATGGCGTGGACACAGACCTCAAGATTCTGGCCAAAGAAATGAACCAACCCGGCCAAAACCTCAGCAATCCCGCGATCGACACGGCGAGATCCAAGTACTCGAGTTGTACAGACAAATCTTCGGCGTAGGGACCGTGGCGCATGATCCAGTGATGCACACGCGCCGCCCGCTGGCAAAGTTCTACGGCCTCGACCCGGAAGACGCCCACCCCGCGCTCCCCGACGCATTCCTCACCCCCCGAATCTGGCAGAAAATGTTGCACACGTTAAAGGCAAAAGGAATCGGGAATCTGGGTAAGCTACTCAGGATTGGCGGAGCGCGCCGATGACGCCAGCAACGATTTCATCCCTGGCCGATATCCATAGAAGTCGCCGACCCGGTGGAGATGCTCGATGATCTCCTCGTCGTAGCGCTGCTTGAGCAGCGGGGTCAAAATGTTGTGCTCGGCATTTGGATCCGCCACCAGGTCGAACAAGTAACTCTGCGCCGGCGCGTCGTAGATTGTATACAAATACCGCCCGTCCGCCGTAAGAATTCCATACACCGCGCGGACGTCCGATGCCAGCAGGAGATCACGCCGCGGGTAACGCTCAAGTTCCTGCTTGGTCTCGGCAAACAGAGGCCGGCCGTAGAGCGCATTCTGCACCACCGGTCGATGGCCAAGCAGGTAGTAGAGAGTTGGGGTGATGTCGGTGAGGGTCGAAAGGCGACGGTCGTTATACACCAGATGCCGCATCTTGGGCGGCAGATGGATGATCAACGGCACCCGCATCACTTCCGGCCAGATCGAAGTCGAATGACTCGTTCTTCCAAATTCACCTGTGGCATCGCCGTGGTCGCTGGTCACGATGATGATACTGTTGTCATACAACCCGCGCTGCTTGAGGTAGCTGAAAAACTCACCCAAGCATTTGTCCACCCAATGCACTTCATAGCTGATGCGGATGCTCATTCCATCCGGCGCCTGCCAGTGCTGCGAGGTCGGCGAGGGCACATTGTTGCGCGCAAACTGGTGCACGTTCTTGGGCTGATCATAGAGGAAAACGGGCTCCTGCGAGCCGGAACGGCGGTCAAGCTCCGATTCTGCCTGTCCCACGGTTGATCCGATTTCCAGCTGGTTCCAGAGTTGCTTGTCGGTGTCCAACTTCGTTAATGGATCGGATCGCAACAGGACTTCTTTCAGAACTTCGTCCATGCTCACGATCATCTGGTAGTTGTCGGCGCGCAGCAACTGTTCCAGGCCGTTCACCTTCGAGAACGGCTTGAGGTAGTGCGCATGAAGCATCATCGCGCCGGACCACAGCGCCGGCTCTGAAAGGGAAGTTCCTGCATATTGCGAGTACGCGTTGTGCAGCACGATGCTGTCGCGGGCAAAGGCGTCGAGATTCGGGGTGTAGGTGACTCGGGGGTTGTAAGCACCCAGATAATCCGGGCGCATTGCGTCCACCACGAACATAAAGATATTCGGCCGCGCACTTTGCGTCATCGACAAGTTGTCGACCAGCCGAACTTCCGTGTTCGTGCGCGTGTCGCGGACATTCGTGTACTCGCGCATGATGCGGCACAGCTCGCCGCAAACTTCTCCGCGGGCATTGCCCAGCATGTGATGAGCCAGCAGGAACGAAGCGTCGCCCGCCCCGTATTCCTCGAGCTTGAGCGAAATCTCGTCATCGGTTGAGCCAACGGACTTGCCCCAGAAGATCTCGGTGATCTGAAGTCCTTTGTAGACAAAAATGCCAACTACCAATACGGCCACGATGGCCACGGCGGAATAGTTCGCTCGCACCGGGCGCAGTCGGTATACGCACAGACTCATCGCGATCCAAAAAAGCAGCGCCGAGGTGCTCTCGACAAAGCCGTTCCAGTCTTCTCCGCCAATCAGCGAGCGGGATGCCAGCGCGAGCAGCGTGATCATCACCATCGTGATCCACGTGGCGCTGATCTGCGCGGAAGTGAGTTTCGAGTCGTGTCCGGACGAGGATGCGGCGGTCTTGGTCTCGATCATGCGCGCTAGAAACGGTTCAACTATCGAGAATCCCCAGAGTGTGAGGGTGAGCGCGAAGGCGCTCGCGTACAAGTAAGCGCTCCATCCGTCGAAACTCATGGCATTGCCCAGGAAACGCGCCAGCACACATGACAGGACGACCGCGATCAGCGCGCCAACCAGCCCGCGGCGCACAACTTGCGGCTTCGAAGTCTTGGCTGCGAGCAGAAAGATCAGGTTCAGCGTCGACAGCACGACGATCGCAAGGGTGAGATGCGAGACCAAACTCCAGAACGCGAGGGCCGCGTCTTGCCAGTGAAATGCCAGAGTATGACTGTCGCTGTAGAGGCGAGCTCTCGCGCCCACGCTGGAGATCACGCTGATCACGACCGCCACCAGCAGTCCGGCAGAGAATCCGAAAGGCTGCCCATTTCCTTCGACGGTACGAAGTCCGCGTGGTCTTGCCGCGCTGGCAGATTGCCACACGGAAATCCCAATGAGGGGAAGCAGTGCAATCAGACTCCAGGCGTAGGCCGCGCCATTGTTCTCCAAGCCAGGCAGGAAGGGACGGAGGGTCAGGTAAACTCCGGCCGCAAAGAGCACACCTATCCCAGCCCAAGTTCTCTTGTGTTTCTGCCACGGCCAAAATGAAATCAACGCGGCGGCGACCGCGGACCAGTAGAGTGCTGCCTGATGATGCGCCAGCCAAGGCATCCACGCGTAAGGCGGCGTTTTGATGAAAGCACAAAAGGTGTATGGCAAAAAAGCCAGCAGACAATACAGAGAGGTCAGGGCGAAATACGCCCCCGACACCGCCTTCAGTAATGTATTGAGCCAAAGCCTCAAAAAGGTGCTTCCTCAAACGCACGTAACGATGCCAGAGACGCCGTACTTTGATTCTCCACGAGCGTCTGTCTGCGCCGCAAGTTACCGTAGGCAAGACGGGGCGTCGAAGGCCCTCGCCAAACCTGGCTTGAGTTCGACAACCGCGGACCACGACCCACGCATCCCACTGGGAGTGACCAAAGTACCAATCTCGTTACTACTTCAGTTTGGTCGGCCAAGGCTCCAGGGGGCTCTCCGTTGGGCTAGGATAAGAACCGCACTCTTTTTCTCTTCTTGCGAGAACAACCGAATGGCTGGTCAGGCTGCTAAGAGGTCCGCTGCACGTTTGTCGTCGTTCGCACTGTTCGCACGCAATTTCCTGAAAAGTCCGACGATGCTCGGGTCGGTCGTTCCGAGTTCGCCCTTCCTGGTGAACGACATGATGAGCCAGGTGGACTGGCAGCGGGCTCGGGTTCTCGTGGAATACGGTCCCGGCGTGGGCACATTCACGCGAGAGATCCTCAAGCGTATGCGTCCGGATGCGGTACTGGTCGCCATCGAACTGAATACCGACTTCGTGGAGTATCTCGGCAATCACGTTCGCGATCCGCGCTTCCGCGTCGTGCAGGGCTCGGCGGCGAGCGTGCGCTGCATATTGGCGGAGCAGGGTTTGGCGCACGCCGACTACATCATTTCGAGCCTGCCTTATCTCAATATGACGGACTCGCTCCGCCGCGAGATCCTCGAGGAATCCCGTCTCGCGCTGAAGACTGAAGGATCCATGCTCCTGTTCCAGTACACCCGGACCATCCTGCCTTACCTCGAGTCCAGCTTCAGTTCTGTCAAGCTCAATTTCCAACTCTTCAACATCCTGCCCGCGCTCATCTTCCACTGCACTCCGTAAGAGGCTCGTCACAAGGATCGGGGGTCTTACCATGGAACACTGCAGAAACAGAGTGTCGGAATCACCGTCTCATCGGCACGACAGAGTAAACCGTTTCACAGATTGTCCCCCTGGCCACGGTCCTCGAAATTGCGTGTAGTAGACGTAGAACTCTTTTCCAAGCACAATTGGGTCATCGCTCAAGCCCACCGGCATCGAGTACCCGGCGATGTCAGGGACATGTCCCAGCATCCCCAGGAAGATGGTGTCGGTCCAGTGCAGGCCGTCGACCGACTCTGCGTAGCTGTAGTTCTGCGAGTCGCTGTTGAGCATCATGTAGCGCCGCAGATATGAGTTGTACGCCACATTCTCACCGCCGCCGTAATGCCCCTCCGGAATAAGGTCGGTCGACGCACCCCCGATTCCGGGCTGATCCCATGCGTCCTGGTAGTACTTCTTAAACGGCGCGGCCAAGTGCACGCGTCCCCCAAAAGCGTCTTGCAGCACTTCAGTGATGGGCGCGCGCGCGATCGACGTATTGGTGTTGTTGGCGCCGTTCTTCAGCCAATCCAGGAAATAAACGTAGAAGTATTTGCCGTCGGGTGCGACTACCAGCGGCGGGTCACCAATCGCGCCGGGCGCTGGAGAGCCCTGATAACTGAAAGGCATATTGAATCGAATGATTTCGCCGATGTCCGTCCAGTTCTCCCCGCGGTCCGACGATATGGCCAGGCCGAGCAGGAAATAGGCCGGATTGTTGTATTCCGCGTGATAGACCAGCAGCCAATTGCCGGCTCCCACCTGCCCCTGCGGCACCACATACACCGGACCTCCGCCGATGTAGGTGTAGCAGAAGCGGTGTGGATATTTTGTGGGATCGCAGTTGTGGGGATTCACTTTGGGATCCGGATTGTGGTCGATAACCACGTCAATGGGCGGCGCTGAGCCTAGCGGATTGTCCAATGTGCCGATCGTCCGGACGACCGATCCGGAATTGTTGTTGCCGACCCAACGGCCATGCCACAGTTGGCGATTATGGGTGCCGGCGTCGATGCTGAAAAACATGTAGCCGTCGTCGGTCTTGAGGGCCGCGACGGGTCCGTCGGGCCAATCGAAGCCCTGCCCCGGAGTCAGCGGCGGCTGCGCTTTCGTTCCGGCTTCGAATCGCTGGTGCGAAGACGCCACCTCGATCGGCGCCGACATTTTGGCGTGGCAAATCGGGGTAATGCTCTGCGCCGTAGCGGCGCAGACGGCAACGATGCCGGCCATAGCAATACTTGCTACCCTCAAGATGAAATTGCGGTCTCGCACTACAGCCGCCCTGCTGAACAACGTCACGATTGCAATGCCGCTCGCGGTCACGGTTGAACCTCAAACACCGAGCCCCAGCCGTAGCTCCCTGCTTGTAGGGCCGTTCCGTATAGGTTGCCGGCCGAGTCGCTGATCAGACCTCCCACGGGAGTCGCACCGTCGCTGCTCCCCAGAAAGCCATACAGCACAGTTAAGGAGTCGCCTGAGAACTCAAATACGGTGCCCCCATTTGTGACACCACTCTGAGAGACGGTGCCAAAGAGATTCCCAGACGCATCCATGAGAAGATGGGAGTATGGATATGCGCCATCGGACCCGCCCGTGAAGCGATACAAGATGCTCTCCTTGCCGGCGGCGTCGACCATGTACACCGTCCCGAAATAAGGCCCGCCGGCCGACGTGGTTCCGTACATATTTCCGGCGGCGTCGAGAACCGGCGCGGCCATGGGATTCGCACCGTCACTTCCCCCAGAAAAGCTGTGCAGTACTTTCTCCTTGCCGCTGCTGTCGAGCCGGAAGACCGTACCATAGCTATGAATTCCGCCCAGCCATGTCGTGCCAAAGATGTTTCCCGCCGAATCGAGTGCCACGCCGCCGAGAGGGCTGGCTCCGTCTGCTCCATCGGCAAAACGGTACAGAACAGTTTCTACGCCAGCCGCGCTGATGCGGAAAACGGTTCCGCAGCCGTGGCGGTCGCATCCCCGGCCGCCGTACTGCGTGGTGCCGTAGAAGTTTCCAGCCACGTCCGGCACTAGTCCTGCGTTCGGGTTCGCGCCATCCCGCCCGCCTGCAAAACTATGGAGGATGGTCTCATTGCCGGCGGCATCCACCTTGAATATCGTTCCATAACCGTTCGCGCCCCCATAGGCGGTTGTGCCGTACAGGTTGCCGGCTGTATCGAGAACAACTCTGGCAGTGGGATTCCATCCGTCGCCCGCTCCGCCGAAACTGTGCAGCACGGTTTCGGTTCCGCTGGTGTCGACCTTGAAGACCGTTCCGCAGCCTGCGAAATAAATGTCGCAGCCCGAGCCGGTGCCGCCGTAGAAGGTGGCTCCGTAGAGATTGCCCGCAGCATCTCGAGCCACGCCGGCCTCGGGCCATCCCCCGTCCGCGAGAGTACCGCTGCTATTGAATGGGTAAAGCTCAGTGAAGGTCTGCGCCGCCGCGGATCGCACCAGGCATGGAACCGTCACCAGCACGAGAAGCCAAAGTAGAGAGGTGGTTTTACCGCCTAGGGATGAAATTCGATCGTGCATCGCAGTCATACAGATTCCCTTATATTTGATGTGGGCGCAAATCTATTATCCAGCTCTATTATCCAGCTCCAAACGGGATTGGCCTGAAAGCTTCCGATACTAACCCTGGTAGAAATGAAAGGTTTCGTTGCTGGCGGCGGAGTACGGCATCTCACCGCAGACGGCGGTTTTTCCCTGTCCGGTTAACGAGTCCGGCAAGACATCTATCCCAGGTTCTTCCGGCCGAAGTCCTCGTATGACACTGCACAGCTTATGTGCACCCATACGGAGCATTGGCAAAAGTGCCAGTGGACTTTGCATGGATTGAACCATATGCTTCGCGACGGACGCCGTAACCGAAAGGAGATTCTATGAAAAGCGTTTTCGGAAAATTTGCGTTGATCGCGCTGAGTGTATTGACAGTTGGCGAGTGCTCAGGTCATGCCCAAATTATGAATGAACTAAGGTTCAAGGTCTCGCAGCCGTTTACGGTCGCAAACACCACTCTGGAGGCGGGGAGCTACGTGATCAGACCGGTGCCGGAGGCAGGCCTAACAGTTCTCGAGATATCGAGCGCCAGCGGAAAGCCGACGGTGATGGTGGATGTGGAGTCCGTTCAGCCCG
>DATDGW010000177.1:0-1562 GCA_036521895.1 Candidatus Sulfotelmatobacter sp. | reverse complement strand
GGAATACGTCGCGGCACACAAATAGAGGACCTGTGGGTGGCGAATTGGTAATATTACGAATCCGCCACCCGCAGGCTACGCAACCTCGAACTGACTGTCATGCGCCATTCGTGACACGACAAGGGACGGCACGATGGCCGCCCCCTGTTTATTTCGAGTTCGGATTTCCGCTATGCCTTCTTCAGATTGACCGCCTTCGCTCCGCGCGCATCTGGCTGAATGTCGAACGACACTTTGTCGCCCTCGTTCAGGGAACGCAGGCCGGCCGCTTCTACCGCGGTGGCGTGGACGAACACGTCCTTGGCGCCGCCTTCAGGCGAGATAAATCCAAAACCTTTGTTCGTGTTGAAAAACTTCACCGTTCCAATTGCCATAATTGCTCCTCACGCAGTTGATTTGCGCGGCGGGATGCCGCGGCGCTTCGGGGTCTGGGCTTCGGAAGGTGGGCTGTCTCGTCCAAGTGCGCTGTAAAGCGTGGTGGATTCTCCAACAAGCGTGCTTCTTCTGACGGACGCCGTCGCGAGGGCAGACTGTATCGCCCAAGCATCGGTGCGCCTAGGGCCGAAGCGTCAACGGCGGAAGTGAGCGTTTTGCGTATTATCCCATGCACGAGCACACCTGTGCTTGCTCAAAACTCCGAATTGCAGAGAAAACCTGGAGATTTTAGCGCCACAGCCGTACCGTCGCAGGCATGATCACGCTTCTGTCCAGCATCCTTTCCATCCTCGCCTTCCGGTTTCGTCGCCGTGCCTCGCTGGAGCTCGAATTGATTGGCCTGCGGCATCAAGTGACCGTCCTCCGGCGGCAGCACCCAGATCGGATCGGGCTCTTCTCCATGGACCGACTCCTCTGGGTTTGGCTTTACCGGGTTTGGCCGCCGGTCCTCAACGCCATGGTGTTGGTCAAGCCGGCCACCGTGATCCAGTGGCATCGCAAAGGCTTTCGTATCTACTGGCGGTGGCGATCACGCAGTTCCGGACGGCCCAAGATGGGGAGCGAAATCCGTGATCTGATCCGTCAAATGAGCCTCGCCAATCCGTTCTGGGGCGCGCCCCGCATCCACGGTGAACTGCTCAAGCTCGGTATTGAAATCAGCCAAGCCACGGTCGGGCGATACATGCCGCGGCGTCCCACGGCCCCCTCCCCGACCTGGCGCTCATTTCTGCACAACCACATGCACAACCTGGTCGCCATCGACATGTTCGTTGTGGCAACCGCAACGTTTCGGATCCTGTACGCCCTGATCGTGCTTGGCCATGACCGCCGCAAGGTCATTCACTTCGAGGTCACCGAAAATCCTGGGCAAGTCTGGCTTGCACGCCAGATGACCGAGGCCTTCCCTTGGGACACTGCGCCCCGCTATCTGCTGCGGGATCGGGATGCATCCTATGGTGGGGCCTTCCGCGCTCGCCTCAAAGCGTTGGGCATCAAAGAGATCCTATGGGGAGAAGGATAGCGACCGGCACTCTGGCAGAGTTAGGTTGCTAAACCAGTCACTCATTGGAGATGCCGATGCAAATTGAACCATCCCAGGCACCGATCGCTACCCGCGCTGATTTTGG
>DATDGW010000176.1:0-3416 GCA_036521895.1 Candidatus Sulfotelmatobacter sp. | reverse complement strand
ATCGCGACGGCCCACGCAGTGGTGACGCCGGTTTGTTACCGGATTTATCTACGTGTCGTCGTAAAGTAGCCATACCCTAACAGCAGCAGTACATGACCAACAGGCCTCGTTGCAGAATTGGCTAGAATGGAAGTATGCCTGTGCATTGTTCAGCTGTCATACGGGGCATTTGTCCCTGTAGAATCAACACCCCTCAGGTTGAGCCAGGATCAGAGGAGCGAAAAGTTGTCACACGGCGGGCTGAAATCGACTATTCCATTGGGGAGTGTATCAAATATCACTAGTGTCCGGTAAAGTACTTTGCCAAACACGATAAGTGCTTGTCATGCAATTGCCTAGCGGGATTTTTCGCCGGGAACGATTTGAATTGCGAATGGGCGAATTCGGGGCTTTCTTCGCCCTTGCGCCACTCCGCAACAATGGGGGATGCATAATGGCCGGTTCATCTTCTCGGAGCTAATCTCCCATCTCCCCCACAAGGAGTTCCAGAAGTGCGTGGCGCGCTACGACAGTGATTCGCAGTCCAGGACTTTCTCTCATTGGGATCAGTACTTGACGATGGCCTTTGCTCAACTGACCTACCGGGAAAGTCTGAGAGACATCGAAGCATGCCTCCGGTCAGTGGCTGGCAAGCTCTATCATCTCGGAATACGCAGCAAGGTGGCTCGGACCACTCTGGCCGACGCCAACGAGTCTCGTGACTGGCGCATCTTTGCCGACTTCGCGCAGGTCTTGATCCGCATCGCCCGGCCCCTCTACGCCGCCGACCCCATCGGCGTGGATCTCGACCACAGCGTGTACGCGCTGGATTCCACCACAATCGATCTCTGCCTGTCGTTGTTTCCCTGGGCGAAGTTTCGTCGTCACAAAGGCGCGGTGAAGATGCACACGCTGCTCGACCTGCATGGCAATATTCCCACGTTTATCAGCATTACCAGCGGCAAAGTGCATGACGTCAATATTCTCGACGAGATTGCGCCGGAGGCCGGAGCGTTCTACGTCATGGATCGCGGCTACGTGGATTTCGAGCGCCTTTACGTCTTCACGCTCAGCGCGGCGTTCTTCGTTGTGCGCACCAAGTCCAATGTCTTGATCCAGCGCCGATACTCGCATCCGGTGGACAAGACCACCGGCGTTCGATCCGATCACACTGTCATTCTGACCGCTATCAACTCCGTCAAAGCCTACCCAGATCAGTTGCGCCGAGTGAGTTATCTCGACGTGAAAACCCGGAAGCGATTCAAGTTCCTGACCAACAACTTCATCCTTCCGGCACTCACTATCGCTCAGATATACAAGTCACGTTGGCAAGTGGAATTGTTCTTCGAGAGCTCGACATGGTGCACTCCTTTAGATGTCATGAGATTTCAAGCGGCAATTGCCTTGAATCGCCCGTGGGCGGGACTGCTGGTCGATTCCGTTCGGCCAGACATCGCTCGACGTCTGCTCTGCGCAGAATCCACGGTGCGCCCACGCAGGGCTGCGTCGCCGGCAACTGTTTTTGCTGAATTAGCCGCAGGATAGTTGTCGGCGTGACGCCGACAACACCGGCGGCTTCGCTGACGGACATTTCGTCGCGGGCTTGCCGCTCACCCTCGCGGTAGACGGGTATCGCATAGTTGTTGCGTAAGGAGCAGACTCGCTTCGCCGTCCAACTCTGCCCGTGTGCTGTACGCCGTCGGCTTCGATTCAGGATCGAGGCGATCCGCGCGTCCGGTTCGATTCGCGCCAGCACGCGAACAATCTCTACAAGGTCATCGTCGGTCACATACCGGTGCCGACCGCTGCGAATTTTCGGGAACTCTATCTGGGTGTGATCTCCACCCTCCCAATGCAGCACGAGGCGTATCGTCTCTTCTTCCGACGTGGCAACGATCTCTTTCAGAGCGATTCTCAGCAGGCGCTTCTTGTGCTCAGGCGAACTGCGGGAATCGTCCCAGAGTCCGGGGAGGTCCCGCGCGAAGGCCAGAATCTGCCGGTTCTGTGCAGCAGTGAGTGGGCGCTCGCAGTTTTGCTGCAAGGCCGCAAGCTCTGCTTCCATCTGCGTCTCCGTCGTCAGCGCCTGGTTCCAGCGGCGTTCGAGTTCCGCCGCGACGAGCCGGTTCTCCGGATCCACCGCGTCATACTGACGCCGGGCGCGGACGACTTCGTAACGCGCCTGCTCTACCGCCAGAGCCTTCTGCTGACTCCGCGCATCGCTCTCGCTTTGTAGGGACTCGATCGCCTCGATGGCCGCTTCGCTGCCGAGCGGCGTCAGGCACTGCAGCAGTTGCTCCGACACTAGGCGATCGGCACGGAGTCCGCCGAACATCACACAACACGCATGATCACGATTAAGAAGATACCCCGAGCATTGATAACGAATCACGCCAGGGCGAGGATACTGGGCCAACAATTTGGCGCCGCAATGGCCACAGCGCAGCAGGCCGGCAAGCAGGGCCTCGCCCTGTTTGACCGAGCCCCGCACCGCGGCGCCTCTCGCGTTGTCGTTGTGGGTAATCATTGTTTGATTGCTCTGATACGTATCCCAGTCAATGTACCCCCCGTGATGATTCAGGATCAACACCGCCCAGTCCTCGCGACGACGCTGCCTCTGTCGGCGAACTTGCTTCTGCCCGTCTTGCAGCCGCACTATGGTCTTGCTTCGCCCATAGGCGTAGGCTCCCGCGTAGATCGGATTCTGCAACACGCTGAGTACCGCGTGATATCGAGCGGGCCGCCAGACGATTTCGCGCACCGCTTCCGGCCCGCGTGCGACCGGCAACTGAATCTGCTGCTGATCCAGCCAGAAGAACACTTGGCGCACGCTGCCCAACTCTGCGAATTTGCGAAAGATCAAATCAATGGTAGAGCCGACCCTGGCATCCGGATCCTTCTCGATCCGGTCGTCCGATCCTTTGACGTATCCGATTGGGACTCGCCGGACCAAGTCGCCCCGCTTGGCTTTCTGCCGCAGCGCCGCCTGCGCGCGCTCGCGGAAGCTCGCAACTTCCATTTCGCTGATTGTGCCCTTCATGCCCAGCAACAAGCGATCGTTCGTCAGCCTGGGATCATACACGGTCTCCGCGTCGATCAACAGTGCGCCGACAACGCTGCAAAACTCCAACAGGGTGTGCCAGTCGCGACCATTGCGCGCCAGCCGCGACGCCTCAATACTAAACACGGCGCCGACCCGCCCGTCGCACAGCGCGCGCAAGAGGCGTTCAAAGCCGGGACGACGAGTTCCAGATCCCGATATCCCGAGATCTTCATCGATCACATCGACCTCTTGCCAACCCAACGCGCGGGCACGTTCGGCAAGGGCATACTGCCGCCGTTGGCTTTCCAGATTGTGCCGCACTTGATCGGGCGTGGATTGACGGATGTAGATACAGGCCCGCCGGGCCAAGTGGTCAGCGGTAATCTTGTTCATCGCA
>DATDGW010000175.1:0-3634 GCA_036521895.1 Candidatus Sulfotelmatobacter sp. | reverse complement strand
CTCTTCGAGCGCATTGGCAATGCGGGCGATTTCCGCTTCGGACGCTTGGATATATCCGCGCTCGATGCGGGAGTACCGGCTCCGGTCCACGTCCGCCCGCGCGCAGATAAGGCCAGCCGGGATTTCTGCTATCAGCCGTTTCTGCCTAATCTCCTTTACGGTCATCCGCGCCTCCAACGTTGTCTTTGCAACCTCCTTTCGCTAAGCTTTACTGAGAAGCGCTGAAAATGCCAGAGAAAGCTTGTAACTTAGCGTGCGCGTGCGATGTCCTTACGTTACGAGATTTCGCCTCTTCGGTTCTTCACGATCTTGCCCTGCGAATCGAGACTGGGGATAGGAATCGGTACACACTACGCGGCAACTACCTGCCTCGGGGGTCACCCAAAACCGGCCAGTCGGGGTCACCTCAAAACCGGCCAGTTGAAACCGTGATCTAGGACATTGACCTGGACGCGAGGACGCTATCCTCCGTCCTCGTGAGCAATGTCTTGAACGAGGAACAGAAACAGCAAGTCATAGCCTTAGGGCGTCTGGGATGGTCGTTACGGCGGATTGAACGGGAAACCCGCGTTCGTCGTGAAACCATTTCGGCTTATTTGAAGGAAGCCGGGGTTGCGTTGCGGCCACCCCGCGGCCGCCGGATTCGGGCAAAACCGGCCAGTCGGGCCGGCGAGGTGACCCCCGACTCTCTGCCGACAAAACCGGCCAGTGAGGCCGAGGAGGTGACCCCCGACTCTAGTGGGGAATCGACCAGGGAAACGGCGGCGAAACCAGAACCACAACCCGGTCGTAGCCCTTCAGCCAGCGCGTGCGAACCTTATGTGGAAGCCATCGAAGCGGGACTCGCCAGAGGTCGCAACGCCAAGGCCATCTGGCAGGATCTGGTGGATGTCTATGGTTTCCCCGGCGACTATCAGAGCGTCAAACGATTCATCCGTAAGCTCCGTGGGCAGCAGTCGCCGGAAGCCTGTGCGGTCATCGAGACCGTGCCCGGCGAAGAACTCCAGGTCGACTACGGCACAGGTCCCATGGTTCGCGATGGGCACACCGGCAAATACCGGCGCACCCGGCTATTCGTCCTGACGCTCGGCTACAGCCGCAAATGCGTTCGCCTGCTGGTGTTCGGCTCCAGTTCTCAAACATGGGCTGAGTTGCACGAGAAGGCCTTTCGCCGACTGGGCGGAGTGACCAAGGTCGCCGTGCTCGACAATCTGCGTGAAGGGGTGCTCAAGCCAGACATCTACGATCCCACCGTCAATCCTCTGTACCGCGACATGTTGCAGCACTACAATGTCGTCGCGCTGCCCTGCCGCGTCCGTGATCCGGATCGCAAGGGGAAGGTGGAAAGGGGCGTCGGCCATGCCAAGAATACTCCCCTGAAAGGACTTCGTTTCGAAAGCCTGGAGGAAGCTCAAACCTATCTGGACCAATGGGAAACGCGCTGGGCCGATACGCGCATTCACGGCACTACGAAGCGGCAAGTCGCCGCTATGTTTGCCGAAGAGAAGCCGACGCTGCAGCCTCTGCCCGTGGAGCCCTTCCGCTACTACCAATACGGCAAACGCACGGTGAACCTGGATGGCTGCGTGGAAGTCGATGCGGCCTACTATGGCGCACCTCCCGGCTGGATCGGCCGGCACGTCCAGGTGCAATGGGATTCCCACCAAGTCCGCCTGATGGATCCGCAGACCGGGCAACTCCTGCGCGAGCACCTGCGCCAGGCGCGCGGCCGCCATCGCATCAAAGACGAAGACCGGCCCAAGCAGACTCCACTGACCACCCTACAACTGCTGTCGCGCGCTGACAAGGCCGGCGCGAAAATCGGGGCGCTCTGCCGCGGCATGCATCAGAAAGACGGCGAGACCGCGGTGCGCCGCATCTTGGGCGTGCTGTCGCTGGTTAAGAAGTATGGCGGCGCCACGGTCGACGACGCTTGCGCCGCCGCCCTGGAAGTCGGGGTCCGCGCCGATTACCACTTCGTGCGGCGCTATCTGGAGCGCCACCCCCAACTGTCGTTGAGCTTGCGCCAGGTCGATCCGCTGATCCGCCAGCTCACGATGTACCGCGACTTCATCGAAGGCAAAACCAAGGAGAGCAACGAATGAACCTCATCGAATTACAACGTGCTTTACGACAACTCCGGCTCGGCGGTACAGCCGCCGTGCTGGAAACCAGGCTGCATCAGGCGCAGGCCGAAGCCATGGCGCCGATCGATCTGATCTCCTGTCTGGTGAACGACGAGCTGACCCGCCGCAGCGAGAGACTCTTGGATCGCCGGCGCAAACAGGCCGCCTTCCGCGACCCGCACAAGACTCTGGACAACTTCGACTTCACCTTCAACCCGAAGATGAATCGCAGTCTGGTGTTCGACTTGGCCACCTGTGCCTTCATCGGCAAGCGGGAAGATGCACTCTTCCTGGGGCCAGGCGGGACGGGGAAAAGCCACTTGGCTCAAGCCATCGGCCAAGCTGCCATCCAACAGAACTATCGCGTGATCTATCGGGAGACGCATGTCCTGCTGGAAGAACTCGCCGACGCCGTCATGGAAGGCAAACGCAAGCAGTTCATGGAGTCTGTGGCCACGGTGCCGCTGCTCATCATCGACGACTTCGGTATGCGCAAGTTGCCGTTGACAGCGGCTGAGGATCTACTGGAGATCATCATGCGGCGCTATGAGCGCACGAGCACGCTGCTCACTTCCAACAGACCCGTTGAAGACTGGGGGAAACTGCTGGGCGATGTAGCTGCGGTCACTGCCATGCTCGACCGCATCTTGCATCACGGGCACGTGCTCAAGTGCGGCCCGCGGAGCTGGCGGACAAAAGCGGCAGCCGCTGCCACTGGAGCCCCTCAATGAATCTGCGGCCGTACGACTTTCCTGGAGCAAAACCAAATCGCAAGAAGGCTTTCTTTGATGGGGACTCTGTCCCCAAACCCCTGGGATTTAGCGCCTTCCCGCCAGAATGGCTGTTCTTTTTGGGGCGGCTGGCGCCGCCCCGCCATTCCGGCCGCTGGTCGGCGCTCGGGTCGCATCCCTGCGTTGCCCTATCCTCCACCCAGGTGGAGCCAGTATAAACCGAGTTGTCCGCCGAAAGAAGACTCTGGAAAAACTCTTGCCGAAACTGGCGCCGGTAAGGTAAAACTATGGCTGTCCTGGACGCGCTCAACTGGCCGGTTTTGAGGTGACCCCCGAGGCTATCATCGCGCAGTGCCGGTACGGCATACACGATCTCTCTTATGTTGGCATCGATCTGCGCACCAGGTTACCTCGTTTCAATATGCCGCTGGAGTTAGGTTTGTACCTGGGCTGTAAACGATTCGGCGGCCGGTCGCAAAAGGTGAAGAACTGCCTGATACTGGACAGAAGGCCCTTTCGGTATCGCGCATTTCTGTCCGATATTTCAGGCCAGGAGATCCACGTGTACAGCGGCACGCCACGGACTGCTATTACCGCCGTACGCGACTGGTTGCGTACCGCATCCAAACGGAAGCGCCTGCCAGGAGCGTCCGAAGTGTTTGCCCGCTATCTGCGGTTCAGAAGTCATTTGCCAAAGATCTGCAAGGAGCTCAAACGGACACCTCAGGAACTCACGTTCGTCGATTTCGCAGAGGTGGCCGATATTTGGCTGCGCCG
>DATDGW010000174.1:0-2245 GCA_036521895.1 Candidatus Sulfotelmatobacter sp. | reverse complement strand
GGCCAAAGAGGTGATCACCGGGTTTGGCGCAGGGTTGAGCGGTGTTCATTCGAACGGTCACTCTCCGACACCTTCGGCCTGCGAGCCCTTCCGGGAGGCTATCGAGCTCGGCCTGAATCGTGGCCGGAATGCCATGGCTATCTGGCAGGATCTAGTGGCCGATCACGGCTTCCGGGCGGGCTATCTCTCGGTGCAACGCTTTGTTCGCCGGCTGCGCGGAAACCAGGCGCCCGAGGCCCGCGCCGTGATCTGCACGCCGCCGGGCGAAGAAGCGCAAGTCGATTACGGAAACAAAGGCCCCATGGTCCGCGATGAGCGGACGGGAAAATATCGACGCACCCGGCTCTTCGTCATGACCTTGGGCTACAGCCGCAAGGCGGTACGTCTTCTGACGTTTCAGTCCAGTTCGCGCATCTGGGCCGAACTCCACGAAAAAGCATTCCGTCGACTGGGCGGCACTCCACGCGTGGTCGTCCTCGATAACTTAAAAGGTCATTGTTTACCGCGTTGAAACCACTGTAAACGCTGCTTATGACGCGGGCCTGTAGCCGAAAGTTGGCAATCGAGATACTCGAGGTGCAATTAAGCTGGACAAATTCCGCCAGTTTGCGCATGTTACCTGCGAGAGCAGGCGATGGCGTGGCCTAAGTCGTTCAATCCGGTTGTCGTAATCGAAGAACTGAAACGCAAGCTCGCTTCGATTCAGGAGCAGGGACGGGGAACTCGTCGTGAGAATGAGCAGCTACGGAAAGAAAACGAGCAGTTACGGCAGCAGCGAGAGCAACTGGAGCAAGAGCGGGAACGGTTGCGCCAAGAGAACGAGAAGCTGAAGCGGCAACTGGAGGAAGCGCAGCGGGCCAGTAAGCGGCAGGCGGCACCGTTCTCTCGCGGTAGACGGAAACCGAACCCAAAACCGCCGGGGCGCAAATCCGGCGCCGCTTATGGCCAGCGTCATCACAAACCCATTCCTGAGCAGGTCGATGAAGTGATCGCCGTTCCGCTCCCGCGGCAGTGTTGCTGTGGGGGCGCGCTGGAGGTGAAAAAAATCGTTTCGCAGTTTCAGCACGAGATCGTGCGCCAGACGATCTGGCGGCGCTTCGACATTGCCATCGGCCGCTGCACGGTATGCCACCAACGAGTCCAGGGACGCGACCCGCGGCAGACCTCCGACGCCTTAGGTGCCGCGGCCGTGCAACTGGGGCCGGAAGCCTTAGCGCTGGGGGTCAAGATGAACAAGGCTTTGGGCATGCCTCATGCCGATGTGGCGGCGGTCCTGCAGGACGGCTTTGGCTTAGGGGTGAACCGCAGTACCATGTGCCGCGCCGTGGATCGGGTGGCCCAGCGCGGCGAAGCGACCTGGCATGCTCTGCGGGGCGCCGCCCGCCGCAGCATGGTAAACGCCATCGATGAGACGGGCTGGAATGTGGAGGCACAACTGCGCTGGCTGTGGGTGGTGGTCAGCGAGCAGGTGACCTTCTGCGACATCTTGCCGGGGCGCAGCTTCGAACAGGCCGCTGCACTGTTGGGTGCCGATTATAACGGTTGGTTAACCCACGATGGCTGGGCGGTGTACTACAAGTTTCTCCAAGCCAGCCATCAAAGCTGCACCCAGCATCTGCTTCGTCGGTGCGAAGACATGGCCCAGGTAGCCTCTCCCGGAGCCGCCTGCTTCCCGCGGCGGGTGCAAGCCCTGCTTGAGGAAGGCTTGGCCTTACGCGATCGCTATAAGAACCAGGAGATCTCGCTGCACGGATTATGGACTGCTACGGGGCGGCTGGAAGCCAAGCTGGATCGTCTGTTGGCACGTCCCTATCGAGATTCGGCCAACCGCAGGCTGGCCAAACATCTGCAACACGAGCGGCCTTACATCTTTACCTATCTTTATTGTCCCGGCCTGGATGCGACCAACAATGTGGCCGAGCGAGCCATCCGAGCTCTAATCGGCGCGCGTAAGAACTGGGGCGGAAACCGCACCCAGAATGGAGCCCACGCCCAAGCCGTGCTCACCAGCATTCTGCAAACCGCCAAACAGCAGGGCAAAAATCCGTTCGATGTCGTGGTGGAATTACTGTGTTGCAGCGAGAAGCACAAGATTCTCGACCTCGTACCGCCAACCCCGAAAACACCTCGCGATTCTTCGCCGGATCCACCGCCTCAGATCATTGTTCCCGAGATCATCTATGCCCAGTCTATGGCAGGTCTCGCAGTCGCGGCTTGAGATCTCTCAACCCGGTAAACAATGACG
>DATDGW010000173.1:0-6939 GCA_036521895.1 Candidatus Sulfotelmatobacter sp. | reverse complement strand
CTCGATCCGGGAGCGCGTCTGGTTGCTAGCGAGAGCCTAGTCTAGGGAATGCTGTTATCGACGGCGGTTGAAGTCCTCGGCACCCGCGAAACGACTACCCTCAAAGCTGGCGCCGTTGGAAATAGCCAGCCGCTCGTTACTACACGCGAGTTCTGGTACTCTCCTGACCTGCAAATCATTTTGGCTGTAACTCGTAAGGATCCGAGGGAAGGCACGCGGGTGATTCGTGGGGTGGATCTCTCGCGCTCCGAACCGGATCCTGCCATGTTTCAGGTGCCCGCCGGATTTGTCGTTCCAGACCTACGGCGCGGATCCAAGAAAACGGAGCCCTGATTCGCCGACCCTGTCCAGCCCGAAACAACCAGCGAACTGTGACTGCTTCCGCGGCTCTCGAAAGCGCCGGTATTACTCGAGAGTGAGGGCCGGTGATTAAAAGCCAGCCACTTGCAGTGGCGGGAACCCGACCACTAACGATACTCTGTGCCTTGGGCACAACTGAAACAACCTATCGAATGATCACTCTCGACGACCTCCACTCCGCCCGCACGCGTCTCGAAGGCATTACTGTCCGCACGGCCCTGATCGAACTTGATCACGGCGACGCCAAGCGCCGCCTCTTCCTCAAGCCCGAAAACCAGCAACCCATCGGCGCCTTCAAACTCCGCGGAGCCTACAACAAGATCGTGTCACTCTCCGAAGCGGAGCGCAAGCGCGGAGTCATCTCCTACTCCAGCGGCAATCACGCCCAAGGCGTCGCCTACGCCGCCCGCGCGCTCGGGGTCAAAGCCGTCATCGTCATGCCCAATAACGCTCCCGCCAGCAAGCGCGAGGCAACTGCCGCCCTCGGCGCGGACATCGTACTGGTAGGCCCCGGCAGCAGCGAACGTCAATTGAAAGCCGAGGAGCTGGCCGCAAAACACGGCTACATCATCGTGCCTCCCTACAACGACGAAAAAATCATCGCCGGCCAGGGCACCATGGGACTCGAGATCCTCGAAGACATGCCCGACGTCGAAACCGTGCTCTCCCCCGTCGGTGGAGGAGGCCTCATCAGCGGCCTGGCCGCAGCCATCAAGCTGAGCAAACCCTCGGTGAACGTCTTCGGCGTTGAGCCCGAACTGGCAGCCGACGCGCAAGCCAGCCTGCGCGCGGGCAAAATCGTCCAGTTCCCTGCCGAACAAGTCACGCGCACCATCGCCGACGGACTCCGCACTCAGAGCGTCGGCCCCATCAACTTCGATCACATGCAATGCTTTGTCGACGGCATTGTCACCGTCGCCGAAGAGGAGATTCGCGCGGCCATGAAACAACTGGCAGCGAATCCCGCCACGGTAGCCGAACCCAGCGGCGCAGTCGCCACCGCCGGATTCCTCTTCCGCGCCGATCAACTGCCCAAAACAAAACTGAACGTCGCCATCATCTCGGGCGGCAACATCGAGCCCCAAATGCTGGAAAAGCTCCGCCGCTGATAAGGCATTGCAAGCAACGTCGCTACAGCCAATAATCATGAATATGAGACTTCGATTCATTCTTCTCGCGGTAACGGTTCTGGCACTGACCTCGTTCGCCTCCGCCCAGGCCCAGCGGGGCACGCTCATCCACGAAGAGACCATCCGCGTCTCCCCCAGCGGCGATGCCGCCAAACTCGGCGAAGCTGGCCGCGGACACGAACTCGTGATCATCGAAACCAGCCGCGACTGGACACACGTCGAAGCCATCCTCCGCGAACCGAGGAAAGACGCCGACGAAGATGATCCCGAATCCGAAGGCAAAACTATCACCGGGTGGATCAACAGCAAAGCACTCGTGAGCCTCACCACTCCCAACGGCGACAAGATTGTCTTTGGCGAAGCCGCCGACTCTGAAGACCAGGCCAGCCGACGCCGCGGCCGCCGCGATGCCGCGCAAGATGCCATGCGCCTCTACTACCGCGTCTACGATTTGTTTCCGACTTCGCCTCTGGCTGCTGAAGGACTCTACCGCGCCGCCGACATTCGCTGGCAGATTGACCGCTCCGATGTGCTCACGCGCCCGTCCGCTCGCGAGCGCGACGCCTACATGCGCGGGCAGATCAACGAGGAATGGATGAAGCTGGTGATGAAAAAGTTCCCCGGAACAAAATGGGCCGACCTCGCAGCCTTCCATCTCCTCGAAAACAAACTCTGCGGCGATTGGCAAGGCGCGTCGAAATGTCCGGAAAAAGAAGCCGAGATGTACGAGAAGTATGCGAAAGAGCACGAGCAGTCTCCCGCCGCGCCGGAGGCGCTGTATCAAGCCGCCTGGCGCCGTTCAGCGCTGATCGAGATTTACAAAACCGAGGCCAACCAGAAAAAATCTGACGAAGCAAAAAACCGCTCGCTGGAACTGGCGCAAAGAATCGTGAGCCAGTACGCGCAAAGCGACTGGTCCTCGCGCGCCCTGACGCTGATCTTCTACGTTCAGCAAGGCGTACCAACCTTCGGCAACGCCAGCGACTAGACGGACGCTAATCCTGTGCAGTGCCCTTGGCCATTGCGCGCTCAGCGGCTGATGCTTTACATTCAACAGGCCACACCAAGCTTCGAAAGCGCGACCAACTAACTTGCCAATCTATCAAGCGATTGTTCTTGCCATCGTCCAGGGCTTCGCGGAATTCATTCCCGTCTCCAGTTCCGCTCATCTGATCATCGTGCGGCGCTTGCTTGGATGGAACGAACTCTCACCCGCCCATGAACTCAGTTTCGATGTAGCTCTTCACTTCGGAACTCTCCTGTCGGTGCTCTTCTACTTCCGGCGCACCTGGTTTCAGATCGTCCGCGCCGCCCTGGGAGGGAAGGTCGTTCGATTCTCCGAGGCCGGCGGTTCGGAGGCGAACCTAACCCTCGACGAACAAAAAGAAGAGCGCATGCTCCTTTGGTTTCTGGCCGCGGCCACAATTCCCGGAGCCATTGCGGGCAAGTTGCTGGAGCATTCGGCCGAAGACTACTTCCGCGAGCACCTTGTGCTGATCGCAGCGGCATTGATTGTGGTGGCTCTTCTGATGTGGCTGGGAGAAAAAGTGAGCCGATTGGAAAAGCCGCTCACGCGCATTTCTCTTGCCGATGCTCTGGTCGTGGGCACTGCGCAGGCCGCTGCTTTGATTCCCGGGGTCTCACGATCCGGATCGACCATCACCGCCGGCTTGTTTCGTAACATGACGCGCGAAGCGGCCGTGCGTTTTAGTTTTCTGCTTTCAACGCCCATCATCGCCGGCGCAGCTCTCGTGAAGGCGCACGAACTTCGCAAAGAAGGCTTGCCCGCGGGCATGCACCTGCCGTTTCTGGTTGGAATTCTCGTTTCTGCGCTCGTGGGCTACGCGGCGATTACGTGGCTCGTGCGGTATCTGCAATCGAACAGCCTGCGGGTTTTCATCGCCTACCGTATCGTTCTCGCCATTGTGGTAATTGTGCTGGCATATCTCGGGCATCTTCAATAGGCCAACCGCGATCAGATACGGCTTCTGGCGCGGGATTCGGCTGGGAAGCTACATGGATACTACAGGGGTTTTCCTGCATTGTCGGATTGCCGGCTTCTTGGCATAATGTAAGGGCTCTGGCCGATTGCGGCACTGGGGATTTGGTGTCTTCGGTGTGAATCAGCCTACATGGACTATCTGGCAGGCATCTTTGTTCCCACCGGGAACCGGCGGCTCAACGAGCTGGTCGGATTCCTGATGTGCGTCTCGGCGCTCCTCCTCGTCCTCGCGCTGGTTTCGTATTCTCCCCTCGACCCGTCGTGGAACAGCGCCTCGGTGCTGACCGGTTCGCATGCCGCGCGTAACTGGATCGGTGTCGTCGGCGCCTTCACCGCCGACATGATGCTGCAATTCTTCGGCATCGGCGCATTCCTTTTGGTGATTTTCCCGACGATGCTGGGTGTGCGCTGGTTCCGCTCCATGAAAGTGCAGTCCCCGCTGGCCAAGAGCCTGGGCGGAATCTGGTTGGTCATGTTCGTTCCCGCCATGCTCGCGCTGTTGCCCGGGCATTTGTGCTGGATGCACGTAATCCCTATCGAAGGGCTGCTCGGGCGTGTCATCGGAGACGTGCTGATTCACTATCTGAATTTGGTTGGCGCTTATATCGTCTGCGCCACCGTGCTCGCGGTCGCGCTGTATCTTTCGACGGCATTCTCGTTCTCGGCGATTCGACTCTGGGCCCCGACGCGGTTCGCGTTTGTCACCGCGCTGTGGAACCGCTACAAAGATTGGCAGCAGGAGCGAACCAAGAAGCGGCAACAGAAGGAACTCGAGCAACGGCGCATTTTGAAGCCCGTTGTGAAGAGCCAGTTGATCCAGTCGCGGCCACCGGTGCAGACCTCCGCAGCACCAGAGCCGCGCCGCACTGGCATTGAGCGCATGATGGAAGAGGAAGCGCCGCAGTCGGAGATGAGGTCCGCGCCAACAAGGGGGGGAATCCAGGCCGAACCTGTGGCTGCAGGCGCTGCGACCGACTCAGCGGATCCCGAAGTCACCCAGCGCGCCGACCGCGGAAACAAAGCCAAGACGACGATGCCGCGCATCGCTGGCGGATACAAACTGCCGTCCAGCAGCCTGCTGCAGCGTCCCGACGAACAGCAGCAGGTCGATGCCGACGAACTCAAGCTGCTGGCGCAAGTGCTGACGGAGAAGTACGCCGAGTTCGAGATTCACGGGCAGATTACGCAGATCAACCCTGGTCCGGTGGTCACGACGTTCGAGTTCAAGCCGGAAGCCGGTATCAAGTACAGCCGCATTACCAATCTCTGCGACGACCTCTGCCTCGCGCTGAAGGCGGAGAGCATCCTGATCGAGCGCATGGCCGGAAAGAGTACGGTCGGCATTCAGGTTCCGAACCGCCAGCGCGAGATTATCTGGCTGCGCGAAAACATCGAGTCGCAGGAGTTCATGGGATCGAAGTCGAAGATGACGATCGCCATGGGCAAAGACATCAACGGCCGCATCGTTACGGCCGATCTGGCTGGAATGCCGCACCTTCTGATCGCTGGCTCGACGGGCGCTGGCAAGAGCGTCGCGATCAACGCGATGATCATGTCCATTCTGTACAAGGCGACGCCCGATCAAGTGCGCCTGATCCTGGTGGACCCGAAGCGGCTGGAACTGGGCAATTATGAAGGCGTCCCGCATCTTTACACGCCGATCATCACCGAACCGAAACTCGCGGCCAACGCCCTGCGCAATGCGGTGCGCGAAATGGAGCGCCGGTTAAAGCTGCTCGCGGCGAAGGGCGTACGCAACATCGATCAGTACAACAAGCTCTTTGATCAGAACGGCACGCCGAGTTTGTTTGACGAAGAGTCGGACGAGAAGCCGATTCCCTACATCGTCATCATCATCGACGAGTTGGCTGACCTGATGATGCTCGACTCCAGCAACGTGGAAGAGTCGATCACCCGTCTCGCCCAGATGGCGCGCGCCGTTGGCATTCACCTGGTACTGGCGACGCAGCGGCCTTCGGTCGACGTAATCACTGGGTTAATCAAAGCGAACTTCCCTGCCCGGGTTTCGTTCCGTGTGGCCACGAAAGTGGACTCGCGCACGATTCTTGACGCCAATGGCGCGGAAGCCTTGCTCGGCAAAGGTGACATGCTGTATCTGCCATCGGGTTCAGCGCGCGTGCACCGCCTGCACGCTCCGTTTGTGACGGAAAAGGAAATCGCTGCAGTGGTCGAGTTTTGGAAGTCGCAAGGTCTCGCGGAATATCAACAGCAGTTCCTGGAAGCGCCCAAGGGCGAGCGGGAGGCGGGATCGGAAGGCAGCGGCGGCGAAGCGGGAGCCGACGGCGAAGCCGAAGACGATCCCATGTATGGCGACGCAGTGAAGTTGGTGGTGGAGTTCGGCAAAGCATCCACTTCCTTGCTGCAGCGGCGCTTGCGCATCGGCTACGGCCGAGCCGCGCACCTCATCGATCTAATGGAGCAAGACGGCATTGTCGGCGCCGCCGACGGACCCAAACCGCGCGAGGTGCTGAAGCGTCCCGACTGGATTTCGGAGATCGAAGAAACCACGCGGTAGGTGTTCAGCAACAGCATCCAAAAAGGGCGGCCGAAAGGCCGCCCCAATTTTTGGCATTAGTGGCGAATCTAGAACTTCAAAACAATCCCAGTTGAGATGCGGAGGTTCTTGCTGCTGGTTGAGCCGTTACTATGCACCAGCATCCAGTCGGCCTGGGCTGCACGAAATGCCAGCCCCCGGTTGATGTTGAAGTCCACTCCTCCCCCAGCCATCAGGGCGTAGCCATTGCCACTGGCGCTGCCCACACCGCTGACACTCGCGGTCGCATGATCGCCGCCAATGAGTGCGTGCACAAACGGCGTGTAAGCCTTGTTCGCGCGCAGCGACAGCACTGGACCGAAGGTGTAAGTGTAGTTATTCAGGCTGACACCGTTCTGGCTCTTATAGGCCGCACCGAAGTCGGCGGTAATTCCGAAATAATCGTTGAAGTTGCCATTCAGGGCGAAGTTGAAACCGTTGCCGTTGTAGCCACCCTCCAAATGGGTGTATTGATAGCCTCCGAAGATTTCCGCTTTGGGATAATCCGCCGCCATCGCGGCCAAGGAAAATAGCATCAAGAAACAAGCTACGGCAATGAATTTGCGCACAGTTATCTCCTAAGGTGAAACGGTATATCCGTTTCCAGCCAGGCATGGCGAGGATGCCAAGGATCGAGCATGGCCTGTTTCCCGGCGGAAAAAGATTCGCTCCTAGTGGAAACCATGGTGTGCTCAGGGGCAAGTGACCGAAGCTCTGGTCCCTTGATCGCGGTAGGGACAGCCATCGCTGGCTGCCCCCCGCACAGACCCGGACGGGCGCTGATTAGCGCATCCGGTTCTTCTCGTAGATGAACAGCGGCCAAACTACTCGCTTGTCCGCACACTTGCCCACCCGTGGGACACGCGCAGTCCCGCTCTGAGTCGGGTACGTGT